>NZ_JNXJ01000058.1:0-30057 GCF_000716625.1 Streptomyces bikiniensis | reverse complement strand
AGCTCATCAGGCACAAGATCATCCGACACCCGCAACACTCTGCCGCCACCAAGCTCGACCGCCAAGTCCCTGCACGGAACTCATTCTGAAACGTTCAGTAAGGGGTGTCTCGTCGATCAGGCCGGATCAGGCACCGAACACCGCGAACCCGGCATGATCGACGAGACACCCCTTAGGCCCTGTTCAGCTCCCCGAGCAGCCTCCAGGTGCGGCGACGGTCCTCCTCGCCGTTCACCTCCGTCGCGGTGAACACCACCTCCGTCGCCCCCGCCTCGCGGTAGCGCCGTATCCCCGCGGCCACGGTCTCCTCGTCGCCGATCAGGGCCAGGTCGGCGGCCCGTTCGGCACCCGACAGCTCGATCACCCGCCGGTAGGAGGGGATCCGCTCGTAGAGCGCGAGGGCTTCGGCCGAGGCCTCCCGCACGGCGTCCGCGCCGGACGTGACCACGCCCGGCACGAGGGCCACGACCCGGGGCGCGGGACGGCCCGCCGCCTCGGCCGCGGCGTTGACCGCCGGGACGATGTGCTCGGCGAGCGCCCGGGGGCCGGCCAGGTACGGCAGGATGCCGTCGGCGAGTTCACCGCTGACCCGCAGCGCCTGCGGCCCCATGGCGGCGACCAGGACCGGCACCGGAGGCTCGGCGCCCGGCACCGACGCCGAGTACGGGGTGGTGGCGGTCAGCAGCTCCCCGTGGAAGTCGGCGCCGCCCGTTTCGAGCAGCGGGCGCAGAGCGGTCAGGAACTCCCTGAGCAGCCCGATCGGCCGCTCGTACGGGATGCCGAAGCCGGTCTCGGTCAGATGGCGGGTGCCGAGGGCGAGCCCGAGGTGGTAGCGGCCGCCGGTGGCGGCCTGCGCCGTCTGCGCCTGGGACGAGACGAGCAGCGGGTGCCGGCCGAAGACCGGGATCGCGGCCGTCCCGACCTGGAGGCCCGGCACCTCGCGCCCGACGATCGCGGCGAGCGAGGGCGAGTCGTACGCGAAGGTCTGGCCGAACCACGCGGAGTGCAGGCCGGCGTCGCGCGCCTCCCGCGCGAGCCGCACCGTGGCATCGATCGGAAGCTGACGGGAGGTCGAGCTGAGCGTTGCTCCGAGAGTCATGCACCCGGCAACGGGCCCTTCCCGCACCGGCATTCCCGTTCCCGTGTGACGAACACGTGTCAGGAGCCCGGGGCCCGCCGCACCGCCGCCCGCCGCACCCCGCCATGATGGGAGGCATGAGGACTCTCGCCGAGGTGGACGCACTGGCCGACCGCGCGCACGCCGGACAGGTCGACAAGACCGGCGTCCCGTACGTCGAACACGTGCGCGCGGTCGCGGCCGGCCTGGAACCCCTCGGCACGCACCTGGCCATGGCCGGCCTGCTGCACGACGTGGTCGAGGACACCGACTGGACGGCGGAACGGCTCCGCGCCGCCGGGGTGCCGGACCGGGTCGTCGCCCTCGTCGAGGCCGTCACCAACCGGGCCGACCTCACGTACGAGGAGAAGATCCGGCGGATCACCGCCGACCCCGACGCCACCCTCGTGAAGATCGCCGACAACGCGCACAACAGCCGCACCGACCGGTCCGCCGCGCTCCCGCCCGACCAGCGGGAACGCCTCGCCGCCAAGTACCGCGCGGCCCGTGCCGTCCTCTGGCCCGCCGCCGACCCCGGCCGGATCGCGGTGATCCTGCGCACGGTCAACCCGGACCTCCTGACCGAACTGGACGGCCCCGCCCCGGACGCCGGCGCACCCTCCTGACCCGGCGCGCCCGTCCGCGGCCGGGCCCGAACCGGTGTGACCCGGATCACGGGAACCCGCTCCGGGCGCCGGACAGGTCCCAGACGTGAACACCGACACGCGCGCACGCATCCGGGACGGGGACCCGTCGGCCTTCGCCGAACTCTTCGACGCCCACGCCCGGGGCGTCTACAACCACGCCTTCCGGCTGACCGGCGACTGGTCGGTCGCCGAGGACGTCATGGCGGCGACCTTCCTGGAGGCCTGGCGGCTCCGGGGCAAGGTCGACCCCCACGGCGGATCGCTCCGCCCCTGGCTGCTCGGCGTCGCCACCAACGTGGCCCGCAACCACTGCCGGGGCAACCGCCGCTACCGGGGGGCCGCCGCCGCGTACGCCGCGGCCGTCCCCGAGCCCTCCGTGCCCGACCACGCCTCCGAGGTCGCCGGACGCCTCGACGACCGGCGCCGCATCGCCGCCACCCTGCGCGCGCTCGGCACGCTCCGCCGCACCGAACGCGAAGTCCTCGTCCTCTGCCTCTGGGAAGGCCTGGCCTACGCCGAGGTGGCCCGGGCCCTGCGCGTCCCGGTCGGCACCGTCCGCTCCCGGCTCTCGCGCGCCCGCGCGAAGCTCCGCGACGGCGCCGAGGCGGAACTCGCCCGGGAGGGAAAGGAATCCGATCCGCGGGAACGGGAACCCGCCGCCCGCCCCCGACAGACAACAGGTGATCGCGCGAACGCGGTCCGGCCCGCACAGGAAGGAATCCGATGAACCCCGAACCGACCGACCCCCGTACGGCGAACCGGCACCAGACCGGGGTCCCCTCGGCGATCCTCCCGGCGATCGAGGAACGCGACCTTCCTCCGGGCCGCCACCAGTTCCACAAGGAGCACCTGATGAACCGGATCCACGACGACCGACGCGCCGCCGCCCGCGCGCCCCGCAACCCCTTCCTGCGGAAGGCGGTCCTCCTGCCGGCCGCGACCGCGCTCGCCGGCGCGCTCGCCG
Organism: Streptomyces bikiniensis; assembly: GCF_000716625.1. NCBI lineage: Bacteria > Bacillati > Actinomycetota > Actinomycetes > Kitasatosporales > Streptomycetaceae > Streptomyces > Streptomyces bikiniensis. Next base: position 27,329 of record NZ_JNXJ01000058.1, on the reverse strand, counting down.
TCGGCGTCCTCGTCCTCGCGCCGGGTGGGGTCCCGGACGCCGGCGACCGCGCCACCGGACCCGCCCTCACCACCGCCATCGGCGTCGCCGACCCCCACGGCGCCCCCCGGCTCCTCGACCGCATCTCGCTCGCCGCCGCCGGGGCCGAGACCCCCCGCCGCCGCGCCGGGCAGTACGTCTACATCGAGACGCGGAGCGCCTCCACCCACGTGAGGACTGTCGACGGGGTCAGCAGCCTCGTCGGCGTCCCCCTGCACACCCGGCAGTCCTGGCGGTCCCCCGACGGCCTCAAGGGATGGCTGATCGAGCCCGGCACCACCGGCCCCGAGGGCATCACCCTGGAGGGCACCGACGAGAAGGGCGACGTGCCCGAGCCGCACCTCGGCGCGCCCTCGCACGACTACCTGGCCACCCTGCCCACCGACCCCGGCGCGCTGCTGCGGAAGATCTACGAGGAGACCGAGGGGCAGGGCAACGGCAAGGACCAGCAGGCCTTCACCACCATCGGCGACCTGCTCACCGAGAGCTGGCCGACCCCCGAGCTCACGGCGGCGCTCTACCGGGCCGCCGCGAAGATCCCCGGCGTGGTCACGGTCGACGGCGTCACCGACGCCGCCGGCCGCAAGGGCGTCGCGGTCGCGCGGCTCGACGAGTTCAGCGGGCAGCGCACCGAGTGGATCTTCGACGACAAGACCCTGACCTTCCTCGGCGAGCGCACGGTCCAGGTGGTCGGCAACGGCGGGGAGGGCGGCCTGATCAAGCCCGGGACCGTGGTCTTCACCCACGCGATCATGGTCCGGGCCTTCGTCGACGACATGAAGGTCACGCCCTCCGGCACCGCCTCCTAGGGCGTGTGCCGGAAGGGGCGCGGACGACCGGCGCGGCCCCGCCCCCCGGTCCGGGGCCGCCCCCCGGTCCGGGAACGGGCGGGGCTCAGACCGCGCCTCGGCCCGCCGTCCAACCCGCCAGCTCTGCGGGCCGGTTGGTGATGATCCCGTCCACGCCGAGGTCGTCCACGGCCTTCCAGCGGCCGGGGGTGTCGACCGTCCAGACGTTCACCGCCACGCCCGCCGCGTGCAGCTCGCCGACCACGTCCGGCTTGTCGGTCAGGGCGGTGTGCGCGACGTTGTACGCGGTGAGGCCCAGCTCCCGCGCGAGCGCGGCCGGATCGGCGTCCAGGGTGGCGCGCAGGAGACCCAGCGGGAGTTCGGGCGCCAGCTCGTGCGCGTACCGCAGGGAGGGGACGTCGAAGCTCTGGACGAGGACCCGGCGCGTTATGGCCTGCTCCCTGACGTCCCGCACGATCCGGGCCACCTCGTCGCGGCTGTGCAGGCCCTTGATCTCCAGGAGCAGGTTGCCGCCGCGCTCCCGGAGGTCCGCCAGCTGGGCGGCCAGGGTCGGGACCCGGGCGCCGGCGTAGACCGGGGCGAACCAGGAGCCCGCGTCCAGGGCGTCCAGCTGGGCGGAGGTCAGGGAGCGGATCGGGCCCGTCCCGTCGGTCGTCCGGTCGACGGTCGGGTCGTGCAGGACGTACGGCACGCCGTCCTTGCTCGGCTGGACGTCGTTCTCGATCCACTTCGCCCCGCCCCGCCGGGCGACCTCGTCGGCGACCAGCGTGTTCTCGGGCGCGGCGGAGGAGGCCCCCCGGTGGGCGAACACGGTCGGCGGCGCCCCGGCGGGACGGATCCAGGGGCTCTCCGAGGCCTTGGCGTCCGGCTCCGCGGGACGGGGCGCGGACGGACCGGAGGACGGGCCGGAGGCCCCGGAGGGCGAGAACGGCGGGGACGGAGCGGTGACGAACACGGCCGCGAGCGCCGCCACGGCGACGGCCCCGACGGCGAACCCGGCGGTCCGACGGCGGTGCGACCGGAAAACGGGGGGAAGAGCGTCTTTCATGATCGCACACCCTAAAGGCGACGTGTCGGACAACGGCGTGTTCGCGCCACGACGCGCGGTCCGAGCCCCTTCGCCGGAACGTGCGGTCTGCGGCATGGTGGGAGGCGTGCCCGGAGCCGTGCCGTCGGGGGGCCGCGGCCGGGCGTGCGACGTGAGGGGGACTCATGGACACCGGTGTGGACACGGGAACGGGGGCGGGCGGTGCCGGGGCGGCCGCGGCGCGGGACGCGCAGGAGAGGGCCCCGCGCGGCCGGGGCGTGCTCGAAGGGGCGTTCGCCCTGCTCGACGCCCTCCGCCGCAACGGCGACGAGGCCGGGGTGACCGAACTGGCGCTCGCCTGCGGAGTGCCCAAGGGCACCGTCCACCGGCTGCTCGACCAGCTGATCGGCGTCGGCGCCGTCGAACGGGCCGGAAACCGCTACCGGGTCGGTCCGCAGCTCTACCGGCTCGGCCAGGCCTGGGAACCGCACCCCGGCCTTCGCCCCGCCGCCCGGCTGCCGCTCCAGCGCCTGAGGGCCGCCACCGGCGCGAGCGTCGTCCTCGTCGTCCTGCGCGAGGAGGCGGCGCTCACGGTCGGCTCGGTGCCCGGCGACCTGGAACCCCTCCTCCCCGTACGGGACGGCCTCGCGTTCCGGCTCGACACCGCCGCCGGGAAGGCCCTCCGGGGACCCCGGGGGAGCGGCGCCGTCCTCGACCGGGAGGACGTGATGGAAGGGGTGTGCTGCGCCTCGCTGCCGGTCCGCGCCCCGGACGGGCGCACGGTCGCCGCGCTCGCCGCCATGGTCCCGGCGGGCCGCCGGCTCGACGCGCTGGCCCACGCCGTCGCCGGGGCCGGCGCCGCGATCACCCGCGCGCTCGCCGGGGCCGGCCGGCGGAGACCGCTCCCGCCGGCCGCCCTCGTACCCTGAGGAGGCCGTCGGGCGGTCCTGTTCCGTCCAGCGGAACGCGCGTAGAACCCGGACGGGGGAGCCGGGCACAGTGGGGGTCGTGCCGGGGGGAAACGGCACACCGGATCCTCCGGGGACGGCGGACCGGACACCACGTCACATCCGTGACCCGATGTGTGGGGGGACACCACATGCGCAAGAACCGAGCCGCCCGACTGGCCGCCACCGCCCTGCTCGGACTCGGCACCCTCGGCGCCTTCGCCGGCACCGCGCACGCCGAGCCGATCGACTACGTGAAGATCGAACTCGTCGAGCTGCACTGCCAGAAGAACAGCGAGGGCGACCACGACGAGGCCTACCTGAAGATCACCGACGCCAATGGCAACGCCGTCAAGGTCTGGCCCGGCGGCAGCCTGAAGTACCAGACCATGGGCACCGGTTACGTCCGCTCGATGGCCGACGGCAACGGCAGCGCGGCCCTGATCCTGGGCAAGCAGCAGGCCCGCACCCTGACCCTGTGGGACTACGACTCGACCAGCGGCGACGACAAGCTCGGCGCCACCCTGGTCACCGGCTCCGAGGCCGGCGCCGAGACCCAGTGGCGCACCGTCGAGGGCTCCGGCGGCGTCTACGTCATCGGCTACCGGGTGATCGACATCTGACGTCACGAAGGGAAGGCTCGGGGGCCGTGCCGGTGGTCCGGCACGGCCCCCGGGGCGTCTCCGCGTCAGCCCGCGTCCGGGGCCGTCAGCTCGCCCGACCGCGCCACCCGCGCGTACCAGCGGGCGCTCGACTTCGGCGTCCGCTCCAGGGTGTCGTAGTCGACCCGGACCGCCCCGAACCGCTTCGCGTAGCCGTACGCCCACTCGAAGTTGTCCAGCAGCGACCAGAGGAAGTAACCGCGCACGTCCACGCCGTCCGCCATCGCCCGGTGCACCGCCTCCAGGTGCGCGTGCACGTAGGCGGCCCGCTCCGGGTCGTGCACGGACCCGTCCGGGCCCACCACGTCCTCGTACGCCGCCCCGTTCTCGCTGATCACCAGCGGAAGGCCGGGGTACGCGGCGGACACCCGCTTCAGCAGGTCGTACAGCGCGCCCGCGTCGACCGGCCAGCCCATCGCCGTCCGCTCGCCCGGCGCCCGGTGGAACGCCACCCGGTCCGCCCCCGGCCACGGGGAGTGCTCGCTGTCTCCGTGCCCGTCGTCCTGCGGCTTCTCGGCGCCCTCCGCGACCTCCGACACCAGGGTCGGCGCGTAGTAGTTGACCGCGAGCAGGTCCAGCGGCTGCTTCGCCGTCGCCGTGTCCCCGTCCCGCACGAAGGACCAGTCGGTGAGGTGCGCGGTGTCGGCGAGCAGGTCCTCGGGGTAGGCGCCCTCCAGCATCGGGCCCAGCCAGATCCGGTTGCCGACGGCGTCGATGCGGCGCACCGCGTCCAGGTCCCCGGCGGAACCGGTCAGCGGCCGCACCTCGTGCAGGTTCAGGGAGACGGAGAGCTGCTGCGGACGGCCCGCCGGCAGCGCGGCCCGCAGCGCCCGGACCGCGAGCCCGTGCCCCAGGTTGAGGTGGTGGGCCGCGCGCAGGGCGGCCACCGGGTCGGTGCGGCCCGGCGCGTGCACCCCGGAGCCGTACCCCAGGAAGGCGCTGCACCAGGGCTCGTTGAGCGTGGTCCACCGCGAGACCCGGTCGCCGACCGCGTCCGCGACGATCCCCGCGTACTCGGCGAACCGCTCGGCGGTCGACCGCTCCGGCCAGCCCCCCGCGTCCTCCAGCTCCTGCGGCAGGTCCCAGTGGTAGAGCGTCAGGGCCGGCTCGATCCCGGCGGCCAGCAGCTCGTCCACGAGCGCCCGGTAGAAGTCCAGGCCCTTCTGCACGGCGGGGCCGCGCCCGGTGGGCTGCACCCGGGACCAGGAGACGGAGAACCGGTAGGAGTTCAGGCCCAGTTCGGACATCAGGGCGACGTCCTCGCGGAACCGGTGGTAGTGGTCCACGGCCACGTCGCCGGTGTGGCCCTCGAAGACCCTGCCCGGGGTGTGCGAGAAGGTGTCCCAGATGGACGGGGTGCGGCCGTCCTCCGCCGCCGCTCCCTCGATCTGGTACGCGGCGGTGGCCGCGCCCCAGAGGAAGCCGGGCGGGAACGAGCGGACGGCGGTGAGCGGCCGGGTGTCGGACGCGGTCATAGGAGGGAGCTCCCAACGCTGGTGCGGGATCGGTACGTTGTGGTGGGGAGGGGCCGGTCAGCTCTTGACGGCGCCGGCCGTGATGCCGCCCACGATGTGCTTGCCGAGGAAGGCGAAGACGAGCAGCAGCGGCACGGTGGAGATCAGGGCGCCGGTCAGCACGATGGCGTGGTCCACGCTGTGGTTGCCCGCGCCGAGCCCGGCGAGTGCCACCTGGAGGGTGGGGTTGCCGTCCGGGGTGAGTGCGATGAACGGCCAGAAGAAGTCGTTCCACGACTGGACGAAGACCAGCATGCCGAGCACCGCCATCGCGGGCCGGGCCACCGGGAAGACCACGTGCCAGATCACCCGGAGGCTGTGCGCGCCGTCCATCCGGGCCGCCTCCACCAGCTCCACGGGCAGCGCCTCGACGAGGAACTGACGCATGAAGAAGACGCCGAAGGCGGCGACGAGCGAGGGAAGGACGACCGACTGGAGCTGGTCGACCCAGCCCAGGTCCGTGACGATCTGATAGAGCGGGATGACGCTGAGCTGCGGCGGGATCGTCATCGTGGCGACCACGAGCGAGAGCAGCATCGTCCGTCCCCGGAAGGGGAGTTTGGCGAAGGCGAAGCCGGCGAGCGTGGAGAAGAGGACGGTGGACACGGCCACCAGGCTCGCCACGATCGTGGTGTTGACCAGGGCCTCGCCCATGTCGACCTGGTTCCAGGCGAAGGTGAGGTTGTCGAAGAGACGGGGGCCGGGCAGCAGCGGCGCCGGGGCCGCCACGACCCGCTCGCCGGTGTGCGAGGCGGCGACCACGTTCCAGTACAGCGGGAAGAGCGAGACCGCCGCGGCGAGGACGAGCAGGACGTACGTGAGCGGTCCGGCGTGGTGCTGCCGGCCGGCCGACTGCCGGAAGCGCCGGCCGGGCCCGGGGCGTTCGGCCGCCGGGTTCGCAGGGCGGGGCGCGTCGAGTGTGCGTGCCATGGGTCAGCCCCCCAGCTTCTTGCGGTTGTGGCGGGAGACGAGCGCCTGGACGCCGCCGACGATCAGCAGGAGCAGCAGCATCACCCAGGCGATGGCCGAGGCCTGCCCGAGGGCGCCGGTGACCCACCCCTTCTCGTACATCAGCAGGCTCAGCGTCTGGAACTGGTTGCCGCTGCCGCCGCTGATGCCGACGCTGCCGCCGTAGAGCATCGGCTCGCCGAAGAGCTGGGTGGCGCCGATGGTGGAGACGATGATCGTGAAGAGGATCGTGGGCCGGATGGAGGGGATGGTGACGCTGAGGAACTGGCGCCAGCGCGAGGCCCCGTCCAGGGAGGCCGCCTCGTACAGGTCGTTCGGCACGGCCTGCATGGCGGCCAGGTAGATCAGCGCGTTGTAGCCGGTCCAGCGCCAGGTCACGATCGTCGAGATGGCGATCTGCGCGGGCCACTTGGACGCCTCCCAGTCGACCGGGCCGACGCCGGTCCACTCCAGGAGACTGTTGATCATCCCGTAGTCGGCGTTGAAGAGCTGGGCGAAGACCAGGGTCGCCGCCGCGATCGAGGTGGCGTACGGGGCGAGGATCGCGACCCGGAAGAAGCCGCGGCCCCGGAGCTTGTAGTTCAGCAGGTGCGCCAGGCCCAGGGCCATGAGCAGTTGCGGGACGGTCGAGATGACCCCGATGGTGAAGGTGTTGACGAGCGCGTTCCAGAAGAACTCGCTGGTCGCGAGGTCGGTGTAGTTCTCCAGGCCCTTCCACTCGGCTCCGCCGCCGAGCTCCACCCGGTGCAGGGAGAGCCAGCCGGTGTAGATCAGCGGGAAGAGGCCGAAGGCGGCGAAGGTGAGGAAGAAGGGGGCGACGAAGACGTACGGAATCGCCTTCAGGTCCCAGCGGTAGAGGGTGCTGCGCCAGCCGCCGGGGGCGGGGCGGCGGCCGCGCGGGCCGGGGGAGGAGGGCGGGGCGGCGGGCGGCGGGGAGCCGTCGGACCGCGCCCGGGCGGAGGTGGCCACGGGGGCGTCCTTCCAGGTCGATGCGTGCGCTGGTGCGGACGGTGCCGGTCCGCCGCCCGGCAGGCGGCGGCGGACCGGCACGCGGCCCCCGCTACTGGTCGATCTTGTCGTCGACCAGCTTCTTGACGTTCTCCCAGGCCTTGGCCGGGTCGGTGCCGCGCTGCTCGATGTCGAGGATGCCGTTGTCGGTGAGGAAGGTCTTCACCTGGCCGTCGTAGCGGCTGATGCTGGCGGGTGTGATCCGGACCGCCGCGCCGGAGAAGATCTTGCCGACCGGGGTGTCGCCGAAGTACGGCAGCTTCGCCTCCTGGACGGCGACCGAGGTGAGCGTGTCCTTGGACGAGGGGATGTTGCCGTTGACCGCGAACACCTTGGCGTGCTGCTCCGGGGCGGTCAGCCAGGCGGCGAGCTCGGCCGCCTCCTTGGCGTGCTTCCCGGACTTCGGCACGGCGAGGAAGGCCCCGCCCCAGTTGCCGGCCACCGGCGGCGCGGCGATGTCCCACTTGCCCTGGTTGGCAGGTCCGGCCTGGTCCTTGATGATGCCGGTCATCCAGCTCGGGCAGGCGACGGTGGCGAACTTCGAGTTCTTGAAGGCCGCGTTCCAGGTGCCCTTCTCGTCGAACTGGCGCAGCTTGGCGGTGAGTCCGCCCCGCGCCGCCGCGACGGCGGTGTCCCAGGCCTTCTTCACGCCGGGGCTGTTCTCCCAGTCGAGCTTGCCGCTCGCGTCGGCGTACTGCACCGGGTCGCTGGAGACGACCGCGTTGAAGAGGCCGCTCGCCGAGTCGTGGAAGGCGGTGCCGGCGGGCGCGTTCTTCTGGTAGGTCTTCCCGGCCTCCAGGAACTTGGACCAGTCGCCGGCCCACAGCTTGCCGACGGCGTCGCGGTCGGTGGGCAGCTTGGCCTTGGCGAAGAGGTCCTTGTTGTAGCAGACGGCCATGGGGCCGATGTCGGTGCCGAGGCCGATCACCCGGCCGTCGGCGGTGGTCGCCTGCTTGACCTTCCAGTCGAGGAAGGCGTCGAGCTTCGCGCCGCCCTCCTTGCCCAGGTCCACCCACTTGTCCGCCATGGTGGAGCCGGTCGCCTCGGCGATGTAGCCGACCTCGATCGCCTGGATGTCCGCGAGCCCGCTGTTGCGGGAGAGGCGCAGCTTCAGCGTGTCCCAGTACTTCTGCCCGTCGGCGACGTTCGACTCCTCGATCTTGATGCCGGGGTGGGTCTTCTCGTACTCGGCGTAGAGCTTGGCGCCGGTCTTGTCGTCGTAGCCGAAGGAACCGAAGGTCCCGACCCGCAGCGTGATCGTGCCGCCGCTCTTGGCGCCGTCGTCACCGTCGCTGCCGCAGCCGGTGAGCAGGGTCGTGCCGGCCACGACGACGGCGACCGCCGCGCTCGCCGTGCGGCGCCCGCGTCTGCTGCTGGAAGTGCGCATTCCACTCTCCTCGTCCAAGGTGGTGCTCGTTGTGCGCCAGGGGGCCTGGTCGGCTGAACGCGGCTCGGCGGCGGCCGGCCCGGACCCGTCGCGGGGTGTGCGCCTCGTCTATGGGAGCGCTCCCACGTCGTTGCCGGAAGGTTGCTGCCTGCCGGGTGCGGGTGTCAAGAGATGAACGCGGATTCGTTACGGGAAGGTTTTCCGGGGGTTTCGCGCCTGCCCGGCGCCCCGGCCCGCCCGCCCGTCACGTCACCTCCTGAACGCACCTCGTGGTGCGGAGGGCTCCGGGTGATCTAATGTGGGAGCGCTCCCACACTGTCGGGGGCCGAACGAACGGTCCGTTGTCCTCCGAGGGGAGCCATCGAAGTCGTGAACGGACGGCAGAACGGCAGGCCCACCCTGGAACAGGTCGCGGCCCGGGCCGGGGTGGGCCGGGGCACGGTCTCCCGGGTCATCAACGGCTCCCCCCGGGTCAGCGAACGGGCCAGGACGGCCGTCACCAGGGCCGTCGCGGAACTCGGCTACGTGCCCAACCAGGCCGCCCGCGCCCTGGCGGGCAGCCGCACCGACGCGATCGCGCTCGTCATCCCCGAGGCCGAGGCCCGGCTCTTCGCGGAGCCCTACTTCCTCGGCCTCATCCGCGGTGTCAGCATCGAACTCGCAGCATCCGACAAGCAGTTGCTGCTCACCCTGGTCCGCACCGAACAGGAGCGGCAGCGTTTCGAGCAGTACCTCGCGGCCCAGCGCGTCGACGGCGTGCTGCTCGCCTCCGTCCACGGCGACGACCCCCTGCCCGACCGGATCGGGGAGCTGGGCCTGCCGGTCGTCATGAACGGGCGCCGCACGGAGGCCGAACCCGTGCCGTACGTGGACTCCGACAACATCGGGGCGGGGCGGGCGGCCGTCGCCCACCTGGTGGCGCGCGGCCGGAGCCGGATCGCGACCGTCACCGGGCCGCTCGACATGTACGTGGCGCGCGCCCGGCTCGGCGGCTACCGGGCCGGTCTCGCGGAGGCGGGCCTCGCGCCCGACGAGGGCCTGGTGGCCGCCGGCGACTTCACCGAGGAGGGCGGTCGGCGGGCCACGCGGCTGCTGCTCGAGCGCAGACCGGGCCTGGACGCGGTCTTCGCCGCCTCCGACGTGATGGCGGCCGGGGCGCGCGCGGCCCTGCGGGAGGCGGGCCGCCGGGTGCCCGGGGACGTGGCCCTGGTCGGGGTCGACGATTCGCCGGTGGCACGGCTCATGGACCCGCCGCTGACCAGCGTGCGGCAGCCGATCGAGGAGATGGGCCGGACGATGGCGCGGATGCTGACAGCGGAGATCGCGGGAGGGCCGGAGGCCGCGGGAGGGCCGGAGACCCCAGGGGGTCCGGAGGTCCCAGGGGGCCCGGAAGGGGGCCGCGCGGGGAGCCGCCGTCGTGTGCTGCCGACGGAGCTGGTCGTACGCGAGTCCTCCTGAGGGGCGGGGTTCGGGGCGGACCCCGTGGCCGGCTCGGATCGTGCCGGACCGCGGGGCGCGGGGCGGGTGCGCCCCGACCCGCCTGGACAGCCCGTCGTGCGGCCACCTAGGGTCGGGACCCGATCGTCGGGCGGCCGCCCGTACCACCGGGACCGTCCAGGAGCACGTACGTGGTCACCCTCATCCGCGCCCACCGGGAACGCCCGTGGCCGTGACGGGTGCCGAGGGTGACGCCGCGGCCGAGTTCCGGGCCTTCTTCGAGCGCCACTACGCCGAACTCGCCCGTCTGGCGCACCTGTTGACCGGAGAGGCCGACGCGGCCGACGACCTGGCGGCCGACGCCATGCTCGCCCTGTGGCACCGCTGGGACCGGGTCCGCGCCGCCGACCACCCCGCCGCCTACGCCCGGGGCGTCGTCGCCAACCTCGTCCGCACCCGGATCCGGAGCACCGTCCGCGAACGGCGCAGGATCACCGCCTTCTGGGACCGGCGTCCCGAGCACACCGACGGCCCGGACGTGCCCGCCGTCCTCGACGTACGGACCGCGCTGCGCGCCCTGCCGTTCCGCAAGCGCGCCTGCGTCGTCCTCCGGCACGCCTTCGACCTCTCCGAGCGCGACACCGCCCTGGCGCTGGGCGTCTCGGTCGGTACGGTCAAGAGCCAGACCGCCAAGGGCATGGCGGAACTCCAGCGGCTGCTCGGCGACCGGGTCGCGACCGAACTCACCGCGGGAAGGCGCTGATGGACGAGACACGGCTCCGCCACGAGCTGCGCGAGGCGGCACTCGCCCACCGGCCCGACCGCGCCCGCATCCTGGCCCGGGTGGAACGCGGCCTCGCCGCGCCCGCCCCGGCGGCCCGGGCGCCGCGCTCCCCGGCCCGGTGGACCGGCCGCCGCCGGGCGGCGGTCGCGGCGGTGACCGCGGCGGTCGCGGGAGCGGTGGGCCTGGCGGGAGTGATGGCGACGGTCCCGACCGACCGCGGAACGCCCCCGGCCACCGGCACGGCCACCACCGCCACCGCTCTGCCCGCGCCCGGCCCGGCGGCCGGGGCGACCGGCACGATCAACCCCGGCAGCAACCTCTGGTGGGCGCAGAGCGACCTCGGCGTGACGACCGGATCGCCGGTCACGGGCCTCGTCGCGGAACTGCGGATCGCCCGTACCGCCGGCGTCGTGAGCACCGGCCACTGGCGCACCCGCCCCGCCGGGGACTTCACGGTGACGGTGACCGAGGAGCCCGGAGCCCTGGTCTACCGCTGGACGCTCAAGGCGGGCCGCACGGTACCGCCGGGCCCGCACGTCTTCGCGGCCCAGTACAACCACCCCGAAGGGGTACGGGACGCCTCGTCCGACACGTACCGCGTCACCCTGACGGCCCCCGACGGCGGCCTGACCACCCTGAGGGGCGGCTTCGGACCGCCGCCCCCGCGGAAGTGACCGGGGCGGCGGGCCCGGGGCCGCCCGCGTGGAGAGTTTGAGAGGGCCGGCGGGTCGGCCACCATGGAGCCATGAGCCACGGATTCGAGACTCGCACCCTGGACGTCACCACCGGATCGTCGGAGACGGTCCACGACCTGACCCGGGAGTGCGCCGCCTTCCTGGCGGAGGTGGCACAGGGCAGGGACGGCCTCCTCAACGTCTTCGCACCCCACGCGACCACGGGCATCGCCCTGATCGAAACGGGAGCGGGCAGCGACGACGACCTCCTGGCGGCCCTCCACCGCCTCCTCCCCGCCGACGAACGCTGGCAGCACCGCCACGGCAGCCGGGGCCACGGCCGCGACCACGTCCTCCCGGCCATCGTCCCGCCCCACGCGACCCTCCCCGTACTCGGCGGCGAACTGGCCCTCGGGACGTGGCAGTCGGTGTGCCTGGTGGACACGAATGTGGACAATCCCAACCGTCAGGTGCGGTTGAGCTTCCTCGGATAGGGCGCCGACCGGGTGCGGACTGCAGACGGCAAGACCGGTCGTGCCGACTGACCGCGAAGTGAGGCTTTGTCAAGGCTGCCGGCCGGTTCTTGGTCTGCTGGTGACACGGCACCTGCATCCACGCTGAACACGGTTCTTCGGCGACTCCGCCGTGCACGTCGCCGACCGCAAGCCCGACACCCCGGCCCGCCCCGGCGAGGCCGAGGTCGGCGGCAAGCCGATCCGCATTCCGTGGGGCAAGCGGTGGTGGTGTGCCGGTTGGGGAGCCGGCGCTTGCCACGCGGCATCGGGAGTCGGGCGGCGCCTTCGACGACGACCCGGGGCTTCCCGCCGCCGCGCCCAAGCGGATCGTGGACGACGTCCTCGACGCGGGCCTCCTGCTCGGGAAGAAGGCGTACGGCAGGTGATCCGGCTCGACGCGACGGAAGGACCCCGGTTCTTCCACCGTGACCCCGCGTACCGGAGAGGGCGACTCCTGGCGGGTCCGTCCGGGGATTCGGCGGACGGAGGACCCCTCGGCGGCGACAACCGGCGTCCCGGTGGGCGGCTGCTTCGGTGTCGCCGGGGCTCCTCGCGTGCGTCCGCCTCCACGGGCGTCGTGCGCCCCTGCCCCCGCCCCTTCGCGTCCGTGACGAGGGGCCCGTCGCTCCCCGTTCGGTCGCCGCCCGTTCGCGCGCCACGGGGACTTCGCGTGGGATGGGAGCGGTGCCGAGTGAGGCACCGGCCGCCGGGTAACCGGACGGGCACGTGCGGCCGGACGGGCCGCGACCCACGGAGAGGGAAACGCCATGCCGGCAGGATCGAACGCGAAGCGCGAGCGCCAGTACGAGCACATCAAGGAGGGCGCCGAGAAGCGCGGTGCCTCCGAGAAGCGGGCGAAGGAGATCGCCGCGCGCACCGTGAACAAGGAACGGGCCCGCTCCGGCGAGTCCGCGACCGCGAGCAAGACCTCCACGCGGGACAGGAAGTCCGCCTCGCAGCGCGGCGGCGAGCGTTCGCACAGCGGCTCGCAGGGGCCGACGAAGGACCAGCTCTACGCGGAGGCGAAGAAGCGCGGGGTCGAGGGCCGTTCGTCCATGAACAAGCAGGAGCTCAAGAAGGCCCTGGGCCGCTGAACCCCGGCGGCCCGGTACGGACGACCGGGTCCGCGGTCGGTCGCGGAGCCGCGGCGGGGAAAGCCCGCCGCGGTTCCCGGGCCGGTCCGGTCCGCTCGCCCGTCACCGTCGCCTCCCGGTGTCCGCACGGACGTGTCCCGGCAGGAACACGGCCGTCACCCCGTGATCCGCAAGGACGCGGAACGGTCCGGTCCCGCGCCCCGGCCGGACCCGTGGGAAGGGCCCTCACGGAGGACGGCGATCACCCGGCCTGCCGGACGAACCGCTCCTGGGCCGCCAGGAACCCGTCGGTGTACAGCCGGCGGGGTGCAAGGACGGCGGTCATCGTCAGGCGCACGTCCGAGCTCTCCACGTCGTGGTCGACCAGGGAGTGCGTGGCGTCGGGATAGCGCGCCACCGTCAGGGAGGCCGCCGGCAGGATCGCGCGGTAGACGGCCTCGGTCTCGGCGACGTCCACGTTGACGTCGTGGCCGGCCAGTACCAGGAGCAGCGGCGTGCCGCGCGCGGCACGCAGGTCGGCGGTCGCGTCCGACCGGTGGTTCCTGGCGACGAAGGCCCACCGCGCCGCCGTCATGCCCTCCGCGTCACCGACCGCGGCCCGGTACTCGGCGAAGGACGCCCCCCTCCGCAGCAGGGCCAGGGTGACCTCGCGCCTCCGCAGCGCCGCCTCCTTCTCCCGGTCGCCCGCGCCGTCCCGCTCCAGTTCGGCGAGGAGGTTGTAACGGCCCTGCCGCAGCCAGTTGACGGCCGGGGAGACGGCGATGACGAACTGCAGCCGCCGGTCCCGCGCGGCGACCTTGGGCAGGACCCAGCCGGCCTGGCTCGCTCCCCACAGGCCGATGCGGCGGCCGTCGACGTCCGGCCTGCCACGGGCCCATCCCACGGCGGCCAGCGTCTCCTCGGCGCGGTCCTCCATGCTCTGTTCCAGCCAGTCGCCCTCCGAGTCCCCGACGCCCGGTTTGTCGAACGACAGCGACGCGTACCCGGCGCGCGCGAAGGACTCCCACAACGGGCGGTAGAACGTCTCGTGCGTCGCGTCGACCGGCCCGTCGCCGTGGACGAACACCACCAGACCGAACGGTCCGGGACCCCGGTCGGGCCGGGCCAGCACCCCTTGGAGCAGCTTTCCGCCGTGCCGCAGCGACACCCTCTCCTCGCGCAGCGCGTAGGTGTTCTGCCGCACCACCCAGGCGAGTCCCGCGCCCACCACCAGGGCGCCCACCACCGCCCACACCGCCCAGCGCCGTCCCCGTCGCCTCGGCGTCCGGAATCCCGAGAACACGTTCCGCCTCCCTGATTGATCGTTCGAGAAACGTTCGTTGCTAGGATGAACGTATCGAAGTTGATAGTGCAATAGTGATCCCGACGGCGGAGGGAACGGCGTGGAGACGACGGAGGGCGGGAGGCCACGGGTGGAAGGCGGCGGGACGGTGGTGCGCCGAGGCGTTCCCGACGGCGGCGAGGAGCAGGTGGCGGCCCTTTACTGGGAGGCGTTCGGCCGCAAGCTGGCCCCCGCGCTCGGCCCGCCCGAGAAGGGACGCGCGTTCATCGCCGCCCACCTCGACCACGGCCGCGGAATCGTCGCGCTCGTCGACGGCCGGGTGGTCGGAGTGGCCGGTTACCGGCTCGGCGGCCGGGCGCTGACCGGCGGCGGCGCGAGGGACGTCCTGTCCGCCTACGGCGTGCTCCGCGGCCTGCCCCGGCTGGCGGTCCTCGCCCTGTTCGAACGCGCCCCCGCCACCGGCGAACTCGTCATGGACGGGATCGCCGTCGACGCGGCGTACCGCGGCCGGGGCATCGGCGGGCTCCTCCTCGCGGAGACCGCGGCCCTCGCCGCCGACCACGGCTGCCGCCGCGTCCGCCTGGACGTCATCGACACCAACCCCCGCGCCCGGGCACTGTACGAACGGCACGGCTTCACCCACCACCGCACCGAGCGGACCCCCTACCTGCGGGACCTGATGGGTTTCGGCGCGGTCACCACCATGCACCGGCGGATCACCCCGGCGGACACGACCGGCGAGCGGAAGGCCCGATGACCGACACCACACGCCCCGACGGCCGGGCCGGCACTCACCCCGACGGCCGGGCCGACATCCACCCCGACGGCCGGGCCGAACGGCCGGAGATCCCCACCCGGTTGGTCGTCCACGCCCTCGTACGCGAGGACGGGACCGTCGACGCCCACCAGCTCTACGCCGTCGCCGGCCTGCTCGGCATGAGCGACCAGCAGATCAGGCTCTGCGTCAAACGCCTCGTGAACGAAGGCCGGTTCACCCAGGAGGGCCGCGGCCGCAAGGCCACGCTCCGCGCCGTGGCCGACGTCACCGGAGCCCTCGCGCCCGACGCCGCCCACGTCCGCCACGCCTACCGGCAGGACGCCGGGCACAGCCCCTGGGACGGCGTCTGGCACCTGTTCGCCTTCGCCGTCCCCGAGTCGCGCCGCACCGCCCGCGACACACTGCGCGAACACCTGCTCCACCTGGGCGCCGCACCGGTCCAGAACGGCCTGTACGTCACCGCCAACCCCGTCACCGCACTCGTCGAGGCCCACGCCGGGCACCTCGGCGTCATCGACGCCCTCACCCGTCTCACCACGACGGACCTGAGGATCGGGGACGTCACCGAACCGCGCGCACTGGCCGCCGCGCTGTGGCCGCTCGCCGAGATCGCCCAGCGGTACGAACGTCTCGCGGCCTTCGCCGAAACCTGCCTGACCGGGCTCACCGGGGGACCGGAGCCCTCCGACGCCGAGCGGCTCACCCTGGCCGTCGAACTCGCCGCCCACTTCACCGCGGCGATGGAGCCCGACCCGCTCCTGCCGCCGGAACTCCTGCCCCGGCCCTGGCCCGGGACGCGCGCCCGCGGCCTGGCGGCCGACTGCTGGAACCGCCTGTCCGGAACCCGGCCGGGCGGAACCGGCACTCCTCTCCTGTTCGCCCTCTACTCCGACGCGATGCCCCCGCCGGAGGACGGGGCCTCCCCGTGATCCCGGGCCGCGACGACCGGACCGGCACCCGGGACGGAGCGGTGCGCGCCCGGAGCGGGCCTCCCCGCGCTCACCGGCTGCGCAGCAGGAGCAGGGCGGTGTCGTCCGTGCGGGCGTGCCGGAGGCCGGAGTGGTGGAGGAGGCTGTCGGCCAGTTCGTCGAGCGGCCGGCCGGCGTTTCGGGCGAGGTGGTCGGTGAGGGCGGCGATGGAGTCGGTGAGGTCGGTGCCGGGGGTTTCCACGAGGCCGTCGGTGTAGAGGGCGAGGAGGGCCTCCGGCGGCAGGGGGACGGTGGTGGCGGGGTAGTCGGCCCCGGTGCACGGCTGGATGCCCAGCAGGGGGCCGGGTTCCGCCTGGAGCGCGACGGTGTGCGGCGCGGGGCCGGGACTGTGGAGGAGCGGGGGCGGGTGCCCCGCGCTGGCCAGGTGGAGGCGCCGTCCGGCCAGGTCGATGTGGAGGTACAGACAGGAGACGAACAGATCGGTCTCCAGGTCCGTCAGGACGCGGTTGGTGCGGGCCAGGACGTCGCCGGGCGCCGCCCCGGCGGTGGCGTGGACGGCGGTGCGGACCTGGCCCATGAGGGCCGCGGCCTTGATGTTGTGGCCCTGTACGTCTCCGATGACGGCGGCGGCCGCGGTGTCGCCGAGGCGGATCAGGTCGTAGAAGTCGCCGCCGACGTCGACGCCGCGGGCGGCCGGCAGATAGCGGGCGGCGACGTCGAGGCGGGGGACGGGGGGAAGGGCGACCGGCAGGAGGGCCTGTTGCAGACCGTGGGCGAGATCGTGCTTGGCGTCGTACAGCAGGGCCCGGTCCATGGCCTGGGCGATGAGCCCGGCCAGTGACACCAGGACGGCGCGGTCGCCCGCGCCGAAGCGGTGGGGGCGGTCGTAGGACAGGATGCAGCAGCCGACGCGGCGGTCGGAGACGAGCAGGGGCAGGAACGCCCAGGCCTGTTTGCCGCTGAGCGCGGGTGCCCGGGGGTGGGCGCGGGTCATCTCGGCGGGGTCGGCGTAGAAGGCCGGGACGCCGCTGCGCAGGACGTGGCCGACGGGGGTGACGTCGGTGTCCAGGGGGAGGCCGTCCAGACGGGCGACGGTACGCGGGTCGTAGCCGCGGTGCCCGATGATCCTCAGACGGCTGGCGTCGGCGGCGGAGACGACCATGCCCTGTGCTCCGAAGGCGGGCAGGATCTGATCGGCCACCGTGTCGACGACGTCGGCCACGGTGACGGTCTGGCTCAGGGCGGCCGCCAGGTGGATCAACTGGTGGATCCGTCCCGTGCCGGCCGTCCCCGGCGGGGCGTCCGGCGCCGCGGTGACGCGGGGCGTCGGGGCGTCGGCCGTCCGCTCGCGGGGGCTGGGGGAGAGGAAGGCGCTGGTGCCGCTGTCGCCCGGGTAGAGCCGGATGTCGAACCAGCGGCCGGACGGGCCCGGGGCGGTGTAGGCGACGGGTTCGCGGCCGAAGACGGCGGCGCGGTAGTGGTCCTCGTGGACCGGGGCGTCGAGCCAGGGCACGGACTGCCACGGCAGAGTGCCGAGGAGGCCGTCGGCGCTGCGGCCGAGCAGCCGGGCGGCGGCGTCGTTGAGGTAGGTGATGCGGCCCTGCAGGTCGAAGCCGAGGGCGCCGACGGGCAGCCGCTGCAACATGTCGTCGGCGGCGAGCCCGGTCTGCGCCGGGTCCGGGCCGGGCCGGAGCAGGGGCACGGCACGCGGCTCCTCCGGGACGCTCCAGGCGGCGGGCGCCCTGTCCAGCGCCCGGGTGATCCGGTTGGCGCTGGACAGGACGTGTCCGCGTTCACGGCGGGTCAGCGAGGGCGGGTGGTTGTGGGACCACACGAGGGCCAGGGCTCCCCACCGGCGGGACCCCCGCAAGGGGGCGAAGGCCAGCGCGAACTGGTACGGCAGCCCGGCCGCCGCGTTCGGATACAGACGGGCCAAGTCCTCCTGCCGCCCCACCCACACGAGGCGGTCCTCCCGCACCGCCTCGGACAGCGGGCCCGCGGCCGACACCGAGACCCTCCACCACGGCTCCACCGTCTTCGCGGGCAGGCCGCACACCGTCATCAGACCCAGTACGGGATCGTCCGGGGACAACAGGTACACGCCCGCCGCCACCGCTCCCGTGCGCCGCACCGTACCGCTGAGCACCTGTTCCAAAGGCGTCCAGTCCTCGGACGCGGCCCCTTCGACAGCCACATCTAAGACATTAAGCCGCAGGAGGGGAAAAGGCCCGGCCGGAAAGCGGCGCCCCGCCGGTCGCTTCGAGTAATCCGCCCGCATCAGGGCAGGCGCTGGACGGTACCCGTACAGAACGCCGGAAAGGTGCCGTACGTGAACACGCGCAGCAATCCGGACCCGGCCCCGCGTACCGCTCGCCCGTAGTCGATCCGAGCGCGCCGGTGGAGGCCGCTCAGAACAGGAACGGAACCCATGACCAGCACGAAGGTGTCCGACCACATCCTCCAGCGCTTGCGGGAGTGGGGTGTGGAGCACGTCTTCGCGTACGCCGGCGACGGGATCAACGGCCTGCTCGCCGCGTGGGGGCGCGCGGACAACAGGCCGAAGTTCGTCCAGGCCCGGCACGAGGAGATGGCCGCCTTCCAGGCGGTCGGGTACGCGAAGTTCTCCGGAAAGGTCGGCGTGTGCGCGGCGACCTCCGGGCCGGGGGCGATCCACCTGCTCAACGGCCTGTACGACGCCAAGCTGGACCACGTCCCGGTCGTGGCGCTGGTGGGCCAGACCGACCGCAGCGCGATGGGCGGCTCGTACCAGCAGGAGGTGGACCTGCAGAACCTGTACAAGGACGTCGCCTCCGACTTCTGCGCGACCGCGACGGTCCCCGAACAGCTCCCGAACCTGATCGACCGGGCGGTGCGCACGGCCTGCGCCAGGCGCACCGTGACCGCCGTCATCCTCCCGGCCGACGTGCAGGAGCTGGACTACAGCCCGCCGACGCACGCCTTCAAGATGGTGCCCTCCAGCCTGGGCATGAGCGACTACGCCCCCGTGCCCGCGGAGGCGGACCTCGCGCGGGCGGCGGAGGTCCTGAACTCCGGCGAGAGGGTCGCCGTCCTCATCGGCCAGGGCGCGCGCGGGGCGCGCGGCGAGGTGGAGCGGCTGGCGGACGTCCTGGGGGCGGGGGTGGCCAAGGCGCTGCTCGGCAAGGACGTGCTGCCCGACGACCTGCCCTATGTGACCGGCTCCGTCGGACTGCTCGGCACCCGGCCGTCGTACGAGCTGATGCGGGAGTGCGACACCCTGCTCGTGATCGGCTCCAGCTTCCCGTACTCGCAGTTCCTGCCGGAACTCGACCAGGCGCGGGCGGTGCAGATCGACCTCGACCCGCACATGATCGGACTGCGCTACCCGTTCGAGGTGAACCTCGTCGGCGACGCCCGCGAGACCCTCCAGCGGCTGCTGCCGCGCCTTCACCGCAAGACCGACCGGACCTGGCGGGAAAAGGTCGAGAAGAACGTCGCCCGCTGGTGGGAGGTCATGCAGCGCCGTGCCGCCGTGGACGCCGACCCGGTCAACCCCGAGTACGTGGTCCACGCCCTGGACGGCAGGCTGCCCGACGACGCGATCCTGACCGCCGATTCCGGCTCCGCCGCCAACTGGTACGCCCGGCACCTGCGGCTGCGCGGCACCATGCGCGGTTCGCTGTCCGGCACACTGGCGACGATGGGGCCGGGCGTGCCGTACGCGATCGGCGCGAAGTTCGCCCATCCCGACCGGCCGGCGATCGCCCTCGTCGGCGACGGCGCGATGCAGATGAACGGCATGATGGAGATGGTCACGGCGGCGAAGTACCACCACGAGTGGTCCGACCCGCGCCTGATCGTGGCCGTCCTCAACAACGGCGACCTCAACCAGGTCACCTGGGAGATGCGCGCCCTGACCGGCGCCCCGCAGTTCGAGGAGTCCCAGCACCTCCCCGACCTGCCCTACGCCGACATCGCCCGGAGCATCGGACTCGACGGCGTACGGGTCGAGAAGCCCAAGCACGTCGAGGCGGCCTGGGACCGGGCGCTCGCGGCCGACCGGCCCTTCGTCATCGACTTCCGCACCGACCCGGCCGTGCCGCCGATCCCCCCGCACGCGACCCTGGACCAGATCGAGGCGGCCGCCACCGCCGTCCTGCACGGCGACAGCGACACCGGTTCCGTGCTCAAGCAAGGCCTCAAGGCCAAGGTCCAGGAGTTCCTTCCCGGCACCCGCCACCGCCACGACCGCCCGGGCGCCGGACGCGACGACAGCGCCCCGGGGAAGTAGCGGCGGAGAAGACGGCATTTCCCGGTCGCGTCCCCCGGCCGCGTTCCCCGGCCGCGGGTGGTCCTTCCGCCCCGCCCGGTGGCGGTCGGCCGCGACCGGGTACGCGTGAGCCGCCCGCCCCTTCCTTCCGGCCGAAAGAGGCCACTGGTCAGCGACCGGATCGCGGACGTCCGGGGCACGCCTCCTGCGAACCGTGCACCCCCGAACACGCGGCCGGCATCTGCCGCGCCCTCGCCGCGACGAGCGAGACCGGCACCCGAAGACAGCTCACATGGCTGAACACCCGCATCGGGCAAGCGGCTCCGCAAGCCCTGATCGCCTCCGGGGCGACCACGTGAACGGGCCCCGTGGACGAACAGGACCCGAAGCACCGGGCGACGCCCCGCATCAGACGGCGGCGGACGGAGGCTGTCCGGCGCCACCGGAACGTCCCCCTCGGCGCAGGAGCCGCAACACGGCCGCCTCCACCTCTCCGTGGGTCGCCGGGCAGCCGCGATCGACGCCGCTTCCCAGCCGGCCCAGGGCCGGCCCGATCGTGACTCCGTCCTCGAAGAGCTCGAAGAGCCGCGGGTTGATGTACGAAGCCCTGCACACCGCCGGCGTGTTCCCCAGGTAGCCGCTCACCTCGCGCACCGCGCGGGACACGGCCCGCGCCCGCCGGGTCGGGCCGGCCTCGGCGACCTCGGCGGAGACGGCCAGGGCCACCGCCGCCAGGACGGTCGCGTGCCAGGTCCGGAAGTCCTTCGCGGTGATGTCCGTGCCGGCCCGGTCGCGCAGGTAGTCGTTCACGTCGCCCGCCCGCACCTCGTGCCAGCTGCGCCCCTGCCAGTACACGAACAGCTGGCCCCCGGCGCCGCGCCGCCTCAGCAGCGCCCTGACGACGCCGTAGGCCGCCGGATCCGCGAGTGCCCGGAGCTGGCTCTGCCCCGACTTGCCCGGGTAGCTGAAACGGACCTCGCCCCTGCCGCACGCGACGTGCTCGCGCAGCAGGGTCGTCAGACCGTAGGACTGGTGATCCCTGCGGTACGCCACGCCCCCGACCCGGAAGAAGCCCAGGTCGAGCAGGCGCGCGGTGCAGGCAAGCACCCGGTCCCGGCTCAGTCCGCGCCCGCCGAGGTCCGCCGCGACGCCCTGCCGCAGCCGCGGCAACTTCGTCGCGACGTCGAGGACGTGCTCGTGCTTGCTCTCCTCCTGCTGCGCCCTGAACCGCTCGTGGTAGAGGTACTGGCGCCGCCCGGCCGCATCGGTGCCCATCGCCTGGATGTGGCCGTTCGGCCAGGGGCAGATCCAGACGTCGGTCCAGGCCGGCGGGATCACCAGCGACCGCAACCGCGCCACCTCCGCCGCGTCCCTGACGGGCCGGCCCTCCCGGTCCAGGTACCGGAAGCCGCGCCCGTGACGCACCCGCGCGCAGCCGGGCCGGTCCGGACGGCTCGTACGCAGCCGCATGCTCCTCCTCACCCGGTCCTCGGACCGCTCGTCAGGGCGTGCCGGTCCGCCGCGCCGCCGCACGGGGTCCGCCTCCCCGGTCCCCTTGACGCGAGGGGTACGGGACCGCCGCCCGGCGCGGGGTTCACGCCGCGTTCGCCGCCGTACGACCCGTCCGCGGGTCCTGGCGTACGGCGGTACGTCCGCGGGCACGGCCGTCCGGCACCGCCCGGTGCTCTCCCCGGGTCTCGGCCAGGACGCGGTCCACTCCCGCGAGGAGGTCCTCCTCCGCGACCCGCTCGCGCAAGCGGTGCGCGGCGCTGCCGTGCGCCAGGGTCTCCTCCGCGAGGGACCGCACGGTGTCCCAGTCCCCGTACTCCTCCAGCGTCGGGCGCAACCGCCGGAGCAGGCCGCGCACGACCGCGGGAGCCGGGGCGGCGAGGCGGGTGGAGGGGTCGACCAGGTCGCCCTCCAGGCCCGACCGGGCCGCGCGCCAGGTCGCGGCCCGCAGCCATGCGTGCCGGCCGTCGCACCCGGCGTCGCCGGTGCGGCCGACGCGTTCGCACGCCTCCACCACGAGGGCGCGGAAGAGGGCGGCGATCAGCACCACCGTCTCGACGCGCGGGGAGGCGTCGCAGACGCGCAGCTCCAGCGTCCGCAGGTGCGCCGAGGGACGGACGTCGTAGTAGATCATGCCGGGGTCGCCGATGACCCCCGAGCCGACGAGTTCCTCCACCGCCCGGTCGTACTCCGCCGCGCCGGAGAAGCACCCGGGCGGGCCGGAGGTGGGCCAGCGCTGCCAGACCATGGTGCGCCAGCTGGCGTAGCCGGTGTCGTCGCCGAGCCAGTAGGGCGAACTCGCCGAGAGCGCAAGGAGGGTCGGCAGCCAGGGCGCGACGACGCACATCGCGCGTACGGCGGTGTCCCGGTCGGGCACGTCCGCGTGGACGTGCGTGCCGCAGATCAACTGCTCGTCCGCGAGCCGCCGGTACTCGTCGGTCATGCGCAGGTAGCGGGGGTCGGACGCCGGGGGGATCGTGCCGAGCCGGGCCAGCGGCGCGGTGCCCGCCGCGGCGATCGCCAGGCCCTGGGAGGAGGCGGCCCGGTCGAGCGTCCGGCGGGACGCGGACAGGTCCGCGAAGAGGGCGTCGAGCGAAGCGTGCACCCCGCTGTTGGACTCCACGACGGACCGCGACAGCTCCTCGGTGAAGGCCTCACCGTGCCGGGTCAGCCGACGGAGCACGGAGTCGGCCCGCGGCACCAGTTCGCCGCTTTCGGCGTCGATCACGTGGAACTCTTCCTCGACACCGATCCGAACGGTCACGGCGACTCCTTGAGGTCGAACGGTCGTACTTCGCGGCGGGCCCTCGCCGTACGGCGGCGGCCCGGTGTGATCGTGCGGCTGCCCAGCCCGGCGCGAACCATGCGCTCCCGCCGGCGGTCCGCAACAGGACCGGCACCCGCCCGCACCACTTCCGGTCCGCGTCCTCGACCACGGTCGCGGTGCCGCGGACGGCCGGTCCGGCGCGTTCGCCGCCCTCCCCGGCGGCGTGCGGCACCCGGGGCACTGATGCGCGCGGACGGCTCCGGCACCCGCCCCGTGCTTCCGGCACCGACGCTTCGGCGCCTCCGGGCCGCGGCGTCGCCGGGCCGGCCCGCTCCCTCTTCCGGACCGCGCCCCGGGCTCCGTCCCGAGGGCACCGGAGCGCCGATCGGCGCACGAGCCCGACAGGACGCTTCGCGGAGGGGGCGGGCAGCGGCCGGGACGAGGAGGTGGCCTCATGCCGTGAGGAAGTCGGCGAGTGCGCGCGCGACCAGGTCGGGTGCGTTCTCCATGGGGACGTGCCCCGCGTCCGGGACGCGCAGGAGCGTGGTGTGCGGGATCTCCAAGGCGAACCGCTCGGCGTACTCGACCTTCTGGAAGGCGTCGTCCTCGCCCCAGACCAGCAGCTTGGGTGTCCCGTTCCGCCGCAGGGCGGGGAGGAGGTCCCGGGTGTGGCGGTGGTCGGCCGCGGCCACCAGGGCCATCCAGGAACGACGGACCCGCGCGTCGGTCCACGGGTCCAGGTAGTCCGCGATCCGCTGCTCGGTGGCGGCACCGGCCAGTGCTTCGGTCACGGCCTGCCGGCGGGCGGCGAGGATCTCGTCGGCGGTGGTCGCGGCGACGACCGCCGGGTCCCGGAACCGGGCCACGCCGGGTACCGGCCAGGAGTCGTAGGTGACCGAGTCGACCAGGGCCAGCCGGGAGACCTCCAGCCGGTCGTGGACGAGGAGGTGCTGGGCGACGGCGCCGCCGATGTCGTGTCCCGCCACGGCGACCGGCCCGGAGAGCCCGAGTGCGGAGGCGAAGCGCGCCACCCAGTCCGCGAGGGCCGGGACCGCCCCCGTTTCCGGGGTGAGTTCGCCTCCCGAGCGCCCGAGTCCGGGGAGGTCCACCGCTATGGGGCGCAGCCCCGCCGCGCCCAGGCGGTCCAGCACCGGAAGCCAGACCCGGCTCCAGTAGGTGCCGTGCAGCAGGAGTACGGCCGGGCCGTCCCGCTCGACGGTCAGGTAGCTCGCCGGCTCGCCGTCGACCCGGACCCCGGTCTGCAGCACCGTCGATTCGATGATCTCGTTCATGGGCCCACTGTGACCGGGGCCGTTCTCGCGGACGAGAGTCCGGAAAGACTCCTCCGGGTACATTCTCGCCATGTCGCTTCACCGTGTGGTGGCCCTGGTCACCCCGCCGCAGTCGCCCTTCGAACTGGCCTGTGCCTCCGAGGTCTTCGGCATCGCCCCGCCGGACGCGCCGCCCCGCTACGACTTCCGGGTCTGTGCCGAGCACCCCGGGCCCCTGCCGACCGGCGCCGGCTACACGATGCTCGTCGAGGCGGGTCTTTCCGCCCTGCGGGAGGCGGACACCGTGGTCGTCCCCGGCCGGCAGCCTCCCGACGCGCCGGTGTCGCCGGAGGTCGTCGAGGCGCTGCGGGACGCCCACCGGCGCGGGGCGAGGATCGTCGCGATCTGCACGGGGGCGTTCGTCCTCGCCCGGGCCGGACTGCTCGACGGCCGCCGCGCCACCACCCACTGGCGCAGCGCCGCCCGCTTCGCCACCGCCTTCCCCGAGGTGCGCGTGGACCCGGACGTGCTCTTCGTGGACCACGGCGACGTGGCGACCAGCGCCGGGACCGGCGCGGGCATCGACCTGTGCCTGCACCTGGTGCGCTCCGACCACGGGGCGGCGTACGCCTCCGGGATCGCCCGGCGCATGGTCCTGCCGCCGCACCGGGAGGGCAGCCAGCTCCAGTACGCCGCGCAGCCCGTACCGGCCAGGACGGACGAGTCGCTGGGGCCCCTGCTCGAGTGGGCCGCCGCCCGCCTCGACGCCCGCCTGACCCTCGACCGCCTCGCCGCACACGCCGGCCTGTCCGGCCGGACCCTCTCCCGGCGGTTCGCCGAACAGCTCGGCACCAGCCCGGGGCAGTGGCTGCTCGGCCGGCGCCTCGACGCGGCACGGATCCTGCTGGAGCGGACGGACCTTCCGGTGGAAGCCGTCGCCACCCGGGTCGGCCTTGCCTCGGCGGTCAACCTGCGCCGCCGCTTCCGGGCGCGCTTCGGCACCACCCCCGGCGCCTACCGGCGGACCTTCGGCGGGACCTGACGGCACGTGCGGTCACGTACGCCCGCACGCCCGCACGCCTGTACGCCCGCACGCCTGCGCGAGCGGGTCGTCGATCGAAGACCAGCGGCCGGTCGGCGCCCGTCAGCACTGTACGGCCCGGACCTCGGCGCCGTCTTCCGGAACGGGACTTCCCGGACCGCGCGACCGGCCACGGCCGTGCCGCACCCGGCGCGCACCTACGATCCTGCTCGGCTGCCTGAGCCGGCCGGACCTGTGGACGGGGCCGTACGGGGTGATCCGGGCGCGGCGGGAGTGCCGGCTCGGCGCCCTCGACACCTCGCACGTACGGGGGAGGAGCCCGCTTCAGGAGGCGGCGGGCCCCTGCGGTGAGCGGAGGACGAGCAGGGTGATCTCGCTGGGGGCGAAGACGCGGAAGGGCGGTCCCCAGAAGCCGGTGCCGCGGCTGGTGTAGAGGAGGGTGCGGGTGCCGTGGCGGCTGAGGCCGGCGAGGGCCGGCTGGTCGAGGCCGACCAGATGGTGGAAGGGCCAGATCTGCCCGCCGTGGGTGTGCCCGGAGAGCTGGAGGTCGATGCCGTGGGCCGCCGCGCGGTCGACGAACTTCGGCTGGTGGGCGAGGAGGAGGACCGGGAGGCCGGGGTCGGCGCCGTCGAGGGCTCCGGCGAGGTGGGCGCGGTGGCCCGCGAGCCCGGAGGACTCGGCGGTGACGTCGTCGACGCCGGCGACCACGAGGGTGTCCCCGCCGCGTTCGAGCAGCAGGTGGCGGTTGCGCAGCGGCTCCCAGCCCAGTTCGTCCATCAGGTCGACCCAGCCCTGGGCCTCGCTGTAGTACTCGTGGTTGCCGGTGACGTAGACCCGGGCCCGGGTCGCCCGCACGGTGCCCAGCGGGGCGGCCTGGGCGCGGCGGCGCTCGGCGGTGCCGTCCGCGATGTCGCCGGTGTGGCAGACCAGGTCGGCCTCCAGGCCGTTCACCGTCTCGCAGACCCGCGCCGACCAGCGGGCGCGGTCGAGCGGACCGTAGTGGGTGTCGGTGATCAGGGCGACCCGGGTGCCGTCCAGGCCGGCTCCCAGACGCGGGAGCTCCACGTCGAGCCGGCGCACGCGGGGCACGCGCCGTGCCTCGGCGTACCCCCAGGCGAGCAGGACGGCGGTCGTGCCGAGGACGGCCCAGGTGACGATGCGCGCCCGGTCCTGGCCGTCGCCGACGCCGGCCACGGCCAGGGCGGGCCGCAGGAGGGCGCCGAGCAGGACGGACCAGGTGAACAGGACCCAGCTGCCGCCCAGCAGCGTGTCGCCGACGATCGCCGCCCGGTCCCGCTGGCGTCGGCCGTGGCCGCGCGTCATCGCGAGCGGCATGCCGACCAGGCCGAGGGCGAACAGCGCGGTGCCGACCGGCGTGACGGGGGACGGCCAGCGCTGACCGGTGTGCAGGAGGACCCAGCACGGCACGGCCCACAACAGGACGGGGGCGAGCAGGGGGACGTAGCGCATCAGGCGCTGCAACCGGCTCCGTGGCGCCCCCCGCGCCTCGCCGTCGGCGGATCGGTCGTCGCTGGTCTCGGTCACGCTTCCCCTCCTGAGGTTCCGTCCGGCGGCTCGTGCCCGTGGCGGAGCCGGGCGGCGGCCACGGCACGCTCGCCGCACCCTCCGCCCGTGTCCGTCCCCGCCCGCGCCTGCGGGTGCGGGCATGGGCGTGGGCGCGACACGATCCGCCGCGCATGACCCGATTCTGCTCCGGCCCCGCTCTCCATGGTCCCCCGGGGGAGCTCGTCCGGGTCCGGCCGGGCCGCCACCGGGGCAGGGGCCGTGGCCGGGCGCGCGTCACGTTGCGCGGAACCGTCCCTCCTCGACCTCCGTGACCAGTCCTGTGCGGATCAGCCGGTCCAGGTGCTGTGTGGCGGTCCGGCGTTCGACCGGTTCCACGTGGGGGCCATCGATATGGGGGCGGTAGACGAGGCGGTGTGCGGCGATCTCTTCGACGGTGCGCGGTTCGTCGAGGAGTGCCAGGAGTGCGGCGTCCCGCTTCTTCACCACGGCGGCGAAGGCGTCGAGCCGTGCGGAGAACGCGGCCGCGCCCTCGATCACGCCCTTCTGGTGGCCCGTGCCGTACCAGCGGGCGCCGATCTCCCGGCAGCGGCGCATGGACGCCTCGAAGTC
>NZ_JNXJ01000057.1:0-38205 GCF_000716625.1 Streptomyces bikiniensis | reverse complement strand
CGCACTACACCTGCCTGTGGAATATGTCACGATCCGGCTGCGGGGGCCGGGGGCCGGGCCGCATTGTGGTTCGGGGAAGTCCCGGGCGCCGTGCGTGGGGCGCTGGCGTCGAGGCGGAGGAGAAGTTCGTGATGTACGGGGAGCGCAGCGGGTGGCAGCGAGCGGGGTTCGAGTCGCACGAGGGCATGGTCGGGGTGCTGCTGGCCGACGGCAGCGAGCCGAAGCCGGTCCTCTTCGACCTGGGCAGCGGCGCCACCTTCCACGAGTCGAGCGACTGGTGGCACTACGACGGCACCTTCCGCCGGCCCACCGCGGTGTCGATGCGGGGCCGGTGCGCGTGCGGCTGGCGCGGGGCGAAGACGTACCCGATCGACTGGGAGACAGTCCGCGAGGACGACGACCCTGACGCCTACGACACCTCGGGCCCGTACGCGGACTGGAAGGCGCACCTCGACGAGGTCGCCGGGCGCGCGGTGGCGCTGCCCGGGGACTTGGTGGCGCTGCTGGGGCAGGTGCGTGAGCGGCTGGATCGGTTGTGGCTGGAGGAGGATCCGGCGCGCGGGTACGCGGCGATGCTCAGGGCCTGCGGGGAGCTGGAGGCGATCGTCGCCGAGACCGGTCCCGAGGCCGCCCGGGCCCTGGCCCGCGAGCACGACGAGGCGATGTCCGCGCTCGCCGAGGCCCTAGGCATGACCGAACCGGCCGCCCGCACCCGCCTCCTGCACTACGAACACCTTGTTTGGAGCTGATCCCTGTCCGTCTGACCTGTCGTAGTCCTGGTGGGTGGGCCCAGACATATGGACGGCCCGCACCAGATGGTGCGGGCCGTCCATATGTCTGGTTCAGCGGGTTGCGGCCTCGTTGCTTTCCTGGGCGGTCAGTGCGGGCCGGTTGGTGTGCCGTCGCGGGGGCGGCTGCTTGCCGGGGCTGTCGGGCTGGCCGGCGGCTGCGTCGAGCAGGGTTTGGATCTTGTGTGCGAAGGCGGGTCCGGGCAGAGGGAGTTCGCTGTCCGGTTCGCGGAGATAGCCGACGGCGACGGCGGTGGGCATGTAGTTCATCAGTTCGGTGACCACTGCGGAGCGCGGTCGCGTGATGTGCTGGGCCAGGGTGCGCAGGACGC
Organism: Streptomyces bikiniensis; assembly: GCF_000716625.1. NCBI lineage: Bacteria > Bacillati > Actinomycetota > Actinomycetes > Kitasatosporales > Streptomycetaceae > Streptomyces > Streptomyces bikiniensis. Next base: position 37,085 of record NZ_JNXJ01000057.1, on the reverse strand, counting down.
GGACGATCGTGCCGGTGGAGGCCTTGTCCTCGTGGCGCAGGACGACGGGAACGTCGTTCCAGCGGACGGTGGTGTTCACCTGGCGGGTTGAGGGCTTGTCCTCGTCGGTCTGGGTGTGCCACCAGCGGGCGGTGTGTGTCTCGCCGAGGGCGAGGTGGTGCAGGTAGAGGCAGTAGGCGGCGCCCGGCTGGCCGGCGCCGGCGGCGTACTGCCACCAGAACCTCGCTCCGTCGTCGGTGTCGGTCAGCTGCAGGACGCAGGCCAGGACCAGGGCGCTGCTGGGTTCGGGGACCTGGTCGGTGACGAAGGCGGAGACCGCGGTGGCGGGGGTGTGGCGCACCAGGGTTTCACACAGGGCGCGCAGGTCTTCGGCTGCGTCCGCCGAGGAGGCCGTGGGCCGGCTGGGGGTGACGGGGGGCTGGGTGGGCGGTTCAGGGTTGTGGGGTGGGAAGGCGTCACGGGGCACGGCGCGGTCGTGGACGAGCAGCGCCCTGGAGAGGATGTCGTCGAGCATGGTCATGGGGTGGTTCCTCCGGTCGGGGGCGGGAGCTCGATGGTGTCTTCCAGGAATCGTTCGGCGTGGCGTTCGTTGGACCGTACGGAGGCCAGCGGGATGCCGAGGAGGTCGGAGACCTTCTGGGCGCTGAACCCGCACAGGCGGCGCAGCACCATGACGTCGAGCTGGGTCTCGGGCAGCCGGCTGATGGCCGCGAACAGCTCCATGCTCTCGGCCAGCTGCGCCATCTCTCCCTCGAGGGAGGTCTGCGCGCGCAGTGCGACGGTGTCGAAGGCGGCCTCGCCGAGCAGGGGCCGGCGGTCACGGTGGTCGGCCTTGGCCTTGACCGTGGCGCGCAGGATCTCCCAGGCGAAGCGGCGGGTGTCGGGGCTGGCGAGAGCGTCTCCGAAGGACAGCCAGAGGATGGCGAAGGTGTCCTCGACCGCGGCGTCGCGGGCCTGGTCGGGCAGGAAGGCCCCGGCGTAGCGCAGGTAGCCTTCCGCGACTATCGAGCGCAGCGCGCCGTGCTCCAGGGGCGGCCCGATGGGGGCGATGGTGACGGTGTTGTCGGTGGACCGCTCGACCCAGTCCTTGCTCTTGCCGGCGTCCAGGGCCGCCTGCTTCCACAGCCGGTGCAGCGGCCAGCCGGGGATGCCCAGCTCCTCGGCCAGGCGGTGGATGACCTCCCAGCGCGGGTAGTGGCCCACGCCGCGCAGCAGCTCGGAGAGCTTGGACTTGGCCAGCAGGATGCGGAAGCTGAGGTCGCTGAGGGTTCGTCCGCTGGACAGGTAGTACTCGCGGATCGGTTCCAGCCAGGCTCGGTGGGAGCTGCCGACCGTGGCCGCGATGGGCCCCAGCTTGCGTCCCGGGCGCACCGGGACTGGATCGGGGTCCGGGCCCGGTGCGCTGAACAGGGTCGTCACGGGGCGCCACCGTCCTTGTCGGGCACCGCCTCCACACGGTGTCCGGTGGCCGGGACGGCCCGCGAGCGGACGCTGCGCAGGACCTGGGTCACGGTCAGGCCCAGGATCGGAGCCGCGGCGGCGATCAGGGCCGCGTGGCCCATCGCCGCCATCACCACGCTCCAGCCGAACACCATCAGCGTCAGCGCCGTTGCTGCCGCCATCTGTTTCGTGCTCATCACTTCTTCCTTGGTGTCGTGTCGCAGCCATCCGGAAGGCCACGCCGAAGAGACCCCTTCAACAGGCGGGTGCCGAACCGCTGTTGAGGGAGGATCAGCATGGACCGTGACGGGTGCATCACGCGACGTGATCAAGGAATCGCGGAACATTAGAAGACACGGACGGTCAGCCGGCGAGCCGGAGATGACCGTTCCTGTGCACGTAAAGCACATCGGGTAAGCCGTGGGGGCGAAGTTCCCGGTTTTCCTTGCATTCGCGCTGGGGACCCCCTCATATGGAGGCAGCACACCTTGGTGTCGCCCTTCCATCCGGAAGAGGCGCGTCCCCGCGTGCCGACGCAAGGGGGGCGTGCCAGCCCGTTCTCGCCCGGCCTGAGATAGAGGCCGGGCGAGAACGGGGCACCCCTCACGGGGAAGACGACCGTAGCGCAGGGCACCGACAACACCTACGTGTCCGCCCGGGACGACCACTCCTCGTCGAGACCCCCCACTTGCTCTCCCGCGTCGACTCGAACCAGTCCCCACAGCCCGCATACCCGAGGGCCGAGTACGTGCTCGCTCTGTCCAAGGACCTGATGACGCTGCCGGGGCAGGTGCGCGAGCGCCTGGGTCGGCTATGGCTGCAGAACGACACGACGCGCGGGTACGCGGCAATGCTGAAGGCCTGCGACGGACTGGAGGCGATCGTCGCCGAGACCGACCCCGTGGCCGCGCGGACCTTGGCCCACAAGCAGGACAAGCCAATGCCTGCGATCGCCGAGACGCTAAGCGCTGCCCCATAACTCCAGATGCCGCCTGCCAGCGCCCGGTTCGGCCCGTTTAGCCCGGCTCCAGTTGAGGCCACGAGTCGGGGCGCAACCGGACAAGTCGATCTACCTGTGATGGCCGACCGGCCCTCGCCCTGAGCTACGGGACAGCCCTTAGAAACCGCCCCCGCACCCACCGCATCCCCCGCACCCGCCGCCCAAAGGACCGCCGACCCCGCCGTCGCCGATGTGCGTCCCGGACCCGGACGCCGCCTGCCGCGGCTCCGGGTGGGAGAACCCCGAGGAGACGGGCTCCACGAGCCCCCGACGAAGGTCGGCCAGGACATGAGAGCCGGTGCGTGCCACATCGGCAAGCACGGGAGCCGCCGTGGCGGTGACGGCGGCCGACCCCAGCAGCCGCCGGCCCACCCACTCCCGGTCGGCGGCGAGCCGGGCGCGCAAGGCCTCCCCCGCGCCGGTCAGGAAGGCGTCACTACCTGGTCGCGGCAGCGGCAGCCGTGACAGGCCGAGCCACACCCCCGTCCACAGCAGGACGTGTACCACGGCCCACCGGAGCGGGAAACGGTCCTGAACCAACCACTGCGCGCCGCACACCACCAGGCCGGCGAGGAAGAGCAGTACCGACACGATGACGACTTCCGAGCGGTCTGACCGGGTCCGCGCCCGCGCCTCCTGATCGACGATCAGGCCGCGCTCGATCAGGTCCGCCTCGACGCGGATCGCGTCGGGCACGCCAGTGACCCGCTCCAGCAGCACCCTGCCGTTCTGGTACCGGCTGCCGCGCTCCTTGAGCGCGACGGCGGCAGCCTGGACCGGGTCCGCGGGAGGGCGCCGCATCGCCGACAGCTCCACCCGGCACGGGCGTACCGGCACCTTGAGCCTCCCGGCCAGGTACAACGCGGCGAGCGCCGTCTCGGCTACCCGCCGCCGACCACCGCTGAGCGCGGCGAGGGTGTACAGCGTCGGCTCCTCGGGTTCCCGCACCGGCATCAGCGGCCAGCGGCGCCGGCTGCGCAGATACGTCCGTAACCGCCACCCGAACACCGCCGCCGACCCGGCGACCACGACTCCCCACACGGCGTACCACACCACGTCCCCCTTCGCGTCCCCCGGTCGATGCCCGGCCCGCCCGGGGAGAAAACGGCCCTGGAGGGGATGCCGCCGATGCCGGCCTCTACCTTCGTGCTTCGATGATCTGGCTCAAGGACCTCGCCCGGGCCATCTGCTGATCACAACCGAATACGCCCCCTATGGGCTGTCCCGTAGCTCAGGGCGAAGGCCGGTCAGCCATCACAGGAAGATCGACTTGTCCAGTTGCGCCCCGACTCGTGGCCTCAACTGGAGCCGGGCTAAACGGACCGAACCGGGCGCTGGCAGGCGGCATCTGGAGTTACAGGACAGCCCTTAGGCAAGGCCAAGAAGGCAGCCTGTACCCGCCTCCTTAACTATGATCACCTCACCTGGCGCTGAGTCCTGCCGGTGATAGGTGGCCTCGTACGGTCTCGTCCTCACGGGTGAACCCGCACGCGCCGAGCTGGAGCGTTTCTCCGGCGAATCCCAGCGCCTCGCGCGGTTGATGAGCAGCCCGAGTCCGACGTGTCTACGGGCTTGGATCCGCTATGCCTACGGGCGTGATCACCAACCTGCTGCGCGGCGCTGCCGCGTTCTGCCTCGCCCTGACCCCGCTCGCCCTCCCCTCCCCCACCTCCATGGCCGCGGCCGCGACCGCAGTGGGGGTGCCTGTTCCGGAGGTGCTGCCGCTGGAGGACGCCGTCGGCAAGCTCCCCGTCGCCGAGGAGGACCGCACCGGCTACACCCGCGACTCCTTCCGGCACTGGAACACCGGCCTAGACGCGGGCGACGGCTGCAACACCCGCAACGAGGTCCTCCTCGCCGAAGCCGTCCAGGAACCGGCCGTCGCGGCCGGCTGCAAGCTGACCGGCGGTCACCGCACGCACCAACCGCTCCAAGGCCGACCAGGACCCCGCCACCTGGATGCCGCCCCTGCCCGACGCACACTGCCGCTACATCGGCGAATGGACCACCACCAAGCTCCGCTGGGGACTCACAGCCGACCAGACCGAGGCCGAGGCGCTGAAGGTGTACGCCGAGGCCTGCGAAACCACCGTCGTCCACTACAACCCCGTACCGTAGCCGTCCGACTGCGTGCAGGGTCTGCCCCGTAGCCCTGCACACACAGCCGGATGGTGCTTATGCCTGCTCGGTGAGGTTGGGCTCCGCATGATCCTTCAGGCGCACCAGGATGGTCCGGCAGGTGTGCTCGGTCTCCAGGTCGAGAGCGACGGAGCCGGTCCACCGCTGCTCGTAGCGGTGGGGCCGGGCGAGAGCGGCGTGGACTTGGGGCAGGGCGGGGTGGGCGGCCGGGCCCATGCGGTTGAGGCACACGACGACGGCGTGGGCGCTGGCGTCGTTGTTCTTCCAGGCGTCCAGCAGCACCGGCAGCACGGTGTCCGTCTGGGCGGCGCCGCCTATCTCCCACAGCGCTGACGCGACGCGGATGATGGTCCACCAGTCGTTCAGCACGCTCGAACCGTTCCGTTCGTTGCGTGCGTTCTCGGCGAGCTGTTCGTCGAGGATCTGCCGCAGGCGCGGCAGGACGGGGATGGCGGCAGGGCCGATCCGGCCGGCGAGGTCGATCGCGTCCGTTGCGCGGCGTTTCTCCAGAATCCCGCCCAACAGCGGCACTACCTCCTCGGGGTGGCGCCCGATCTCCCAGACCGCGCACAGCGCCGCTGTCCTCAGAGAGAGGTCGTCGACTGCGCTGAGGCGGCGGGCTGGTTCCAGAGCGGCTTCGGCACGGGGACCGAACGAGGCGAGCGCCTTCAAGAGGGGTTCCGCGAGATGCGACTGCTTGTGCTGGATCGCGTTGTGCAGGGCGTCGGTGAGCGCCGGGACGGCTGTCGGGTCACCGAGCTGGGAGAGGGCGATCGTGAAGGAATTGAACCCGAAACCATAGGAATCGACGGAGTCAGGGTCGATGGCGATGAAACGGCTGATGAGCCTGGGGGTGAGTTCGGCGGCAGCTTGGGGAAGGCGCCCGGCCACTGCCACCGCGCGCCAGGCGTCGGTGCCGGTGTCCAGTGCGACCAGCAGGCTGGGCAGGGCTCGTTCGTCTCTGAGGCCGGCCAGCGCCACGACAGCTTGCTGGTGCGCACGGCGCAGCCCGCGGTGCGGGCTCGCCCATACATCGGGCCGGTGCTCGGTGAGCTGGGTGGTGACGTAGGCGGCGAGGGCTTCGCGGGCAGGTTCGGCCAAGCGCTCCAAGGCTGCGAGGGCTTCGGCCGCTGCCGCGGAGGTGTAGGAGTCGCCCGGCTACAGGCAGTCGCCGATCAGCCGCACCAGATCGGTGTGATCACCCCGCCAGGAGGTGATCAGACGACGGGCCATGTCGATGGCGTCGTATCGCGTGGCCCGATCCGCACTGCGGAGCTGCTCGGTCAATAGCGCCTTCCGGTCGTCGAAACGTGCGCCCAGTGCCTCGTGAAGGGCTTTGAGAAGCGGGGTGGTGGGGGCATGGATCCGGCCGTGGCGTTCGAGGTCGTCGAATGCTGCGGCAACGTACCCGGGAACAGCCGGGTCGCCCTCCGGCCCGGTCTCACACGCACACAGCCGTGAGGGCTCCCGGCCGTCTGGCGCCGGGTCCTGCTCGGGCGGGGGCGCAGGGGTGACCTGGTTAAGCAGCCCGATCACGGCCGGCACTGTCCGGTCGTCGATGGAATCGGGAGCGCAGCGGGCCCGATGGGCGAGCGCCGCCAGACGGGTGTCCGCGTCCGTGCCGCCGCTGTCGGCCAGCGCGTCGAACCACGCCCTCGCCGGCGCTGCGGCCGCAGGCAGACGAAGGACAAGGTCCGCCATCGTCTGCACCACCAGCACCCGCTCGGCAACTCCGCTCTCGTGCACGAGGCGTTCTTTCAGGAGTTCCACTGCCCGTTCGGCGTCCTCCAAGAAGAGCCCCAGCCCCTCGATCGAAGCCCTGCGCACCCGGGGGTCGGGGTCGGTGGCGTAGGCGATGAAGGCGTCGGTATGCGCCCGCATCAGGTTCGCGGTGTCGGGGTAGATCGTGGACTCTTCACCGTTCTCGCCGCAGACAACGGCGTAGACCTCTTCGGCATCCACCGCCTCCCGACCGATGCTGAGCAGCAGTGCGACGACCGCCGCCCGGTCAGGCGTCGCCGGGTCATCCGCCATCGCGAACAGGAACGGCACACTGGCCACCGTGCTCGAATACACACTCCCCTGATGCAGCACGGCGCCATAGAAACGGCTGAACGCCTCTTCCCGCACTTCCGCGTCCGGCGACACCATGCCCCACAGCCATCCAGGAACGTCGTCGGCCGGCCCGTAAGCGTGTCCCAGGGACGCCCAGTCGGTCTTCTCCAAGTCGTTGATCATGAACGGCACTATGCAGGGTGGCACTGACACGCCCGGGAGAACCGACCTCGATGGTCACCGCACGCACCAACCGCTCCAAGGCCGACCAGGACCCCGCCACCTGGATGCCGCCCCTGCCCGACGCACACTGCCGCTACATCGGCGAATGGACCGCCACGAAACTGCGATGGAGCCTCACGGTCGACCAGACCGAAGCCGAGGCGCTGAAGGTGTACGCCGAGGCCTGTGAAACCACCGTCGTCCACTACAACCCCGCCCCGTAGTCCGGCCGTTCCGGGAAGGCATCGTGCCCCGTACCAGAGGCCACCGGGTACGGGGCACGACGCGCACCGTGGACAAAGCGGCATGCTGCGACACGGCCGAAGCCGGAGCCGGCGAGCCCCGACGTTCACGCGCGGGCGCGGACCGTCTTCACCGACAACCCCACCTCGGCGCCGATCGCCTCCCAGGTCAGACCGCGGGCACGCAGCGCGCGGATCGTGTCCGCGCCGACATCAGGGGCCGGCCGGTTCAGCCGCTGCGCCTGGAGATGGCCGCGTCGCTCGTGTTCGGGGATGCGGCGCAGGATCGTGCGACAGTCCACGCCGGCCGCACGGCCGATCGCGGTCGCGGACTGTCCGGCCCGGTAGCGGGCCAGGATCTCCTCGTCCGAAAGCGCCAGCACCATCCGGACACCTCCCGTCTTTGGCCGCGCGGGACGAGGCGATGGGACGGAGGCTTCCCCGAGTGTGGGGGTGCGCCAGTCGGTGTCGGGGATCCGGGTGCGGATGGTGTGGGGAGAGACACCGAACTCGCGGGCGAGCGCGTAGGCGCTCTTCCCCGCCGCATACCGGCGGCGGACCTCCTCATCGACCAGCGTGCGCTGCTGCCTTCGAGGCCGGGGCTGCGGGGCGGGGCCCCGGGGGCGGATCAGGTCGTCGGGGATCCTGCGCCGGATCGTGGTGGGATGCACCCCGTAGAGCCGGCCGAGCTCGGCCATGGTGGCGCCCTCCACATACCGGGCGACGATCTCTTCCTTCGGCAGGAGGTCGCCCTGCCGCTCGACGGCGAGCCGGGCCGCTTCCTGCCGCGAACGCCGCTGGCCCGGTTCGAGGCGGGCCACCACCGCCTCGACCGAGATCCCCAGCGTGGCCGCCACACGCTGCTGCGACATCCCCGAACCGTAAAGACGCACCACCTGGGCCCGCAGCGCCCGCTCATACGGCGTCTGCGCCCGGCTGCGGTGCCGCTGCCGCGCCGCGGCCGACGCATCACGCCGCTCCCGCGCCGGCATATGACGCCGCACGGTCGCCTTCGACACCCCCAGCTCCCGCGCCACCACCGCAAGACTCGCACCCTCGCGATACCGGCTGCGGATCAACGCCGACAACACCTTCACGTCCCACACCACTCCGCCTCCCTCCCCCGGCCCAACGAGGCGCTTTAACAGAGGATGCGTCGGCGTCCGGGAAAGCATGACGTTCAACGCCGTCGTCCACAGATCGGTCAGGCATGGCTCGAGAGTCGCTGCTGCGGGGCAGTGGTGTCGGGTCTGTCAGGTGTTGGAGAGCCAGATGGCGAGATTGAGGGCCGCGGCGAAGGTCACCCACAGTGCGTAAGGGACGAGCAGGAGCGCGGCGGCCATGCGGTGTCGGGTGAAGAGGACCATCGTGGTCAGGAGAGCCGCGAGGAGGAGGCAGATGTCGAGGAAGGCCAGGCCGTACTCTTCGGCGGCGAAGAAGAGGGGAGTCCAGACGAGGTTGAGGAGCAGTTGGACCGACCACCAGGTCATGGCCGTGCGCGCGGGCCTCTGCGGGTTTTGCAGGACCAGCCACGCGGCAACGGCGATGGTGCCGTACAGCACGGTCCACACGGGTCCGAAAAGCCATCCGGGCGGGGCCCAGGACGGCCGGTCCAGCGCGTTGTAGGTGTCGCCCGCATCCGCAGAAGCCAGTCCGCCGAGCACGGCAACGGCATAACAGGCCACCAGAAGCCCCAGCAGGACGGGCCAGCGCGAGCCTCGGTGCCTGGGTCCGGTCTGGGAAAGGTCCACGTTCGGCATAATGCACTCCGCTTCTGCAGGGGTGAGGACACTGTCCTGATGCCCCTCGAAATCGATGCGATGTGGTTGCGGAGCCTCCTTCACCCCCGCCCGGGTCAGTGAATGCGCCTTACGGGTTCTGCCACCGCGGTTCGGTGTCTTCAGGACGACCGTCCGTCACCGGTGCCTGGTCTGGTCCCGTGCTGGTCTATGGAGGCGGGCTGCACGAGAAGATCCTGCACCACCTCGACGACACTGGTCTGCTCGCCCCCCTCCGCACCGCCGACGTCCGGCTACCCAGGACAGGGTCCCGGAGCCATCCTCGGTGACAAAGGGTACGACTCCAGTCCAAACCGCCGCGAATTGCGAGAACGCCAGGTTCTGCCCATGATCTGACGACTCAAGAAGTCCCGAACATGATCGCGTCACGAGCTTTTGGAACGCTACGGTCGGGGACGTGACACTTTTAGAGACCCAGCACATCGATGCTCACGTCGATCACTACGGCCTTGGCCTGCAGGACGCCGACGACGCGTGGTTACCGACGATGTTCCCAGAAGGCTTTACCCGGGGGCCATTCGTCTCCCAGCGGCCCGGCCGTATCGACCTGACGAGCGCTGGACACACTCAGACCGTTTCCTTCGACGCCGAAATCTGGAGCGCAGTCCCTACGCAACCCGATGGCAAGTGGGATGAGTTCGCGAATGCGCGTATCGAATGCCGGTCCGGAGAGCTGCGCCTGTGGTCGGTGACCGGCGGCCCCGCTGCGCAATCGGTCGCCTTGCCCCGCGAGCCGATGGAGTGGAACGTTCGTATCTACTGCCGGGGGCGTGCGAATGCGGCGCAAGCGTGCCTCACCGGCGTTCCTCAGGGCGTGGAGCGGTATCTGGCCCAGTTCTGGGCCGGATGAGCGCCGGGGGCGGAGCGGCGCTTGACCGCTCCGCCCCCGGCGCCTGGATCAGCCGGTGATCTGCACCAGGTATCCGTCAAGGACGGCCGTTCCGACATCGCCGTCGTCACCGCCGACGGCAACCTCCACTCCGCCTACGGCCGCGCCGACGGCACCTTCGAGTACGGCCGCCTCCTGTGGAAGCTCGACGGCAGCTGGAAAACCTTCACCGACATCGTCGCCGGCGACTACAACGGCGACGGCACCCTGGCTCCCGCCAAGAAGATGTGGTCCGACACCTTCGACTGGCGCAGCATGCTCCAGATCGCCCGCTACAAGGTCGACACCTCCGGCCGTGACGGCATCCTCGCCGTCTGGAGTGGCGGCAGCCTCTACGGCTACCACACCGACGCCAACGGCCTGCTCACTGAGCAGAAGCGCCAGATGTGGCCCGACACCTCGTGGAAGAGCATGAAGACCCTCACCACGGGCGACATCAACACCGACACCCGCGACGACGTCGTCGCCGTCTCCACCAACGGCTACCTCATGCGTTACGACGGCAACGCGAGCGGCACCCTCAACAACGGCGTCAACATCTGGCCCGACAACGGCTGGGGCGGCATCAAGATCTACGCCGGCGACTACAACGGCGACAAGAAGACCGACCTTCTCGGCCGATGGGGCACCAACCTCAACTTCTACAAGGGCGACGGCCAGGGCACCTTCGGCACCAGCATCAAGGCCTGGCCCACCCTGCCCTGACCAGACACGACGGCCGCTTGAACGACCGATCCCCAAGCAAAGCCACCGGGCCCCAGGACTCATTTCCTGGGGCCCGGCCCACATATAGACAACGAGCGACCATAATGAAGTCGAGGACCGCAGGCCTCCCTACCTCCCGGTCTACGTGGCTGGTGGGATGGGCCGCCACCCTACCAACGAGAACACCATTTCCTGGCGTGACTCGAAGGGCACCACAGAACATCCCATCACGGGATGAAACATCGGGCGAAAATGACCTCTGCGGTTCCATTTATGTGGTGGGGCTGTGGTTGATCAGGACTCCTCCTAGCGTGTCAGCTGTCGAGCGTGCTTGGGCGGGGTCGCAGAACTGGATGGTCCAGTTCGCGGCCGTGACGATGGCGGCGGGTGTGTGATCGTTGCTGAGAAGGAGCCGGATGTAGTCGTCGCGGGCCGCGGCATTGTCGTGCACGAGCAGGAGGGCACGGTGGTTCGCCCAGGACGCGTCACAGGCCTTGTTTTCCGAGGCTCGTGTTCCGCACAGTAGTTCTCCTGTCGGCTGTCGTTCTCGGTCGGCGCAGGAGTCTGCCTTGTTCAGGGCGTCGGCCAGCGCGTCCGTGGAACGGTATGCGGGTGTGCTGGGGATGTCGGGCAGCGGGTAGGGGGGAGGGAGGACGATGGCGCCGACCGCCTTGGCGATCTTAATTGAGTAGACGGGGACGTCATTGGGCAGGACGCGGATGAACCAGTTGCCCGCCGCGACGATGGTGGTACCGCTGTTGCGCCAGGTGGCGATGGAGTCGCCGACCTCGTCCCGGCTGAATTCCTTGGGGTTCAGGACCTGGATCTGGTTCTCCACTGCCGTCCCCGAGATCTGCGCCTCGCAGTCCAGGGCGCCGGTCCTGCGCCGCAGTACTTTGCAGGGCATGCCCGCACGTTCCAGTGCGGCCACGACCTCGTCGGGCGTCGTGTACTGCGGCGTTGTGGGGACGTTGGCCGGCATGGGGTCGAGGGGTTTCCCGCCGCGCGGCTCGAACCGGTCGCACCCGGTGAGCACGACCAGTGCAAGGAGTGCGGTCAGGATGGACGCCGTCCTTTTCATGAGGTCAGTGGGCTCCGGGTGGTGTGGGGGAAGGTCCGGGACTGGGTGACGGTGTTCCAGGTTCCGGTTCGCCGGTCCCGGTGCCGGTGGCCAGGCCTGCGCGGTACAGGGGATGAAGGGACAGGCTGTGTCCTGCGGGGGTCTGGGCCTCCAGCTCCCGGATGGCTTGCGCCTGTTCTTCGTCGCTGAGGGCGTCCCAGGCCATCGCGTCGTCGAGATGCGGCTCGATCCTGTCCCAGTTCCGGCCTCGCGCCTTGATGTCGCCGCCGCGCTGGTCGGATTCGTCGCCGTACTGTTCGTTCTTCTCGCGCACGTCCGGCGTGTCGGCGGCGTAGAGCGTGAATAGCTGCTTGTCCGTGCGGGCACCGTACGGCTGGTCGCGGAGGTCGGCCAGGTGGTGGGCGCTCAGCCGTACGTCCAGGTCCGGGTTGTGTTCGATGAGTGCCGCGAGTTCGACGTCGCTCAGGTCGGCCAGATACCTGCCGTCCTCGAGTCGGAACGCTTCACGGTTCTTCTCGACGACGCTCCTTGCGGTGTCGGTCTTCATATGGGTGATGCCCAGGGACTTGTCCGGTTTCGGGCCGAGGGTGAGGCTCCAGTCGAAGAAGCGGCCGAACTCGGTCAAGGGGCCGCGAAGGCTCGGGTTGTGGTTCTGGTACCACTGCTGTTCCTGCCAGAGGATGGCCAGGAGCAGTTTGCGGCTGATACCGGTTTCGGTGGAGGCCAGGTTCACGGCGGTGAGGACGTTCGGCGGGACGTTGATGGGGTGCAGGCCGTCCAGTCCGCCGGACAGGCGCAGGGCGATGCCCAGTGGACTGTTCTTGTCGAGCGCCTTCTTGGCGAGGTTCGGATCGTCAATGTTTGTCAGGGCTTCAACGGTGCGCAGGGAGCGAGCTGCGTCGGTGTCGGCCAGGCTTGCCTTGGCGAGGGCATCGGAGATGATCCCGTGCGCATGTGTGATCTTTTCGCTGCCTTCGCCGCCTGGTGCTTCGGCGGTGGGTCTGGCGAAATCGACCCGACCGCTGTCGTCTACCTTCAGGCCGTTGCGGTGCGCGTAGTCGAGTGCACTGTGCAGGTCGCGCTGGGCGGACGCAATGTGGTCGGCGAGGTCGTCGTACGTCCGTGCCATCGCCCGCAGGGCGATGGCGGCTGCCTCGTAGTCGCCCGCGTGCTTGACGAACGTGGCCCGCGCCGCGCGCCCGGCGTCGCCCGCCCAGCACTGGCGAAGCGTCGCGGCGATTTCGTCACGCGCGTACCCGGCCGCCATCTCGCACTGCTTGGCAGCACCGATGGCGTCGTCCGCAGCCTCCCGCCACTGCTGGGGCCGAGCTTTGTCGAGTTCGGGGACGGAGACCATCAGGCGTCCTCCAGCCAGTTACTGGAAGCCCTGAGCTGTGCCGCGATGGAGACGTCTTCGCTGATCTGCTGGTCCATACCCTTGGTGAGCGCGTCGGCGGCATCTTCGACCAGGTCGCTGAGCTTGTGGAGTCGCTTCTGCCAGGCGCTCACACAGTCGTTGCTCGCCGTTCCCGCGTCCCATCCCGCATGGGTTTTGCCAACGGTCGCCGCGTCATCGAGCTTGGCCTTCTTACGTACTTCACCGTTGGCGGTCCGTAAGCCCGGGGTTTTGGCGCGTATAGGAGCATCACGCAGACCGAGGTCCGCGTTTCCCAGCCCCGGAGCCGGCCCCCCGCTCTCCCCCGTCGAGGCGAGCTCCATGCTCGTGGCCCGCCTGCGGAGCGCGTCTGCTTTGAGCTGACTCCACTCCTCTTCGAATGTCGACATGCATCCCCCTTTGCACGCGCGTCGTGGCTAACGGCGTGCGCCGAGTCTACAAGTGGCGTACCGACGACAATCTGTAGCTACGGCTTGATCCTGCTGGTCCTACAGCTGACCACCGTCTCTCAACAGGGTCCGGACACTTACTACCTGGACATGTCTCAGCTCAGGCACTCCAAGCAGACGTTACGTCCGGCGGCGGGACGGGTTCGAGTCGGGCAAGGACATGGTCGGAGTGTTACCGGCCGACGGCAGTGAGCCGGGTCCGGTCTTCTTCGACCTGGGCAGCGGGAGCACCTTCCACGAGTCGACGTCCTGGTGACACTGCGACGGCCAGTTCCACCAGCCCACTGCGGCATCAATGCTGGGCGGTGTACATGCGGCTGGCGCGGTACGAAGAGGTACGTCATCGACTGGAAGAAGGTGCGTGAGGACGATGGCCCCGACGGTTACGACACCACCGGCCCGTGCCCAGTCGCTTGCAGCAGCAGATGACTGCGGCGAGACCGAGGAAGGCCAGGTAGTTGCGGAGATGGCGCTCGTAGCGGTGGTTGAGCCGGCGGTAGCCGGTCAGCCAGGAGATGGTCCGCTCGATCACCCATCTGCGGCGGCCGAGTCGTTCGGAGGACTCGATGCCCTTGCGGGCGATGCGGACGCCGATGCGTTTACCGCGGAGCCATTTTCGCAGTTCAGGTATGCCGTAGGCCTTGTCGGCATGCAGACGCTGGGGCTTGAAGTGTCGGCCGCGGTGGGGGTCGTGTCTCGTTTGGCGACCGAGCACCATGGGCTTCAGGGCCTGGCTGTCATGGACGTTGGCCGCGGTGAGACCGACGACGAGGGACAGTCCGTTCGCATCCGACAGGACGTGCATCTTGGGACCCGCCTTGCCGCGGTTCACGGGGCTCGGACCGGTGAGATCGCCCCTTCTTTCGCCCGGACGTGGCCGGAGTCGAGCACGGCGCGGGACAGGTCAAGCAGGCCAGCGTCGTCGAGACGGTGCAGGATCTCCTCGTGCAGCCGGCCCCACGTGCCCGGGACCAGATCAGGAACCGGCGATGCGCGGTGAACTTCGACATCCCGAAGCAGGGCGGCAAAGCTCGCCAGGCACAGCCGCTGACCAGGACGTAGATGATCGCGGCGAACAGTGTCTCATCAGGCGTGTTCTGCGTCCCGCCACCCTGCGGCCGCACCCGAGAGGGTGGGATCAACGGCTTCGCGATCTCCCACAGCCCATCCGGAACAATCCAACTCCACGTACCCCGCCCTATGACAACCCCAACAACCGCCTCACCACATAGGACACGGCCTTGATGTGCGGGCTTCAGTCGCTTGAGTCGCTTAGCTGATGCTAGTCCCCCCTCTGACCTGGCATTTTATTTCAGCACCTTACGTGTGCAGGTGCCCGGTAGTTCAGTCGCTGTGGCGCTTCTTTGTGTGCTGCGCTGTCGGGGGATCCGTCTGGATGTCTGTGCGCGTGAGCAGGAAACCCGGGTGCCTCCATGCGGCTTTGTCTGTGAGGCGGGAGGGGAGGGAGTGTGCTTAGGTCTGCCTGCTGACCTCGGGGTATGCGTGTGTCCGGGCAGGGATGTAGCGGCTGGGGCGGGATGTTGGTTTCTGAGTCGCTTGAGTCGCTGTGGCGTGGGCAGTCAGAGGGGAAGGCTTATGCCGAGTTCCTGCATGGCGCTGGAGGGGGGGCCGCCTTCGCTGCGTTCGGTTTTGCGGCCCTTGGTGGCGGGCTGGAGCGTTTCGGGGTCGATGGCTTCGGCGGGTGCGGAGCTGGCGTAGAGGCCTTGGGGTTCAGTGTCGCGGTCGTGTGGGAGGAGCCAGAAGACGCGTCGGCGGAAGGTGCCGGAGGCGCGGGAGGCTTTGGCGTCGGGGCCGAGGATGGCGTAGCCGACCATGCGTCCGTCGCGGTGGTAGGCGGGTTTGCCGGAGCGGGTGGGCAGGCGGTCGAGGCTTTGGCGGACGTAGTCGAGGTGGGTGATGTCCTCGAGCCAGACAAGGTCGGTCTCGTGTTTGAGATCGTTCTCGCTGATCAGGGAACTCATGCCGTCTCCTCTTGGGCGAGCAGTCCGATGCCAGGGTAGTACTTCCTCGAATTTGACAAGATCATCTCTTTCGGGGAGGACAGCCCGAGGAGCTCGCGGGCTCGGGCGGCGAAGGTGCGGTTGCTGAGGGTCAGGCAGCCTTCGCTGGAGCACCAGGCGCGGTAGGCGTCGTAGAGGGTTTTTTGTTCGGTGCGGTAGTCGGGGCCGAGGAGGCATGCTTCGTCGAAGAAGCGGCCGGTGTGGTCTTCGGTTTCGGCGTAGGCGGTGGTGGCGATGCGGACCTTGTCGGGGCCGGTGAGGTCTTTTTCGCCGGCCAGGTAGCGGCGGGCTCCGTCGATGAGCCAGTTGAGGATGCCGGGGCCTTCTTCGGCGACGAGGATGTCGGCGAGGTTGTCGATGCGCCGGTCGTCGGAGACGGTGCGTTCGAAGGGGATCAGGCGCATGCGGCGCCAGAAGGCGAAGCCGCCGGTGCCGACCTCGGGGCGGTGGTTTCCGAGGAGCCAGAGTTTGTGAGTGGGGTTGAAGGAGAAGAAGTCCTGGCGCATGCGACGGGCTTTGATGCGGTCGCCGCCGGTGAGGTGTTTGACGCGGGCTTCGTCGAACTTGTCGCCCGGTTTGACTTCGGAGCAGACCACGACGCGCCGGCCGTGGAGTTCGGCGAGGTCGGTGGGGTGGCCTTCGTAGAGGCGGGCCATGAGGAAGCCGGGTGGGGCGGCGTCGGCGTAGTCACCCAGGAGTTTCATGGAGACGTCGAGGAGGACGGATTTGCCGTTCTTCCCGGCGCCGAAGAGGAAGGGCATGACCTGGCCGCCGACGTCACCGGTGATGGAGTAGCCGAGGAGGAGTTGCAGGAAGGCGATCATCTTGGCGCCTTCGGTGTCGTCGCCGAAGGTGTCGGTGAGGAAGCGCAGGAACCTGGGGATCGGCATAGCGGTGGGGCCGACGGTGGTGGAGCGGGAGTGGAAGTCTTTGTTGGGGTCAGGGGTGCGGACTAGGCCGGTGTGGAGGTCGACGATGCCGGCGGGGGTGCACAGGGCGTAGGGGTCGGCATCGAGGTGTTCGGCTTTGAGGACCATGCCGGGGGCGGATTTGGCCTGGGTGAGCATGGCGTTGATGCCGGCGGTGCTCAGTGCGCGGCGGCGGTGCTTGCGGAGGGTTTCTGTGGTGTGTTCGCCGGTGGGGTCGGTGGTGGCGAGGTGTTCGCCGATTTCGCCGGCGGCCCACAGGACGGAGTCGTCTTCGTCGACTTGCCAGCGGGTGGTGTCCCAGCGGTACCAGCCGAGGCCGGGGACGTGGCGGAAGTCGGCCTGGTAGAGGCGGACGAAGAGTTTGGCGTTGCCTCGGTCGGTGAGCGAGTCGGGCAGGAGGCCGTGTGAGGTTGTCCCGTCTGTCGTGGGGGTGGCAGCGGGGGTGTGGGGCTGGCCGGTTTGCGGGGAGGGCAGGGTGGGCTGGGATCTGGCGAGGATCTGGGCGGCCATGTTGTGGGGGTCGAAGTCGAAGAGCATGTTCGGCTCACCGCCGACGGGGGTGGTCACGAGCGGCTCCCGGGGTGAAGGGGGCGTCGGGCGCCTGCGGTCATGCCGCTGCGGATGATGGCTTCGGATCGGCGGTCCTGGCCGGGACGGGCGTGTCGGGCGGTTTCGAGGAGGGTGTCGTGCGCGGCCTGTTGGGTGAGGTGGCCGGCGGCGACGAGGCCTCCGATGGTGTAGGCGGCCCGGTTGAGTTTTTCGGAGAACCCGGCGCCTTCGGTGGTGCCGGCGCAGTCGGCGATCTCGGCCAGGACGGTGGTGAGTGTGGTGATGAGGGGACTGCCGCCGTGGCGGGCGGCGGCGACGGCCTGGCGGGCGCGGCTGGGTACGGGGCGTGGAGCTGAGATGTGTGCGGCGGGCAGGTGGTGGGTGCGCTGGAGTTCCTGGGCGAGCCATCCCGGGAGCGCGGCGGGGGTGCGGACGGTGCCGAGCGGGTTGTAAGTGCCTGCTTCTGTGGTGGTGCCGGGGGCGATGATGTAGCCGCCTTCTGCACGGACGTCGACCTGCCAGGCGAGCGCCCGGTTCTTGCCTGATCCTGAGGAGCACTGCCAGCGGCGGGTGTCGGTGGTGCGGTACCAGATGTGCAGGCCACCTGAGGGAGTGCTCACGCGCAGGGTGGTGTCGTCGTTGGCAGGGCTTTTCTCGCCGCGGAGGGCGGCCAGAACGGCGAGTGTGTGGAAGCCCGTGGTCATCTGCGAGACGTCGATGTCCTCGGCGATGGCGATGCCGGGAAGAAGCCGGTTCCTGTCCGGAGGGGCAGCGGGGTGGGCATCGATGTCGATGACGACGAGATTGGCTGGCCCGCAGGCAACGGCGACGCCCATCTGCGGATGGGGGCCCCACCACTGCTGGATGCGGTTCATGTCCAGGGTCGCTGCGTGGAATCCGTGGCACCAACGGCCCTCAGACCTGCAAGGGCAGGTCTGGTGGCTGTGGCCGGGCGTACGGCAGGCCGGGCAGTTACCTGCCGGGGTCTTCTTTCCTGGAGCCAGGGGATGAACAGGCCAGCCATGGCTGGCGCACCAGCGGGCGAGGGTTAGCGCATCCGGCGGCGTGTTCCTAGGGACAGCGACTGTTGAGTCGCTAGAGGAAACCTGCAGGTCAGCAGGCATTTCGTTCCCCCTAAAGCGACTGAAGCGACTCAACAACAGACACAGCCTAGCGAAGACGCCCGTTCGATCGAGTCACCCCTGGAGACAGGCGAGTCGCTAGAGCGAACACGGCAGCGACCGAAACTGTCGGGGAGTGACTCAGTCGCTTCAGTCGCTGCTCTGGATCGCTGAGGAAAACCGCAGGTCAAAACCAGCATGCCCAGCAAAACAGCGACTGAAGCGACTGTAGGTACCTATATATGACACGCACACGCGCGATCTGCACAGCCGATATGTGAAGCTTCAGTCGCTTCAGTCGCTGCTGGTACACAAGCAGCGCTCTGACCTGGTATTTTTCCCAGCGACTGAACCGAGCGACGGTAGCTCCGGTTCAGTCGCTGGTCTAGCAGGGCAGCGACCGAGCACTGTCGCAACGGCTGGCTTCGCGGTCAGAGCGACTCTGTCAGAAAGGTCTCCCAAGACAGGACAAGGCAAGCAGGAGCGTCGAGCTGGTCAGGCTTCCAGTTGCCGCTGCTGCCGGGACGCCGTGTACTGCTCGGGACGGTGCCATTCCAGGCCCTGCCGCGCGCTCCCGATCGTGACGCAGAGTCATCATGCTCCCCGCCGAGCCCGGACCCCTCGGCAACGGGGCTCCACCGGCGGCGGCGTCCGCGTGCTCCGGAGCTCCGCCTGCGCCGAGTGTCATCGCTCTCCGGCAGCCGGCCTGCCGCAGCCCGGCATCGAGGAGCGCCACCGCCTACCTGTCTGTCGACGTCGTGCTCGTACGCGTAGTGCCACGCCTCCGTGTCCTCAGGGAGCGACGCCGGCCTTCTTCCACACGGCGACGATCCGCTCGTAGACCCTGGGTTCGGAAGTGCGACTGGCCATGAAGGTGAGAGTGACGGTACAGACGGCGAGTACGTCAAGGTCGAGGACGGCCAAGGCGCGGTCGAGGACGGCGAGCAACCGGGCTTGAGCAACTGCCCCCTGGCCAGGTGAGTATGTGTACTCACGCGCCGGGCTCGGCATGATCGGAGACTGGGCACATGACCCGAATCCACGGCTCCACCAGCACGTTCGCCTGCTCCTCGCGCCGACCGCGACTCACCCTGGCCCTGACGGCCCTTGCGGTGCTGGCACTCGGCGCCTGCGGCACAACGAAGGCCACCGGCCTCGACGAGTCGGCCTCGACCGTAGTGGCCACGGCGGCCGCGCCCGCGAAGCCCATGGAAAGCCTGTCCTCTCCGGCCCTCGCCGAGATACAGGAGTACATCGCACAGACCTGCCCGGCTCCGGGAACCCCCCGGGAAGGGCCGCCGAACCCGCAGCCGGCTCCTCCCGGTGAGGAGGCTCCAGCTGGCACGGTCGAGCCGGTGATGCCCACGGCGGGTCCGGAGGTGGAGCTGGAGGTGGAGCTGGACGCGCGCGACTGGTGCGCGAGCAACCATCACGAGCAACGCATCTACGTGGCCGTCCAAGAGCTGACGGACCCCACCCCGGCCAAGGTCAGGGCAGCCCTGAACGGCCTCGGCTACCCCGACGAGCGCATCCACGACCTCAAGCAGTCCGGTGCCACCACGCAGTTCTTCCTCGACCTGCGCGAGAACGGTGGACGGCTCTGCCTGGAGGGTTCGGTGGGTGGCGAGGAGCCCGTCGTGGACAAGTGCGTGGCACCCGCGACCGGCCCGTTCACGGCCGAAAGGACGCAGCACTGACCAGCCCCGTACCGACCCGAGGTCTGTGATTTGTTCGTCGACCGGTCGTCCCGCCGCCTACACGATCCTTCCGGCGCTGTACGACCGGCGCTGTCCCCAGGTGCGGGTTGGTGACAGCAACAACAGGCTCTGAGTCTCGGGTGGCATTAGTAGCAGGAACGTAGGAGCGGTCCAGCTTCCTTGGCAATCGATCCATGTTCAGTGTCAGAGGACAACCTGGCCGGAGAGCGTGGTGCGGTCAGCTGGCGCCGGAACGGGCGCGGTAAAGGAACGCGGCGAGGTCACCGGCGGCTTCGGGTTCGGTGGTAGCGAGCCGGGCCGCGAACGCCAGCTGGTCCATATCGGTGCCGGGGACCAGGCGGACGAGTTCGGCGAGCAGCGCGGCGTGGGCGAGGACCGGCGGCAGCAGAAGGCCAGCGGCAGCTTCGCGGGCGGCAGGGTCGCGGTAGTTCCCAAGGTGCGCGGCCAGGGCGCGGGCGAGCCAGGCGTCGACGTCGGCCTGGACGTACCCGCCGACTCGCCGGGTCAGCTCGTCGCGTACGGCTTCGTCGCCGTCGCGGGGCTCGGTCTGCTCCAGGGCGTGGAGCTCGCGCAGCGCCTGGAGCTCGTCGGCGCGGGCCGCGACCCGGGCGGCTTCGCGCAGCTCGGCCTCGCGGTCGGCGGCGGCCGCGGCTTCGGCGGCGAGCTCGTCCTGGACGACGGGGTCGGTGTCCGGGTCGTAGGCGGTGCCCGCCGGCGTGGCGGCGAGCAGCTGGTCCAGGCGCTCCCACTCCGCGAACTCCGCCCGGCCGCGGACGTCGTCGGCCAGGTCCTCGAACCGGGAGTTCTACCGGGCGTCGAAGCGGGCGTCCTCGAGGGCCGCCGCGACGGCGTCGGCGTCCATCCCCTTCGCCCGGCGCCGTACGACGCGGCGCCCGATGCGGGCCGGGTCGACCGGCTCCCGGGGCGCGGCGACGCGCGGGGCGAGCGGGCGGCGGGCGGTGCGCGGGGGCGGCCAGGGAGTGGTCATCTTCGGCCTCGTCTTCGTGGTGCGGATTCCGGGAGCGGGTCGCCGTCAGAACGTTGTACGGTGACCCGCCGAATTGAGCCGGGGCTCGACAGTTGTCACCAGAGGAGTCGGATGAGCTGCCGGAGAGGGGCGACAGAAGCATCCTGGTTGTCATAGGCGAGGCATCCGGCCTGTCACACAACCTCATTCGGCAGCACTGCTGTCACCAGAAGTCGCCTCCCACAAACCTGTACGACGCTAGCGTCAGTGCATGATCGTATGGCTCAACGGCACCCACGGTGCGGGCAAGACGACGACCAGTGCGCTCGTGCAGCGGCTGATCCCGGGCTCCCGGGTGTTCGACGCCGAGAAGGTCGGCGAGACGCTCATGGACATCACGCCGGGGCTGCCTGAGACAGACAACTTCCAGCACTGGCCGCCGTGGCGGCCCCTCGTGGTCGAGACCGCCCGGCGCGTACTCGACTACACCGGCGGGACCCTGGTGGTCCCCATGACCGTCCTGGTCGAGGAGTACTGGCGCGAGATCAGCTCGGGCCTCGCCGAGCACGATATTCCGGTCCGGCACTTCGTGCTCCACGCCGACCAGAGCACCCTCCGCGAGCGCATCGCCGGCGATACCGTCCTCGGCCCCGACTCCCCGTTCCGCCTCCGATACCTCGAGCCCTACGCCGAGGCGGCCCGCACGTGGCTGCACGCCGAGGCCGAGGTCGTCGACACCACGCACCTCACGCCCGACGGGGTCGCCCTGCGGATCGCGGAGGCCGTCAAGAGTTGAGTCCTCTCGGCTCCGCATCCTCACAGGTGACAACAAGACTGCCTATGTGACAACTACCGTGCGTCGGCTCACGAATACGTTTCTAGCAGGTCCGGAATTCGGCTGGGTCAGAACCGGAACGAAATTGATGACACGGACGTGAAATCTGCGCGAAGGACATCTGCCCGCGTGCCCCATTCTGTGAAATACGACTCCGTGATGGCCTCCGCGACGATCGGATGCAGATCCTCCTCCGTCGCACCGGCTTCCTGGAGCTCCAGGATCTGCTTCACGTAGGTGGGCGAGATGTCCGTGGTGATCTGGCGCTCGCGGCCGTCGTCCGAGCTGCCCGTGCACGTGAACCCGAAGTAGGCCGTCACGTCCACCATCATCCCCCTGGAGGTCGCCGCCGCCGCGCGTGCCTGTGCCCTGACCTGCGGTTGCCACTCGGATTCCGTCTCCTCCACCAGGGTGGCCTGGAGGCGCTTCTGCGGGGTCGTCAGGGTCCAGGCACGGTAGCGCTCCACGGTGCGGCGCGAGACGCCCAGACGCCCAGCTAAGGGCTGTCCCGTAACTCGGCACAGAGGTCAGCGGGACGTCGCCGCCGGATCACTCTGTCCGGTTCTGACCCAACTCGCGGCGTCAACAGGATTTCGGGAAAGCAGGTCGAACCGGACACCGGTCAACGGTCTTCGGAGTTACGGGACAGCCCTTAGGGCCTTGGTCGACCCCTTCGCCCGCCTGAGAAGGAATTTCACCTGAGCCTTTGCGGATTTCGGCGCGGGCCGGGTGAACACCTGCCGCTCCGCCCGCGCGAGGGCTTCCAGGACCTTGCCGCGGCGTGGGGCTGGCTGCTGCTGCTTGTGATCGTTCATCCCTCCAGGGGCTCACGGATCGCCTGTGGACAGCGGCCAGGCCCTCGCTACGGGCGGCAGCTCGTCATCCGCGGCGCCCTGCCCGGCCCCGCGCGCTGAGCCGGTGCCCCGGGCGGCTGTCCGTACGGTGGAAGGCGTGACGACGTCCTCCGCCCCCGAGCCGGTGCCCATCCGTGTGCTGCTGCCCGGGGACCAGGAGGTCGTCGCGCACCTGTGGTCCCGGCGTCAGACGCCCGACGGCTGGCGGTACGAGGTCGGCCTCTCGGCGTACCGCAACGGTTCCGGGGACACAGGATGTCCACCTGGCGGGCGGCGGGCTGCCGGGCGTACGCGGCCAGCAGACCGGAGAGGAAACCGGCGTCGCCGCCCGGTTTGAGTATGAGCCGCAGCCGGGCCTGGGTGTCCCCGGCCCGCTGGGCGTGCCAGACGGCGGCGTCGACCGCGTTGAGCGCGTGCCGGCCGTGTTCCCGCAGCGCCTCCCCCGCCGGGGTGAGCTCGACATGTCGGCTGGAGCGGACGAAGAGCGGGACACCGAGCCGGGTCTCGATCCGGCGGATGACCTTCGAGAGCGCCGGCTGGGCGATGGCGAGCCGTACGGCGGCCCGGCCGAAGTGCAGTTCGTCGGCGAGCGCGATGAAGTGCTCCAGCTCGCGGGTCTCCAGTGCGGTCATGCCTCCAGGTTATTGGCGGTGGTCGTCTCCTTCGGCCGGCCGCCGTCCTGTGTCGGGCCGGCCCAGTACCTCGCGGATGTCGAACGGGTCGTGCTCGGCTCCGGCTCCGCGCGGTCGGCGGCGACGGGTAAACCACAGGCGTACGACGCGGAGTGTACGGGGTGCCGGTGGATCTCAGGTCTGGGTGTGACGACCGGCCGGCGCGGCGCTCGTACTGTCATGTCTGGGTCGAGCGACGACCCGTCAGCGAGCGGGCCGCGGCACTGGAGAGCGCGCGGTCCGCGCCACCGAAATGGGGGATGCACTATGAACTTCCGTGCCACGGCCGCCCGGGCGGCCGTCACCACATCCGCGATCGCCGCCGCGACGATGCTGTTCGGCACCCAGGCCGCCGTCGCCGCCACCGACGACAGCTTCGCCGTCTCCACGACGAGCGGCGGGTGCGGCGCGGTCAACTTCGTCGACTACGGCGAGGGAGCCCCGGGCGGCGGCGCCAACGACGACTACCTCGTCATCCACGACTACTGCGGGGACGGCCGGGGCGTCCGGGCCTACGCCTGGATCGACGACATCTATCTCGGCGCGAAGAACAACACCAACGGGCTGAACGGCTCCGCCGTCGTCTGGGACCCCTTCGCGGACTACGGGAACATCATCGCCGGTGACCGGGTGGGCATCAAGGTGTGCCTCTTCGACTCCGCCGGCACCCTCAGCAGGTGCGCCGAGGCGTCACGGGTGAGCGTCGACGGCTGAGGCCGGCCGACCGTGCGGTGTGCCGCCGTCGAGGTGGCGCGCCGCGCGGTCAGCGGGACTGTCCGGGGACGACCAGTCCGCTCTCGTACGCCATGACGACCGCCTGGGCACGGCTGTTGAGGGAGAGCTTGCTCATGATCCGGTGCAGATGGGTCTTGACCGTGCACTCGGTGACATGGAGCCGCCCGGCGATAGTGTCGTTGCCGACGCCCTGGCCGACCAGCCGCAGAACCTCCCTCTCCCGCGCGGTCAGCTCCGGCAGCGCCTCCGGCTCGGCTACCGAGGCCGGCTGCCTGGTATAGGCCTCCACCAGACGCCGGGTCACGGCCGGGGCGAAGAGCATCTCCCCCTGGGTCACGACCCGGACCGCATCGGTCCGGGTGTGACTGAGCGCTTCAGTTGGCGAGTTGAGCGTTGTAGTCGGTGAGCAAGCCGATCTCGCCCGACGCACAAGCTCTCGCCGCCCGGATTGACCGGGAGGCTACAGCCCGGCCCGCCCGGGGTGATGGCGCATGAGGAGACGAGGTGCGCGTGTGTCGGGGTGTGGTCAAGGCTTCGTGTCAGGACCGGGCGAGGACGCAGAACTCGTGACCCTCCGGGTCGGTAAGAGGCGTCCACGGAACGTCGCCCTGGCCGACATCGAGGTCGGCAGCGCCGAGGGCCCGCAGCCGGTCGACCTCCGCTGCTTTGTCGTCATCAAGGTCCGGTACCAGGTCAAGGTGGACTCGGTCCGGCACAGTCTTCACGCCGGGAGAGCGGAGGAACTCAAGATACGGGCCGACACCCTTGGGCGAGCGCCACATCGCATGGTCGTCCGTCACCTCGTGCAGGGTCCAGTCCATCGCCTCGTCCCAGAACCGGGCCATGGCCCGCGGATCCGTGCAGTCGACCACCACTGCGGCGATCGGCCCGGTGTCCTGGTAGATCTCGCGAGGTTCCAGCACGCAGAACTCGTTGCCCTCGGGGTCGGCGAGGACCGTCCACGGCACCTCTCCCTGGCCCACGTCGGCGGGCGTCGCACCGAGAGCCTTCAGGTGCGCGACCAGTTCCGCCTGATGGGCCACGGAGGTGGTGGCGAGATCGAGGTGTATACGGTTCTTCGCCGATGCCCTGGGTTCCGGGACGGGGACGACGTCGATGCCGACAAAGACCGGGTCAGGCCAGACGAGGCCCCCGGCGGGTCCGACGTAGGTGGTCACACCGGGGCTGTAAGCACTCCAGCCGAGCGCCTCCGCCCAGAACCCACCGACCGCCGAGGGATCAAGAGCCTTGATGTTCACCATGACAGGTCTCAGCGCCATGCCGGCGATCCTATGCGCCCGCCCCGCACCGGCATCTGCGCCGTCGCCAAACAGAGAGCGACTCGCTCATAGGTCGCCAGGCCCAGCTCGCCAACGAAGGCTCAACCTCGCCAAGTGAACTTCTCACTCGCCAGATGGAGCACTCAGACACACCGGGGCTCGCGGGCTGTTCGGGGCGCGGCTGCTACAGGTCGAACTCGAGGTGCTCGATGTCCGTGAACCGGACCTCTTCCAGGGAGCCGGCACGGCGGCCGCCGTCCTGGAAGTACACCTCCTTGAGTCCTTCGGCGGCGATCCCCTGCAGCTCCTGGTCGCTGGCGCCGGCCTCCTGGGCGTCGAAGAGGCGGGCGGCGTACTGCGGGGGCAGGGCGACGGTCAGGTGTCGGATGCGGTCCTGGTCCGTCGACCCGATCGGCGCGGTGTAGCCCATGCGGGCGCGGGTGTCGATGACGATGCCGCCCGTGCTCGCCGCCTTCGCCCTGGCCATGGCCCGGATCTGGGGCTGCCAGCGCTTCTTCACCTCGCGCTCCAGGCGCGCGGCGAGGGCGAGGCGCGGGTTCTTGGCCTTCCCCGCCACGTACCGCTCCACCTGGCGCTGGGACATCCCTAGCAGGTCGGCGACCGGCTTGGTGCCGCCGAGCTTCTTGACCAGGTACCGCATCTGCGGGCCTGCGGTCTTGGGCGCCGGGCGCGTGAACGCCTTTTGCACCGCCTTCTCCAGGCCGTCCCCGAACAGGCTCATCGTGGCACTCTCCTACTCTCCGTTGTCGGCGTCGGTGACGGTGCCGTCCTTGATGTACCGGGCGAGGTTGAGCTCCGGGGCGTTGAACTTCTCCCGGACTTCCTCGCCCCACAGGACTTCCTGCGTGCCCTCGTGCTTGACCAGGCCGGGGTTGACGCCGAGCTTGAAGCCCCCCGGGAGCGGCTTGCCTTCCCGGTAGGGCAGGAAGTCCAGCGGCGAGGGCCCGTTCGCGGCGTAGACGACGCAGTCGGACAGAATCGCGATCGGGTACTGGCCGGTGAACGAGGCGTGCTTGACGATCTTGCGGTGGAGGTTGATCCGGGTGCGGGAGATGACCGCCGCTCGGATGTCGGGCCGCCAGGTCGGGCGGGACAGGGCGCGCCACGGCTCGCCGGGCCGCCAGCCCTCGGCACGTGGCCGCTCGCGGAGCTTGCCCAGGCCGCCCTTGACCGTCGCCTTGATCGCCGAGATGACGATCGCCAGCTCGGGGTCGCGGTCCTTGTAGCCGTCCATCGCCGTGAGGAAGTCCTCGGGGGCGAGGTCGGCGTGGACGCCGAGGTCGGCCATCGTGGCGAGGTAGGCGTCGCGCAGCCGGTTGTACCAGCCGTCCAAGTAGCGGCCATTCTCCCGCCGCACCCACGCCTCGACCGGCCGCACCTCGTAGCCGAGCTCCGCCGCGTACGCCACGGTGGGCGTCGAATACCAGGCCGGGCCTTCCGGCCGCTCGCCCTTCGGCGTGAAGGGGGAGGGCAGCAGCGAGCCGTCCAGCTCCACCCACTCCTTGCCCACCTTCACGCGGGACAGGTCGACATGGCTGAGGTCGACCAACCACGAGCCGGGCAGCTTCGGGTCGAACGCCGGGCCCTTGATGTGCGTCGCCTCACCGAGGCCGACGGTCAGCCCATTCGCGCCGGCGGCGAAGGCCATGTTCACGTCGATGCCGATCAGGTGCCGCAGCGTGCACTCCGCATCCGTCATCGGCCGTGCCCAGTCGTACGCCTCCTCGAACAGCTTCTCCGCAGGTCCCCGCACGTGGAAGCGGGGCAGGTCCTTGAGGACCGGGTGGCCGTCGGGGACCTCGCACGGCGGCCAGTTCATCGGGTCGATGGCGTCCTTGCCCAGCGAGCCGGGGTTGTGCTCGGAGTGCCGCTTGCCGTCGGCGTCCGGCTCAGAGGCGCGCGTCGGCGGGTGCAGCGCGGTCATCAGCTCCAGGCCGGTCACGGCCGTGGAGCCGCGCGGCGTCATCACCCGCGAGGCGTACACGCCCAGGACGCGGGCGAGCTCCGCTGGCGGAAGCTGCCCCGCGGTCCCCCAGTGCCGGGTGTCCAGCGCGTTCCACGACGGGATGCACAGCTGCACGCACGCGCGCTCCGAACCGGTCGCGGGGCGGTAGATCCGCGCCCACGGCCCGAAGCCCCGCTTCGTCAGCTTCCACTCCGCGCGGGCCAGCTGCTTGATGACCTTGTGGCCCTCCGGGATCCGCCCGGCGTGCTTCTCCTCCTCCGTGAGCGTGACGGGCAGGCCATAGCGCTCCAGGGCGGCCTCGGTGAGCACGATCAGCGGGTCGGCGTCCTTGCCCGGCCCCGACAGCTTCGGAGCCCCGAGCTTCGCCTCGCGCAGCATCCAGTCGACCAGGGCGGGGATGGACTTGGCGGGCACGTCCAGGACCAGGCCGCCAGTGCAGTACGCCAGCACTTTGCCCTCCTCGTCGGCGTCGACGACCGCCAGCGGCCCGTTCTCGAACCGCGGATCACCATCGCCCGCCCGGGTGCCGGCCGGAGCCGCCTTCCTCGCACCCGGACGGCGCGACGTCGACGACGGCCTGGTGGTGCGCGCCGGACGGGTCGCGGCCGCCGGAGCAGCGGCCACGGGGGTAGGGGGCTGAGGGTTCTCGGTTGGAGTCATGGCCGCAGCCTCGGGCGCCTGGCCTGTGGACAGCGTCTGCGCTTCCGTCGGGGCGGGCGCGGCGGTGAACGTGGCCGGCACCGCAGCCTCGGCGACCGGTGCCGGGGCGGGTGTGGCCGTGTCGGCCTGGGTGGCGGGGTAGAGCTCCGCGAGCTTGTCCAGCAGCCGGGCATAGGCGTCGCGCTCGGGCGGGCGGGGCTCGGTCTTGCCGGACTCCCAGCCCGACACCGTGGCCCGGCGCACCTTCAGCGCGGTGGCCACCTCATCGATCGTCAGGCCGTGCGCGGCACGCAGCCGCTTGCGCTCCACCGGCGGCGGCAGAGCGGCGCGGGACGCGAGCAGGGCGTCGACCGCGTCGAACAACTCGGACATGAAAGCACCTCCTGAGCAATACCCTACCACGTGAAGCGTACATTACACGTACGTTCACCGTACATATCGCGTACGCTCGCTCTGTCGAGTGAAGCGACACTTCACGCTGATGTCCGGCGAAGACTGAGCTCGGAAAGCAGCGCTCGCACCCTGCTCGGCGAACTGCCTGGACTCGGCAGCGACGCTGACCTCATCGCTCACCACACAACTAAGGGGGGCGGCCCCGTATCAGGACCGCCCCCCTCAGCCGATGCTCCCGGCCGCCGGCTCTGGGGCGCCGCCGCGGCCGAACCAGGTATACGAAGGCCCGCAGTTCTACGGTGTCGTGCTCGCCTGGCGGCGCTTGGCGCGTTCGACCTGCCGAAGCAGCAGGTCGGCGAACTGGACGATCTCGGCTGCCTCGATCGGGTCGTCGAAGTCGACGGTGCGGTGGCTGGCGGGGTTCTTGTACGCGCCCATGGCGCCGGCGAACAGCGCGGAGGCGGCTTCCTGCTCACCGCCTTCGGCGCCGGCGTCGGCGAGCGGGCCGCCGGCTTTGCCGTTCTGGTGGGGCTGGAACGCTGCACGCATCAGCTTCACGCCGACCAGGGAGTTGTCGAGGCCGGAGGCGTCCCGGACGGCGACTTCGACCGCCTTCATCGCGGCGAAGCACGCGGTCTCGTAGTCACCCAGGTCAAAGTTGGTGCGCACGGTGTCTTCGAGGGCCGGGTGGAGCGGGCCGGACAGCCGCTGGCGGGCTTCGAATCGCGTGATGCCCTCGGGATCCTTCGCCAGGACCATGCCGTCGCGGGAGAGCTGACGGAAGGCTTCCGACTGACTGGGCACCTGGGACAGCAGCGCGTGTGCCTCCAGCCAGGACCATGCATCGGAGAGGCGGTCAAGGAGCACCTCTGTGTCCGGCTCGTCCTGGAACGCCTGTTGGGCCGAGCCCATAGTTCCTCGGTACTGGAGGAAGCCGGTGCCGGAGGCGAGGTGCTTCAGGAGGAGGAGTGCAACGTCCCGGGTGGGCAGCTGCCGGATCTGTTCCGCCGGAACCGGCGGTATGAACGTGTACCTCATGGGCGCACGTTACGGCCTGGCACCGACAGCCGAGTGCCGTAGCTCGACAAACGAGGACGCACTCGGCCTGGACACCTCGGACGACGAAGAAGACCTGCGGGACGTCGTCGAAGCCGACGCCGAACAGGTCTTCACTGACTGGCGCTTCCGCTGAAACCGACCGGACGGAGCGCACGAACTCACCCGGCCTGACACAGCGCATGAGCACTGGCCGCACGGGCCTGCCCGGCACGCTCGGCACGGGCGCGGCGGATGGCTGTCGTGTGCACGGCTTCGGCGGCCCGCCACTGCTGGGCACGGACGTCCTCGAGCGACATCGGCACCTCGCTCTCCTGGCCCTGCTCGACGTCAGGGAAAGCGGTGGTGGCGAACTTGCGGCGGATCTGCTCCTGTCGTACGACGGCGGCGGCCAGGGCCGGGTCCTCATGGCGGGGTGGGGCGACCGCGCGGTGAGCGGCGAGAGCCCGGCGATAGTTGGCGGACGCGCTCTCCTGTGTCTTCACCGGCCCAGCCAGAACGACCCGCTACGGGGCCGGGTTCTCGGCGGTCGGCGGAGCAGGGCCCGTTCCTCGGCCTCGACCAAAGGACTATTCCCAGGGCGCGGACCTGCGGGTACGGTCGGTCTCCACAGCGCCCGGACGGTACCGGTGTGACCGGGGGCGACGATGGACCGCGACGTCGGGTGGGATACGGCGACATTGGATGGGGTGTGACGGGGAGGCAGGTGTCATGACGGCAGACCAGGGCGGGGTCCCCGGGGCCGTACCGGGGGCAGGTGGACCAGCTGGTGCGGCCGGCTCTGCTCGGGAGCCGGAGCGTCCCTTACCCGAGTCTGGCAGAACAGCCGGCGCGGCTGACTCTGCCGAACCCGCCTCCGAGACCAGCAGGCCGACCGGTACAAGCAGCCCAGCCGTAGCCACACCCGAGTCTGGCGGGCCGAACGGTACGAGCAGGGCTGCTCAGGAGCCGGAGCGGCCCTTCTTGCAACGCCCGCAGGGGATCATCGCGGTCGTCGGCGGTGCGATCGCTGCCCTGGGCGGGGCCTTGGGGCTGGTGTTCCTGTTGTTCCCGGACCTCCAGCCCCAGCCCGGGTCGGGGGCGGAGATGGAGCTGGTGGACGTCGACCTGGCGAAAGAGGAGGAGATCCGCGCGGACTGGACCTCGGCCGGGGGAGACAAGACGGGCGAGACGGTGCCGTGGAAGGCGTCGCTCGTCACCGTGGTCCTGCGCAACAGCGGGGAGAACCCTGCCCTGGTGTCGCAGGCACAGTTCGACTTCAGCTCCATCACGCGGGTGGGATGCCCCTACGGAGGAGGGGGCCAGGAGGAAGTCAAGGCCCGGTACGACATCAAGGTTCCCAACAACGCCAAGGCGCCTTTCCAGCAAATTCGTAAGCTGAAGTACTCCCTTTCCCCGCACGAGCAGGAACGGATCGCCTTCACCGTGGGGCCGAAGACGGCCTCCGAAGGGGTCATGCCCAGCGTCTACACCTTCACGATCACCCTGCGCCTCGACGACGGCAGCAGCCTCACAACCCCGAAGATGACGTACATGGATCCCTCCGGCAGCGAGGCCGTACTCACGGCCGGGGAGCAGGTGGCGCGGTACGGCGAGAAGGACAGCCTCACTACCGTGGCCTGTCTGAAGGAGTAGGAGCGTCTGGCGCGTGAACTGAGCGCGGGCTCCCCGTATGTGTCGGCCGAACTAAAGCGCTACAGCTCCAGGCTGACCAGTCTGGTCGGCCGGCTCCCTCAGGGCACCTGATCCCGACGGGACATCGGTCGGGCCGTGACGAGCTGCTGATCTCCCACCCGGCCGGACGCGGCAGGCCCGTCCGCAGCGGGAGAAGCCGATGTGCCACGCTGGAGGCGCCGGGCGGGGCCGCGCCCGTGAAGCCGACGCCGCTCCGCCGGGCACCGGCACCCCGATCAGCGCAGGAGGGACCCGCCGTGGACCGCACCGGTCTCGAGGCCGAGGATGTCGAGTACGAGGTCGTACTCCGCTTCCGCCCCGGCGGGCCGGCCATTTTCGGTGTGTGGTCCAAACCCGAGGTGGCCGACGCGAAGTTCCTGGAGTGGCTCGGAGCACATGGACAGCCCGGCACCGTCCTTACTCTCACTGAGACCATCAGCGGCCAGACGCGCCCGATGAAGACCTGGACCCACGAGGGCGGTCTGCAGGTGGCCAGGGCGGTCTGACCCACGTATGGGGACGGCCCGCATCGCCCGTCCCGTGCCCTGGCCCGGGCGGGCCCCGTTGAAGACGGCGTGGACCATGCCACCGATCCCGTGACCGGCACCTACTCCGACGAGCCCCGCCTCGCTCTACTTACCCACGCCGAGGCCCGCAAGACGGTCGAGCTGCTCCAGCTCCTGGAGCAGCTCGACCCGGCCGGACGCGGCCAGACGGCCGGGCAGCTCGCCGCCGATCTCGCCCGCCGCCTGCCCGCTCTGTAACCGGTCCCGTTCCGCCACGGCGGGATACCGAAGAGGCGCAGAGTCTTCGAAGTCCTTTCGCCGATGATCGGCCGCGCCGTACGGCCTAAAAGGGCCGCTGTGGCAGGCGGGCCCCTTCGTGTCAGCAGCCGTAGGTGGTGCCGTTGGTGGCGGTGTTCCAGTTGCAGGTGCTGATGCTGCCGGTGGAGGTGTTGTCGTCGCGGCTGCCGGGCTTCTTCAGCCGCAGGTCCGGGTTCTTGGCGGTGCTGGTGTTGGGAATGATGTGGCGAGCGTAGCCGCGGTAGATGTGGTGGTTGCCGCTGCTGTCGCGGTAGTTGCGGCCGCTGCCGGTGTGGACGTAGGCCTTGGCGCCGGCCGGCAGGTAGTAGGTGGGCAGGGCGCGGCCGTAGGTGTTGGTGGTGAGGTCGGGGATGTAGCCGCTGGTGTTGACGGTGCGGCTGGTGACGTTCTTGATGACGAAATACTCGCCGTTCAGGTTCAGCTGGGTGGTGCCGCTGACGTCGGCTCCGGCGGCGTTGGGCCGCACATGGGTGATCATCAGGGCGCCGGTGGTGGAGGCTGCCTGGCTCGGCGTGGCCAGGGCGACCATGCCGAGTGCGGCGGATGCGACTGCGGCGATACGTACGGTACGGCTCATCAAGAACCTTTCAGGAGAAAGGGGGGTGGCATCAGAGGAGTGCGATCATCGCACCCGGAGAGCCCTGGATGTGTGGAAACTGTGAAGTTCGACCAGGGGTACGCGAAGCGCCCAGCAGGCTGGCATCAGCGGTCAGTCCGGACGCCGGATGTCTGCGTGCACGCGTGCTCGGAAGCCGGCCTCGCCCGGCACCCGCCACACCGGGGTCACACCGGAGGTGGCCCACTTCTGCTGGAGCCCGTCCATCACCGCGCGCACCGTCTCCTCGCCAGCGGCGGTGACGTTCAGGACGACCAGACCCGGCTCGGCGATGCGCTCCTCGTCGATTCGCATGCCCGCAACGACGACAGCGCCGAGCGGGCTGGTTCGCCAGGTCGGGAGAAGCATCCGAACGGGTGAACCCCTGCTCCTGCACCGTAGAGCCGGGGCATCACGGCTGACACCACTCGCCTCAGAACGGCGGATCGTCGGGCCCGGGGCCGTTCGACGACCCGGGCAGCTGGCTGGGGCGCAGGCCGCAGCCGCGCGAGAGCCGGAACAGGCGCTGGAGATCGCTCGAATGCTGGTGGAGATCGCGGTCGAAACCGGGTCGGCCGGGATGCGACGAGAGCTGATCACCCTGGAGCGGGCAATGCGCCCGTGGCACGATGCCCCGGTCAGTCGGGACTTCCCCGAGGTGCTGGCGCCCGTGCCGGAGGGGAGCTGATGTGACCAACAAGGTGCCGCTGACCGAGAAACAGATCACTGCAGCGCTCGCCGAGGCGCCCGGCTGGCGTCGCGAGGGCGACGAAATCACTCGGGAGTACTCGATCCGCTACCACGGCGGCGTCGCGATGATCGTGCACGTCGCGGACGTCGAACGGCTGATCAGTCACCACGCCGACATCGACCTGCGGTGGGGGAAGATCCGCTTCGGGATCATGACCCACGACGCCGGCCACAAGCTGACCGGCGCGGACTTCGACCTCGCCCACCGCATCGACGCCATCGCAGCAGCGCACGGGGCAGAGCCGGTCGACGAGTGACCCTCAGCCCTGCAGCGGGCTGGCCTTCTTCATGAGAAGAACGGAGCTCTGGCCCAACTTGACGCCCGCAGAAGCGCGGCGGGCCGCACCAAGAGGTTGCGGCCTGCCGAGTGTCTGGTTCACAGAAGTCAGATCTGCTGCTGGAGCAGGTAGAAGCCGAGACCGACGATGCCGGCGCCGGTGCCGTAGGCGGCGCCGCGCAGGGCGTTGTAGATGAGGGCGGTGCGTCGGCGGGCGATCCAGCGACGGCTGCGGCGGATCCGGGAAGGCTTCTGCGTGGTGCGGGTGCGGCGGATTCGCAGGGTCTCGTCCGCGGTGCGGGTGTGGCGGCTAGTCTTCACGGCAGGTACTCCGTTCTTCGGGGTGCTGTGTGGTCCGGCGGGGGCTGGGCGGCCTAGGAACCTTCGGCCCCGCGCCGGGCCTCCTTCGTCTTTGCTGTCAGGGCGTTTCAGCGGGCGAGTTCCTGGGGCAGGCGGGCGGAGCCCATGAATACGCTCATCTCCGTGTCCCAGGGCAGGGCGCGGGCGAATCCTTCAGCGATTTCGGTGCTGTGCCGGACCGGCTGTGGCAGGTGCTGGTCGGTGAAGCCGAGCATCTGTGCGCTTGCTCGCCAGACCCGTGCGTCCGCGCTCTGCCCGACGGCGGCGTGGTGCGCGGCGAGTAGATGCGCGGCCAGCGGGTCTCCGGCGCCTGCGGCGAACCTCCACCAGTACAAAGCGCTCTCTCTGCGGTCGAGGCTGTAGAGCAGGCAGGCGAAGGTGCGGGCGCCTGCCTCGTCGTAGTCGGCGGCGAAGTCGGCGAGGGTGTCGATGTCGTCGGAGCGCAGCACGTTCTCGCACAGGACCTGGATGTAGGCGAGGACGGCGAACTGGGAGGCGGCGGGGTCGGAGGTGACGATGGGGGTGGGGCGGCGGCGCGTTCGGCGGTGCACGGGCCGGGTCGGGCCGCCCGGGTGCGTGGTGCTGATGCCGGGGCCGGGGGCCGGCGGCGGGAGCTGGGAGGCGGGGTGGGCCGTTGTGTCGGTGTCGGGACGGTCTGCGGTACGGCGCTGGACGGTGTCGGTGACGGCGTAGGAGACGCGGGCGGGGCGGCGGGACTCCTCTGCGATGCGGGTGGCGAGGCGGTCCATGAAGTCATCGGTGTCATGCCGGTCCGCCTGTTCTCGCAGGTAGTGCACCTGCTTGGAGAGGAGGTCTTCCAGCATCAGCTGTCCCCTTTCTCGGTCTCCAGTAGCTCGGCGAGGAACGCCTTGAGCTTCTTGTGGCCCCGGGAGGCCGCGGTCTTGGCCGCTCCGTAGCTGATGTCCAGGTCCCTGGCGATGTCCTCGTAGCTCTCGCCGAGGAGCTTGTGCATCTCCCAGCAGTACGCCTGCTGCGGTGAGATCTTCCGCAGCGCCTCCAGGGCCCGGTCGAGCCGGTCCTGGTCGCGCAGCTCGATGAGGTAGCTGGCGTCGGGACGTTCGGCCAGGCGCAGCTCGCGGCCGACGTGGCGGGCCCGGGCACGGTAGAAGTCGGTGATCTTGTTGTCGAGGATCCTCATGGCCATCGCCATGGGGTTCGCGTGGGCGAGGATGCGTTCCCACTTGCGGTACATGACCAGGGCGGCGTCGCTTAGAGCCTCATCGGCGTCCCGGGGGTCGACAAGGCGACGGAGCGCAATCCGGAAGAACCGGTCCTTGTGCTGGCGGAAGAAGGCGTCGAACGACACGTCCAGGCGGGCGCCAGGCGCCGCGGGCCGGCGCGGTCGGCGGCACCGGGTGGGAGTAGGACTCGGCAAGCTGGGGCCGAGTGGTCTGGACGGTCCGCCGTACGACGGCTTCGAAGCACACCGCGATCATCCGGAAGACGCCGACGACTATGGTCAGCGCGTACCGGGGCGAGTGGAGCTCCACGAAGCCTCCTTCATCAAACAGTTGGAGCCCGGCGGCCGCGGCACTGCGGAACCCCCAGGCGGAACACGAAGTGTGCCCTCACCCTTACTCACCGAGACGGAACCCCCTCAGGGTTACCTTTGCGACGCGTGTTCTCTCTGGAAGGTGCCGGTCCGGTTACACACAGTGCCCGTGACCTGCACTTCTAACCCATTGGAGTGAGGCAGATCACATTGATCCTGGGTTTGATCGCCAACGCACGCCACCCGCGCACTACCCCTTCCGCCAGCACCCGCCCACCCCGCCCCGGCCGTAACGCCCGAACCGCGCTCCCGCGTACGCCCCTTGCTGCTAGTCACTCCGCCAGACTTCAGTCGCTCGTCCTTGCGCAGCACCAGTACTCCTGCCGGTCCGCTGCTCGGGCCGGCGATGACGGCGCGGGCGAGCGCGACAACAAGACCAATACCTCCGGCAGCTCGCCACGCTCAGCCGCTGGGCACCCTGAAGCGACCGACGGGCCGAAGGACCGTTTCCCCGGTGACCTTCTTCCCCGCAGGGAAGACACCCCTGCAGATTCCTGCACATCAGAGGTACTGGAAGCACTATCTCTAGCGTCCGTGATCAAGAACCTGGCACGCGCCGCCGCCCTCGCCCTGCTTCTCACCTCGCTCGCCCTTCCCGCCCAAGCCACCGCCACGACCACACCTGCGCCTACTGCCGCTCGGACCGCGACCGCGCCAGGGCCGTGTTGCTTTCCTTGAGCTTGCCGTTCTCGATCTCCAAGACATCGTTGATCTGCGGTTGACAGTCCAACTCCAACGGCAAACGGTCCGGGCCCGATGTCAGAGGACGACCTTGCGGGTACGGTCGGGCACCACGGCGCACCGGAAAGCAGTGCCGCCTGGGAGGGGACGGGCATGGCCCGCGACAGCGTATGGGGATACGGCGGCATCGGCTGAGAAGTCGCCCAAGACCCAGGCCGGGGCCTCGCGGGGGGACATCGGCTGGGGCGTGACGAGCGCCTGACTACCCGGCACGGTTGGACGGTCAGGCGGGCCGGCCCGGGGCCCGAAGCTGCCGATATGCCAGGCTGGAGGTGCCCGGCAGGGTCGCGCCCGTGAAGCCGACGCCTCCCCGCCGGGCACCGGACATCCCGATCAGCACCAGGAAGACCGACGCCATGGGCAGCATGGTCCTCGAGGAGCAGGACGCCGCGTACGAGGTGGAGTTCCGCTTCGGCCCGGGCGGGCCTGCCATCCTCGGTGTCTGGGCCAAGGCG
Source organism: Streptomyces bikiniensis (assembly GCF_000716625.1). Lineage (NCBI taxonomy): Bacteria > Bacillati > Actinomycetota > Actinomycetes > Kitasatosporales > Streptomycetaceae > Streptomyces > Streptomyces bikiniensis. The sequence continues at coordinate 643 of NZ_JNXJ01000057.1, read as the reverse complement.
GAGACGACCGATGCGAAGTTCACGGAGTGGCCCGGGTCCTACGGCCGGGACGAAGCCGTTCTCACCCTGGCCGCCACCTCTAACGGCGTGGCGCGCCCGGTGAGGAACTGGACTGCCAAGGACGGTCTACGGGTAGCCGGGGCGCTCTGACCCGCGTACGAGGACGGCCTTGTGCTCCTCCTCTGCCGTGCGCTGGCGGCCATGATGCTCAGGTTCCAGTGAGCCGAATGCTGTCAGGCGGTGCTGATGCCGGCGAGAGCGTTCTGGAGTTGGCGGACTGCGTCTTCGGCTTCGGTGTACTGCGCGGGGGTGGGTGGGATGGCGCCGAAGGTGGGGCCGTTCTCGTCTGGCAGGGCGCGCCAGTGCAGGACGGGGGTGAGGGCGGTGGCGGCGGCGCCGAGGAACCAGGCCAGGCGTCCGTGGACATGGGCGAGGGCGGAGGAGGACCTTCGGGCTCACGCCCAGTAAATCGCTGCGAGGGGGGCACGGACGTCATGTCCGTGCCCCCCTTCTTCGTGACCACGATGCGAAGACGGTCCGGATTGTTTCGCCAGGGCGGCTATCCGAGCCAGGTGATGGTGAGGACGGACAGGCGGCGCAGGGGGCGGTTGACCCAGTAGGTGAGGGAGAGCTGGCCGATGGA
>NZ_JNXJ01000056.1:0-32823 GCF_000716625.1 Streptomyces bikiniensis | reverse complement strand
GGCCACGGGTGTTGGACCCGGCCGGTTTGATGGCGGCGATCACGCGGCCAGGTCCTTCCTGGAGTCGGTCGGTTCGCGCAGGGCCTCGGCGATCAGCTCTAGCAGGCGGTGGAGCTCGTCGAGTCGGTGGCGGATGTCGGGCGGGGTGAGGTCGCTGTTCAGCGAGCGGGCGATCTGGTTGACGTTGACGCCGATCCGGTTGAGCTCGCGCAGCACCTGGGCGCGGAACATGTGGGTGCGGCGGCGGTCCTCGGACAGTGGCAGGTTCGCGGTGAACCGGCCGGATACGAACGCGAGGACGATGTCGGCGGCGAAGCCGGATTCCCCCTTGTAGCCGTGCTCGGCGGCGGCCTCCTGGAGGTCGGTGTGCTCGTCGCCGGTGAACCGCAGCGGGCCGACGCGGACGGTCCGCTTGGTGCCGGTGAAACGGCGGATCGCCGGCTGCACGCTCTGCACCGCTCGCTCGCCGACCGTCGGTTCGGTGGCGGGTGCGGGGCTGAGGATCTGCTGCTGGACGGCGTGGAGCTCGTCCTGGTCGGGGCCGCCCTCGGTCCCGCCCTTCCGGTCCTGCGCCCCCTGGCGTCGGGCCGTCTCCGCCACCCCCGGGGCGGAGATCCCCGAAGACCGGCCTTGAGTCGGACTCGGGGTACTACTGGCTCCGCCAGGAGCAGCCCGGCCGAACGTGCGCCGCAAACGCTCCTTCAGCGTAGGCAACTTCGTCGGCACGGACAGGTCGCCTGCGGTGACTTCGACATCGTGCGCGTCGTGCCGGTGGCGTGTCATGGGCGGTTCTCCGGATGAAGGCAGATGGGGTAGGCAGATCGGTGGGGAAGGCCGGGCGACGTGCAACCGGCAGTTGGCTGTCCACAGCTGTGGAGGAGTAGATGCTGCGGACGGTGGCCGGGTGGCGGGGGTGGGATTCCGGCGGGTTCGGTATGTGGGCCGGCCGGGTTTCGGTGGCACCGGAAGTACTTCCGGTGCCACCGAAGGGCCTCATTCCCGGACGGGTCAGCCAGTGCTGCTGCCGACGGCGACGGCAGCACCTGGCTCGACCTTTTGGGCGTTCAGCTCGTCGCAGACGTTCTTCACGCGGGCGTTGCCGACCTTGCGGCCGCGGTTGACGCGGATCTCGTCGCCGACCTCGGTGGGCGAAGCGGTTCCCGTACGGGCCATGACCTCGCGCGCGACGGCCCGGATCTCGTCATCAGATATGTCCTGCGGGCGTCCGGTACGCCGAGGCCGTGCTCTGGCCGGCTTGGGGGACGGGCTGGGGCCCTTGCTGTCCGGCGGGGTTGCGGTGTCGGCCAGGCGGTCGGGGTCGGGATGCTCCGCCGGACCGTCGCCGTGTTCCTTGCCCCCGCCAGGAGGAGCCGACTGGACGACTGCGTTGGCCAGGGGCATCGGCTCCGGAACGGACGCAGGTTTCCGGTGGCCAGCAGGCGGCTCGACGAGCTGGTGGATCTGTCGCATCAGCACGCCGAAGGCAAGGAGCGCGGCGGTCGGCGGGACCGCGGCGACCACGTAGTCGAGCCAGTGCACGGCGCGGGCGTCGCTCGCTCCGCTCACGCCCGCCACGTTGAGCGCGATGGATCCGACCGACCCGATGGCGGTCACGGCGATGGCCCACAAGTCGGTGACCTGGCGCAGGCTTGCCCGGAGCATGAGCAGTTCACCCGCGACGATGAACGCGTCGAGGGTGGCGGGCCACGCCCAGCGGCGGGCCGGGGAGCCGCCGAGGCCGTGCTGGCCGGCAACGTCGGCCAGGTGTGCGTAGGAGAGCCAGAACGCTCCGGCCGTCAGAAGGAGGATGACGACTCCAGCCGCGATGAGCACGAACCGCTCGGCAGTGTGCCCGGTCACCGTCGGCTGCACCTCGCTGGGCCTGCTGCCAGGTTGCCGGAGGCGTAGTTGTCGAAGGCGGGAGAGGAGAGTCAAGCGGGAGTACTCCTTGGGGTGGTGGTGTGAAGCGTCTTGGGCGTCTTGGCCGTTGCAAGCGCAGGTGAGGGCCGGTACGGCAGACCTGGTAGGTGTCCGTCTTGGCCGCCCTGGTGGGGACGGCACGGGTCGGCCTTCCGTCTTGGCCTCATGACCGGTGACCTGCGGCGATACGGCGCGTACGAGTGGGACGGCACGAGACGGATGCGGGCGACGTCCCGCGCTCCACACGGTCGGTCGTGATCGTGTTGCCGTCTTGGGCCCGGTTGCCGTCTTACGCGTATGCCTTCTGACCTGCGCGATCACGGCAGGGACGGCAAGGACGGCAACCAGCGGGGGCGGGGCGGGGTCAGCCCTGGGGTGCGGCGTCGACCGGGTGGACGGCCGGGCAGTAGCGGCGCCAGGGGTCGAGGAACTTGTTGCGCATGTAGCCCTTGCGCTGGGTTCCGTCGACCATGCGGACGTTTCCGGGCTTGACGCCGAACTGCCGGAGCATCGAGCCGAGGTCTCGCGGGCTCAGCCCGCTGCGCCCCCACTCGGCCCATGGGCTCTCCGGGTCCTGGCGCAGGTGGTGGATGAGCTCCTCCGTGGAGAGGCTGTCGACCTCGCGCTGGGCGACGAAGACGCGCCGGATGTCGGCCAGGATGCGGGCCCCGCTGGGGTGGTCCTCCTCGGCCGCCGTCTCGGCGGCGACCATCTGCTCGCACGCGGTACGGGCTCGGCTCGGCCAGGTCCCGGCCGCGAGGTCGGCGACGATGACGAGCGGTTCCCAGGTGTCGGCCGCCCGGTCCTCGACCGGCATCGTCGGTTCGAGGTCGGCGGCCTCGTCCAGCAGGGGCCTCGCCCAGGTGGCGATGCGGTTGCGCAGGTCGTGGAGGGACGGGATGTCCCGACGTGACCGGAAGGGACGGACGGTCTCGCCTTCCGCCCGCCGGCGCATGCGGATGACCACCGACCGGTCCATGATCGTGTCAGGCAGGTCGCCGATCCCGGCGATGGCCGCCATGGCGAAGGTCGCGAACCGGTGGGGTGTGTGGTCGTTGCCGACCACCCGGGTCACGTAGCGGTTGCGCTGGTGGCCGGCGTTCAGCAGGCCGCGCATCTCCTCGTTCTTCTCGGCCTGCTTCGGCGTGCCGAAGATCGTGTCCGCCTCGTCCACGAGGAGCGTGGGCGGTTCCTCGGTGATGGAGCGGAAGACCGCCGCCGGCGTGGTGTTGATGGTGAGCATCGGCTCGTGGACCGTCTCGGTCAGCACGTCAAGCAGCCGCGACTTGCCGCACCGCTTCGCCGGGCCCACCACCGCCAGGCGCGGGGCATGCTGCCACGCGGGCTGCAGATGCGTCGCCGCCACCCACAAGGTGACCGCGTCGAGCGCCTGCTCCGAGGGCAGGATCACGAACTTCGCTATCTGCCGACGCAGTTCGTCCAGCAGGGACGATCCTGCGGTCGGCTCAGGGTCCGGTTCCGTCTCCTCGGCAGGCTCGTCCGCCACGGCGCCTTCGACGCCGTCGGCGGCAGAAGCCTGACCGATGTACTCGCCGGGCTTGCCAGGGACGGGGACCGGCGGCCACACGGGCTTGTCGGGGTTGGAATAGGGCTGGGGTTCGGGGTGTTCCACAGGGCAGCTCCTCGTCTGGCGGTGGCGGGCTCGCACGCCCTTGCCGCCGGGTTGGTTCTTCCAGGGCCGTTCGGGGTTGCTCGGGCCTCCGGCGTCGCACCGCCGGGGGCCCATTCCCTTCTCGCGGGCAGCAGGCCACCGCGAGGGAACACGGACAGTACGTCCACGCCTGGCCACAGTCCAGCGCATCTGTGTCAGCTCAGCGCAGAACCACCTGCTATGTTGCTTCGCCCTCACGCGGCCAGCCCCAGCAGATTGAGCAGATCTGCGGTCACCACGCGGTACGCCTTGCCCAGGCGCAGGACCTTGCACGGGTACTCGCCCCGCTTGGCCAGCTCGTAACCCTTGCTCCGCCCGAGGCCCAGTGCACGGTTGCCCGTGTCCAGGTCAACGGCAACAGGAAGGGCCAGCAGTTCCTCGCGAGTCATGCCCTTCGCCTGCTCGGCCGTCACCTCATCGCGCACGCGGCGCTCCTTTCGTCACAGCCCTCGGCGAACATGCCCAACATGTCCGGCTCCAGGCGGCTAGGAACCATCATGAGCGAGCTACTGTGTCTGCATGACACAACGTGGTTTCGATGATGAAGAGGACGACGACTTCCCCGAGTGGGTGGACCGGATCAAGGCCAACGTGGCCGGCGAGGTCCGGCGACGGAGAAAGGAGATGGGATGGAGCGCACAGGACCTCGCCGACCAGTGCGAGCAGCTCGGGCACCCGATCCCGCGCAATGTGATCGCCAACATGGAGTCCGGACGCCGGGCCACCCTGCCGCTGGTGGACGTCATCGTGCTGGCCGCAGCCCTGGAGACGTACCCGGTCTGCCTGATCTTCCCGGTCGGGTACGTCGATCAGACCCAGGAGCTCCCGTTCCAGAGGCTCGTCCCCACCTGGGATGCCCTACGGCGCTTCACCGGCGAACAGGAGGTGCCCGAACGCGACGCGGGCATGGTCCCCGACTTCGAGCTTCACGCCAGACTCACGCGCACCGCGCTCGCCGCGCTCGAAGAGGAAGAACGGGCACGGTTCGCCGCCAAGACGGCCACCAGCCGCGCCCAGCAGGAAGAAGCCGAACGCAGGCGGGCCGAATACGCCGACCAGGCCATCTCCGCCAAGTACAACCTCCGGCACCTCCGCCGGGACATCCGAGACGAGGGAGCCACCCCGCCAGACCTGCCACCCGCACTGGGTGATGTCGACCCACCCGACACAGATCCCAACACCACCCCGGAGGAACGCCTTTGAAGGGCTCCACCCACCGCCGTTGCTACTGCCGTGACCCGAAGACCGGCAAGCCGCTCGGCAAGAGCTGCCCCAAGCTCTCCAGCCGCAAGCACGGCTCCTACTCCATACGCCAGGAGCTTCCCCCTCGTGAGGACGGCACCCGCCGCTCCTTCAGCCGCGCCGGCTACGAGACCCTCAAGGAGGCTCAGGCCGATCTCGACCACGTGCGGGCCCTCCTGGGGCTCGCCGAGTCCGACGATGCCGAGGCCCTGGCCCGGATCGCCGAGCTTCTGGAGACCGTGGCCGCCGAGAAGGCGCCGCTGCCGAACATCGAGTCGACCCGGCGCCGCCTCAGCCACGGCCTGGACCTGATCAGCAGGCTCACCGTCGGTGAGTGGCTGGACATGTGGCTGGCCGGCAAGAAGGGGCGGCAGAGCGCCATCAGCCGCGACGAGAGCAACATCCGCGTCCACCTCAAGCCGCGCATCGGTCACCTGCGACTCGACCGCCTTCGCGTCTCTCATCTCTCGGAGATGTTCGAGGCCATCGCGGAGGGCAACGTCGAGATCGCCGAGGGCAACGCCGCCCGGCGCAAGGCGTTCGAGGACCTGGCCCGTATCCCGTGGAAGGGCGCGAGCCGCGCGCTCGGCGTAAGGCGATGAAGGCGGCCATCGCCGACATGGAGCCGTACCGCCGCATCGTCGGGCCGGCGACGCGCCAGCGCGTCCGATCCACCCTGCGCGCCGCTCTGAACTCCGCGATCGCGCAGCAGTTGATCACCTTCAATCCGGCCGCTCACGTCGAACTGGAAGCAGGCAAGCGGCCCAAGGCGCTCGTGTGGACCGAGGAACGGGTCCTGCACTGGCAGCGCACCGGCGAGAAGTCCTCGTCCGTCATGGTTTGGACGCCGGAGCATACCGGCCTCTTCCTCGACCACGCGGCGGACGACCGTCTGTACGCCCTGTTCCACCTCATCGCGTTCCGCGGGCTCCGGCGTGGGGAGGCGTGCGGGCAGAAATGGACCGACACCCACCTGGACGCGGGTCTCATCACCGTCGCCAAGCAGCTCGTCGTCGACGGCTGGGAGGTCTACGAGGACGACCCCAAGACCGACGCGGGTGCGCGCACCATCGCCCTGGACGCGGACACGGTCGAGGTCCTGCGCCGGCACCGCGCTCGGCAGGGCGAGGAGCGTGAGAAGTGGGGGACCGCCTGGGTGGAGACCGGCCGTGTCTTCACGCGGGAGAACGGGGAACTGCTCCACCCCGCCAACGTCACCCGCCGCTTCATCGAGCTGTGCGAGGAGATCGGCCTCCCGCCGGTCCGGCTCCACGACCTGCGCCACGGCGCGGCGACCCTCGCCCACGCGGCCGGCGCCGACCTGAAGGACATCCAGGAGATGCTCGGCCACTCCTCGATCACCATCACGGCGGACACGTACACGAGCCTGCTTCCCGAAGCGGATCTTGCGATTGCCGAGGCTGCGGCCCGTCTCGTCCCGCGTGCACGCGCCCCTCGCGATGTGCCGGATGGTGCTGATCGGTTGGGGGTTATTTCGGGGGCTGCCGACCCGTCCGCTCACGCAGCGCACACGCAAACGGCCCCGGACGGGACGTCCGGGGCCGAGTAGGCCCCTTCCCTGGGGAGAAACCCCAGGTCAGGGCCATACGTCTAGTGCCCCCGGCAGGATTCGAACCTGCGACACCCGCTTTAGGAGAGCGGTGCTCTATCCCCTGAGCTACGAAGGCGGGGGCTCGGCGGGACCTCGGAGGAGATCCAGGGACGGATCTTCGGCGAGGAGGCCGGGCCCGGTGGTCGGACGCGAAACGGATCTCGCCGAGTGGCATCGCCGCCCGCAGGAGCCGTGTCGACGGCCGACCAGGGAACAGGGTAGCGGATGGGCGTCCGGCCGGGGGCCGCGTCCCCCGGGACGGCTCGCGGGACTGTGGAGGCGTCGTCGGGCGAGCGCCGCCACCGGTGGTCGCCTGCCGCGCCCGCCCCGCCCGTCGGAGCGGGCGGAGCGGGCGCGGGGGACCGGAGGGCCGGCCGACCGCTGACGGCGTGGCGGACGGGGGCCGTGGGAACCACGGGTGCGGTGGGTCTCAGGCGGGCGGGAGGGGGTGGGTGGTCACTTCGGCGCCGAAGACGGAGCCGCCGTTCTGTTCCATCGAGATCAGGGTGACCCGGGTGCCCTCCGGGGTTCCCGGACTCGCCGTGAGGGGCGTGGCCTTGACGAGGCACGGGGTGTCGAACTCGGCGTAGCGGATGAAGAGGGTCTTCATCGCCACCACGGTGGCCGGTTGCGGGGACCGGGTCAGGGCCGCCTGGCGTGCCGCTTCGAGGAGCAGCATGCCCGGGGCGTGGTCGACGGGATGGTCGAAGAGCACCGGGTGCCCGAGGTCCGACCGCAGGTACCAGTGGCCCGGTGCGCCGGCGGAGGACAGGACGACGTCCTCGGACCGCTCGCGGCCGACGAGGCGGGGATCGATCGGGCGGCCCGGCGGCAGGGCGCGGGCGTGGGCCGCGGTCAGGTCCGCGTACGGGCCGCGCAGCCGCCGGTAGACCGCCGGGGACTGGTTGGAGAACCGGGTCCGCACGTGGGCGACGGTGGCGCCGCCCAGGGATGCCCGGACGTCCATGGTCATGCCCGCGAGGCGGGAGCCGCGGCGTACGACGTCGGTGCAGGTGACGTCCAGCTCGATCGCGGACGGGGCGCCGGCGGCCCGGAGCGCCGACGGCTGGAAGCGGAAGTGCAGGTCCTCCCAGGCCTGCCGGAAACCGAACGGCACGTCGTACGCGGTGTGGCAGAGCATCGGGATCGTCTGGCGCACGCACTCGATCAGCAGCAGCGGGTCGCGGGAGCCGCGCGCCCCGCCGTAGAAGCGGTGGTCCGCGGGCCACCGCGCGGAGACCTCGAACCGGTCGGCTCCGATCGGACGCCGGCCGGTGAGGAGCAGTTCGTCCACGTCCGTCTTGTGCACCTCGGCCGCCGACACCGGTCGGCTTCGAGGCTGCGGTTCGCGCGTCCTCGGCGGTGTGCTCGTGAGCATGCTGTCCCCCTGGTACGTCTCGTACGTCGAAAACGAAGACGGTCCGGACAGGGGTGGGTGGCGGAACCGGTAGCCCCCCGCCCGTTCCGCGATAAACCTAAAGAGTGCTCTCTTTTTTTGAAAGTAAAGATTCGGCAAACCGGTGGGTTTGAAGGGTGATTCGGGTGGATTTTTGCTGGTGGGGAGGGGTGTGGGGTGATGGCGGGCGTCGGATGGGGGTTGTCAACGGCGTGCTTCGGCTCGGTAACATAAGAGTCGTTCCGTTTTTCTGGAGGGTGTGAGGTCGTGGCAGGTCCCAAGCAGGAGCGGGCTGTTCAGACGCGTGAGGCGATCCTCCGCGCGGCGGCCGAGACCTTCGACGAGCTCGGCTACGCCGGTGCGAGCGTCAACCTGATCCTGAAGCGGGCCGGACTCACCACGGGCGCCCTGTACTTCCACTTCGACTCCAAGGAGGGCCTGGCGCGCGCGGTGATGAACGCGCAGCCCGACACCATCGTCCCCGGGCTGCGGTCCGAGGGGCTCCAGCGGCTGGTGGACATCACCCTGTCCTGGTCGCACCTGCTCCAGGTCGACCCGCTCCTGCGGGCCGGCGTCCGGCTGACGGGGGAGCAGGCCAGCTTCGGCACCTCCGACGCGACGCCCTACCAGGCCTGGGCGGGCATCATGGCCGACTGCCTGCGCGCGGCGCAGGACAGGGGGGAGCTGCAGGCGGGGGTGTCGCCCGAGGAGCTGGGCGAGTTCGTCACCGAGGCGTGTACGGGCATGCAGATGTTCTCCGCCGTGGCCAGCGGCAGGAAGGACCTGACCGACCGCACCATCCGGATGTGGCGCCTGCTGCTGCCCGGGGTCGCCGTGCCCGCGATCGTCTCCCGCACCGAGGTCAGCCACGAGCGGCTGAGGAGCCTCGTCGGCTGACGCCCCGGGGCCGTGCCCCGACCCGTACCACCGGTTCCGTACGGCCGGTTCCGTACCACCCGTCCCTTACCACCGGTTCCGTACCGCCCCTTTCGTTTCACCGGCGCCGAGGATGCCGCCGTCGCGCACCACCATGCCGTGTTCACGTGCCCGTTCGTCCCTGGGAGGACCCATGCGCCACAGCCTCGGCCGACTTCGGCTGGCCGCCCTCAACATCGACGGCGTCCTGCTCAACGACACCTTCAGCCCCGTGATCCACGCCTTCGTCGTCGGGCGGGGCGGCACCTACACCGCCGAGACCGAGCGCGCGGTGTTCTCGCAGCCCCAGCACGTGGCCGGCCGCAACATGGCCGCCGCCGTGCCGCAGTCCCTCAGCGGGGAGGAGGCCCTCGCCGCCTACTTCGCCGAGCGCGACGCCTACCTCGTCGACCACCCGGTCGCCGTCATGGACGGCGCGATCGACCTCGTACGGCGGCTGCGGGCGCTCGGCCTGCGGACCGTCTGCTACGGAGGGCTTCCCGCCCCGCACTTCGACCGGTTCCTCGGGGAGTGGGCGGACCTGTTCGACGGACCCCGCTACGTGTGCACCAACGACTTCCGCCCCGGGATCCACGAGATCACCACCGAGGTCTTCGGCCTCGAACACGGGGAGGCGCTCTTCGTCGACGACGTGGCCCGCGTGGCCGAGGCCGCCCGGGACCTCGACGTCCCCTTCATCGGCCACCCCAGCACCTTCGTGCACAGCTTCCAGCGGCAGTTGATGCGCGCGGCCGGCGTGCGGCACCTCGTGGACTCCCTCGCGGAGATCGACGAGACCCTGGTCCGAGCCGTCGACGCCGAGGCGCTGCACGGCACGGTGTGGAGCGACGCCGTTCCGGCCGGAGCGTGAACGACCGTGACGAGTGAGCGAGTTGTGCGACCAGCCGATACGAGCCCGCGAGGAGCGGCATGAACGACCAGCGACCGATGGCCGGCCGAGTGGCCATGATCACCGGAGCGTCCAGCGGCATCGGCGAGGCGGCCGCCCACGCGTTCGCCGACGAGGGCGCGGCCGTCGTCCTGGTCGCGCGGCGCGGCGAGCGGCTGCGCGCCCTCGTCCGGAAGATCGAGGACTCCGGCGGGCGCGCCCTCGCGGTCGAGGGCGACGTCACCGACGCCGGCCGGATGCGCGAGGCCGTCGAAGCCGCCGTGGAGGCGTACGGGCGGCTGGACCACGCCTTCAACAACGCCGGTTACGCCTCGGCGGGCCTCCCGCTGCACGAGATCGACGACGACGTCTTCCGGCGGACCATGGACGTGAACGTGACGGGCGTCTGGAACTGCATGCGCCACCAGATCCCCGTGATGCTGGGGCAGGACTCCGGCGGGTCCATCGTCAACACGGCCAGCGTCGCCGCCACCCGCGCCACGGGAGCCAGCGCCGCGTACGTGGCCGCCAAGCACGCCGTCCTCGGCATGACCCGGGCCGCGGCGGCCGACTACGGCACCGCGGGCATCCGGGTCAACGCCCTGGTCGTGGGCGCCACGCGCACCGAGATGATGGAGGAGGTGCTGGCGCAGGACGCCGGGCTCGAGCAGCGGTTCGCGGACGACTCCGTACAGAAGCGCATGGCCGCGCCCTCCGAAGTGGCCGCTGCCGCGCTGTGGTTGTGCGGGGACGGCGCCTCGTACGTGACCGGGGCCGCGATGCCGGTCGACGGGGGAGCGACCGCCGTCTGACGGACCTCCGGGTCCTTGGTCGTTCCTCGTCCTCCTCCCCCCGGCCGTCGGGAAACCCGGCGCGACTTGCGGCAGTCGGCGGCGACAGCCGGGCACGGCGCTGGTGTGCTGACCGGCAGAGACGCCGTGCCCGACGGCCGGCGGGGAAACCCGGAGGAGACACGATGCACGGAACCGCGTCCGCGTCCGAGGACGTATCCACGACCGCGACCGCGTCCGGAGCCACATCCGCGTCCGGAGCCACATCCGCGTCCGGAGCCACATCCGCGTCCGCGTCCGAGGACGTATCCACGACCGCGTCCGCGACCGGAGCCGTATCCGCGACCGGAGCCACATTCGCGTCCGTGTCCGAAGACGCATCCGTGACCGCGTCCGCGACCGGAGCCGTATCCACGACCGCATCCGTGACCGGAGCCGTGTCCGAGACCTCGACCGGGCCGGGCGGTGGTGCGCCCGACCCCTCCCCGCCGGGCCCCCCGGCCCGGAGCGGGCGCGCCCTCGCCGTCCTCGGGCTGAGCGCGTTCGTGGTGGGGACCGCCGAGTTCGCCGTGATCGGCGTCCTCGACCGGATGGCCGGGAGCCTCCGCGTCAGCACCGCCACGGCGGGCCTCCTGGTCACCGCGTACGCGATCGGCGTGTGCCTGGGCGGGCCGCTCCTGACGGCGGTGACGCTCCGGCTGCCCCGCCGGCTCCTGCTGGCCGTCGCGCTCGGCGGCTACGCCCTGGCCAACGTCGTCGCGGCCCTCTGGGCGGACTTCGCCGCTGTCGTCGCGGTGCGCGTGCTCGCGGGCTCCGTCCACGGCCTGTTCGTCGGCGCCGCCTCCGCGACGGCCGCCGCGCTGGTCCCGGCGGAGCGCAGGGGCCGGGCCGTGGCCGTGGTCTTCGGCGGGATCGCCGCGGCCAACCTCCTGGGCGTGCCGCTGGCGGCCTTCGTCGGCCGGGTCCTGCCCTGGCAGTACGCCTTCGCCGGGATCGCCGCCCTCGCCTGCGCGGCGCTGCTGCTGACGTGGGCGGCGGTGCCGGCGTCCGCCGCCGGCGGGCGGCAGGCGCTCCGCGCGCAGTTCCGGCACGTCGCGAAGGCGCCGGTGGCGGGGCTCCTCGCGATCGCCGTGCTCGTCTTCTGCGGCCTGTTCACCGCGTTCACCCAGCTGAGCGGGTACCTCCAGGAGGTCGTCGGGGTCCCGGGCGGTGCCGTCGGCCTGTACCTGCTCGTCTTCGGGGCCGCCGGTTCCGCCGGCACCGCGCTCGGGGGCCGGCTCGCCGACCGGGCCGCCGGCGCCACCGTGATCGCGGCGACCGCGGTGCTGGTCCTGGTCCTCGTGGCGCTCTTCCCGCTCGGCGGGCGGCCCGTGGCCGTGGGCGCGTGCGTCGCGGTCTGGGGCCTCGCCGGCTTCGGCCTCGCCCCCGCCCTCCAGCTCCGGACGATCCGTGCCGCCGGGCCCGGCGGCGACCTCGCGGCGACGCTCGGCGCCTCGGCGGGGAACGCCGGCATCGCGGTCGGAGCGGCCCTCGCGAGCGGGATCACGGGGGCGTACGGGTTCGCCGTGCTGCCGCTCGTCGCGGCGGCGGTCTGCGCGGCGACGCTGCCCCTGGCCTGGGTCTTCCTGGCGTCGGAGCGGTTCCGGGAGGCCCCCGTGCAGACCGCTCCGTAGGTACGGGCGCGCACAGCGGTGCGGGGCCGGGACCAGGCCGTACGCCGTGGTCCCGGCCCCGCACCGGCCGTGTCGCACGTCAGAGGCAGTCCTCCTCGCGGTACTCGGCGGTCCCGCCGCCCCGCTCCGCCGCCGCGCGCAGCTCCACCCGCCGGATCTTCCCCGAGATCGTCCTGGGCAGCTCGGCGAACTCGATGCGCCGCACCCTCTTGTACGGGGGGAGCTCCGCCCGGGAGTGGGCGAAGAGCAGCTTCGCCGTGTCCCGGGTCGGCTCCCAGCCCTCCGCGAGGACCACGTACGCCTTCGGCACCGACAGGCGCAGGGCGTCCGGCGCGGGCACCACGCCGGCCTCCGCCACGGCCTCGTGCGCGAGCAGGGCGCTCTCCAGCTCGAACGGGGAGATCTTGTAGTCGGAGGACTTGAACACGTCGTCCCTGCGGCCGACGTAGGTGAACCGCCCGTCGGGGCCGCGCACCGCCAGGTCGCCCGTGCGGTAGTGACCGCCGGCGGTCGCCTCGGCGGTGCGGTCCGGGTCGCCCTCGTACCCCGTCATCACCCCGACGGGGGCGGCGGACAGGTCGACGCAGATCTCGCCCTCGTCGGCCGGGCGGCCCGTGGCCGGGTCGAGCAGGGCGACGGTGAAGCCGGGGCTCGGCCGGCCCATCGAGCCGGGCGTGACCGCCGAGCCGGGGGTGTTCGCGATCTGGACGGTCGTCTCCGTCTGCCCGAAGCCGTCCCGCACGGTCACCCCCCACGCCCGCCGCACCGTCTCGACGACCTCGGGGTTCAGGGGTTCGCCAGCCGCCACCGCCTCCCTCGGCGGGGTGCGCAGCCGGCCCAGGTCGGCCTGGACGAGCATGCGCCACACGGTCGGCGGCGCGCAGAACGTGGTCACGCCCGCGCGGTCCATCTCCGCCATCAGACGGCCCGCGTCGAAGCGCGTGTAGTTGTGCACGAAGACGGTCGCCTCGGCGTTCCACGGGGCGAAGAGGCTGGACCAGGCGTGCTTGGCCCAGCCGGGCGAGGAGATGTTCAGGTGCACGTCGCCGGGCTTCAGCCCGATCCAGTACATGGTGGACAGGTGACCCACCGGGTACGAGGCGTGGGTGTGGCGGACCAGCTTCGGCCGGGAGGTCGTGCCGGAGGTGAAGTAGAGCAGCAGCGGGTCGTCGGCGAGGGTCGGGCCGTCGGGCGCGTACTCCTCCGGGGCCGTCAGGGAGTCCTCGTAGTCCAGCCAGCCGGGGAGCGGGGCGTGCGCCGGCCGGCCGACCGCGACGCGGGTGAAGCCGCCGGGCACCGCGGCGAACCTGGCGTGGTCCTCCGCCCGGGCGACGACGTGGCGGACCGCGCCGCGCCCGACGCGGTCCGCCAGCTCGACCGCGTTCAGGAGCGGCGTCGCCGGGACGAGCACGGCGCGCAGCTTCATCGCGGCCAGCGCCGTCTCCCACAGCTCCTTCTGGTTGCCGAGCATGACCAGGACGCGGTCGCCCGCGCGGACGCCCCGCGCGCGCAGCCAGTTCGCGACCTGGTCCGAGCGGCGGGCGAGTTCCGCGAAGGAGTACCGGTGGTGGGTGCCGTCCTCCTCCGCGATCCGCAGGGCCGTGCGGTCGTTGCCGCGGGCGATCGCGTCGAACCAGTCCAGGGCCCAGTTGAACCGCTCCGGACGGGGCCAGCGGAAGCCCGCGTACGCCGTCTCGTAGTCCTCCCGGTGGGCGAGCAGGAAGTCCCGTGCGGCCCGGAACTCCTCGGTGGGGTCGGGCGTGGTCATGCGTTGCTCCTTCGTGGTGGGGGCGCCCGGCGGCCCCGGGCCGTGCCGTCCGCCGGCCGTGGGGCCTTTGTGGGGTTCGTTCCGGGACGGGTCAGTCGGTGTCGTCCACGGGGACCAGGGCGACGACGGGGATGGTCCGGTCCGTCCTGGCGCGGAACGTGGCGAAGTTCGGGTCCTGCTCCGTCTGCAGGCGCCACAGCTCCTCGTGCTCCGACTCCGGCACCGGCTCGGGCCGTACGGTCAGGCGCCGCGTGCCGACCTCCACCACGCCCTCGCCGGCCGCCATGAGGTTGCGGTACCAGCCGGGCGCCACGGGCGCCCCGCCGTTCGCGGCGAAGACGACGTGGCGGCCGTCCCGGACCAGGTGGACGAGGGGCGTGGTGCGGGTCAGACCGCTGACCCGGCCCCTGGTGCTGAGCAGCAGCAGGGGAACGGAACCGAAGCTCTCCACCCGGCCGCCGTTGGCCCGGAATTCCTCGATGACGCCCCGGTTGAAGGCGTTGCTGTTGACGGTCTCGTCGACCGTCCCGTTCGTCTCCTGCATCAGTTCCATTCACCTTCGGGGAGGAAGAGGCGGGTGTCGGTGGTCTGCTCGAACGGCATTCCGGCCGGCATGTTGATGAGTTCCATGGAAAGGCCCCACGGGGTCGTGAAGTACACCCAGCGGTCTCCGGCGATCGGACCGTCCTCGATGGTCTCCGGCTCGCCTAGGAGGGTCACGCCGGGCTGTTCGCGCAGATACGCGGCGGCCTTGTCGACGTCGTCCACGTAGAGGGCGAAGTGGTGCCCGCCCCAGTCGCTGTTGCGGGGCCGGGTGCGGTCCTGGTCGGGGGAGTCGTACTCGAAGAGTTCGAGGTTGGTCACCGGGCCCAGGCGCAGCATGGCGATCTTCGCCGAGGCGCGCGGGTGCACGGCGAGCTTCTCGGTCATCCAGGTGCCCTCGGGGTCCTCCACCGGGCCGAGCCGGTAGGCCAGTTCGGCGCCGATGACCTCGGTGAAGAACTCCACCGCCTGGTCGAGGTCGGGCACGGTGTAGGCGATGTGGTGCACCGCGCGTGCTCCGGGGATCCTGCTCAACGTCACTCCGTCCGCCGGGGGTCCGCCTCCGGCGGGCCCCGTGCCGTCGCCCGTGCGGATGCCCGGGCAGGGCCGACGATGCGGCCCCGCGGCCCCCCGGGCAAGGCGTAGTTACCGAAGTGCGCCGACATGCCGAAGTGGATTCCGGGGGTTGGTGCCGGCGCGCCCGCTCCTGTTGGAATGCATGCGTCGCCGCGGAGCCGGAAAGCTTTCACCGCGGCGGAATCGGCCGAGTGCGACCGCCTTCGATGCGCCCCCGTTTCTGCATTCATGGGCTGGACTTCTTCCCCAATGAAACCGAAGACCAGGAAACGACGAAGATGACGAATGAAATGAAGCGCCGCAGGTTCGTGGGCACGGGATCGGGAATCGCCCTCGCCACCGCCGCCGGCGGTCTCGCAGGGGCCCCCGGCGCGCGTGCCGACGACGGCGGGGGCGCCGTGCCGGAGGACCCGGCCGGCGCGCGGTCGACCGCCGTCACGGTGCTTCCGGCCGACCCCCGCTACCCCGACCTCACCTCGGGCATGAACCAGCGCTGGCAGGCCCGGCCGGACAAGATCGTGCTGCCGAGGACGACGGCCGAGGTCGTCGCCGCGGTCCGCGAGGCCGTCTCCACCGGCAAGCGGCTCTCGGTGACCAGCGGCGGGCACTGCTTCGAGGACTTCGTCTTCAACGCCGACGTCAGGATCAACCTCAAGCTGTCGCTGATGAACCAGGTCGCCTTCGACCCGGCGATGAACGCCTTCGCCGTCGGCGGCGGCGCCACCCTCCTCGACGTGTACGAGGCCCTGTACGAGGGCTGGGGCGTGACCATACCCGGCGGCATATGCCACAGCGTCGGCGTCGGCGGCCACATCACCGGCGGCGGGTTCGGCAACCTCTCCCGCCAGTACGGCCTGACCGTCGACCACCTGCACGCCGTGGAGGTCGTGGTGGTCGCCGCGAACGGCACGGTCCGCAGCGTGGTCGCCGCCCGGGACTCCGCCGACGCCCGCCTGCGCGACCTGTTCTGGGCGCACACCGGCGGTGGCGGCGGCAGCTTCGGCATCGTCACCAAGTTCTGGTTCCGCACCCCGGGCGCCACCGGGGCCCCGGAGAACCTGCTGCCCAAGGCGCCTTCGCAGGTCTTCCTGACCCTGGCGAACTGGCCCTGGGAGAAGGTCACGCAGGACGGCTTCGGCCGCCTGGTCACCTACTGGGGCCGGTGGCTGGAGCAGAACAACACGGCGGGCACCACGGGCGGTTCGCTCTACTCGTGGCTGCTGCTCAACCACCGCGACAGCGGTGCGCTGGGCGCCGTCGTCCAGCTCGACGCCTCGCTCCCGGACGCCCCGGCCGTCCTGTCGGACTTCCTCGCCGGCATGGACCTGGCGCTGGGCCTGAGCTCGACGACCCGGCGCTCCTCGGGCGTGGTCGACTCCGCGTACACCACGACGAGGCTGCTGCCGTGGCTGCGCGGCACCCGCTACATCGGCTCCATCTCCCCCACCCAGCTCGACCCGACCACCCGCAGCATCCACAAGTCGTCCCACCTGCGCACGGTGACGCCCCAGCGGCAGATCGACGCCATGTACCGGAACCTCACGAGCACCGACGGGCCGAGCGCCCTCACCGGGATCGTGCTCTCCGCGTCGGGCGGCCGGATCGCGTCCGTCCCGCCGAACGCCACGGCGGTCGCCCAGCGCGACGCGATCATGAAGACCAACTTCGAGAGCCTCTGGTACGACACCAGGGACGACGCCCGGAACATCGCCTGGGTGCGCAACGCCTTCCGCGACGTCTACGCCGACACCGGCGGCGTCCCGGTGCCCAACGGCGTCACCGACGGCTGCTACATCAACTACCCCGACGGCGACCTCTCCGACCCGGCCTTCAACACCTCCGGGGTCCCCTGGCACGACCTGTACTGGAAGGGCAACTACGCCCGGCTCCAGCAGGTCAAGCGCGACTGGGACCCGAGGAACGTCTTCCAGCACCGGCAGTCGGTCCGCCTCTGACGGCCACCGCGCCGCTCCCTCCCCCCACGGAACCGCCGGCCCCGCCGGCCCCTTCGACCCCTTCGACCACTTTCCCCCCTTCCGCAATCCGTTCCAAGGAGAGAACCCTCATGCGCACCACCACCCTCGGCACCAACGGGCCCGTAGTCGGCCGCATCGGCCTCGGCACCATGGGCATGTCCTTCGGCTACGACCCGCACGGCTGGGACGACGACGCCTCCGTCGCGGTGATCCACCGCGCCCTCGACCTCGGCGTCAACCTGATCGACACGGCCGACGTCTACGGCCCCTTCACCAACGAGAACCTCGTCGGACGGGCCCTCAAGGGCCGTCGCGACGAGGTGGTCCTGTCCACCAAGGGCGGCCTCGTCGTCGGCGAGGACGGCCTCGGCCTCGACGGACGCCCCGAGCACCTCACCGCCGCGGTCGAGGCCAGCCTGAGCCGCCTGGGCACCGACCGCATCGACCTCTACTTCCTGCACCGCGTGGACCCGCGGGTTCCGCTGGAGGAGAGCTGGGGCGCCCTCGCCGAGCTCGTCCGCCAGGGCAAGATCCGGTCGCTCGGCCTCTCCGCCGTCACCCTGGAGCAGGTGCGCGCCGCGCAGGCCGTGCACGAGGTGGCCGCCGTCGAGTCCGAGGCCTCGCTCTTCACCCGGGACGCCTTCGCCGACGTCCTGCCGTACACCGTGGAGAACGGCATCGCCTTCCTGCCCTTCTCGCCGCTGGGCCGCGGTCTGCTCACCGGCGCCTTCACCAACCCGGCCGACCTGCCCAAGGACGACTGGCGCAGCACCCAGCCGCGCTTCACCGAGGAGGCCTTCGCCCACAACAAGGCGATCGTCGACGCCGTGCGCGCCGTCGCCGACCGGCACGAGGCCACCCCGGCGCAGGTGGCGCTGGCCTGGCTCCTCACCAAGGGCGAGCACGTCGTCCCGATCCCCGGCACCAAGACCGAGCGCTACCTCGTCCAGAACGCCGGTGCCGCGGCGCTGGACCTCACCGACCAGGACGTCGCCGAACTGGACGCCCTGCCCGCACCCCTGGGCGCCCCCGAGGCGTGATCGCGCCCCCTCCTCCGGCCGGGTGACCCCCCGCCGGAATCCGTTCCGCCCCCGCCGGTCCGGGAGACCCCCGGGCCGGCGGGGACGGGGCACACCGGCCCCGTCCCGCCTCCTCGTCCCGACCTTCAGACCGGAGTACCCCCAGCGATGACCGAGATCACCACGGCCCGTCCGGGCAGCAGCCTCACCTCCGCCTTCGACATCCCCCGCCCGCCCGGCCTGACCTGGTACGTCCAGTCCCGGATGCCGGTGGGCTACGAGGTCTCCCTCACCCGGGGACTCCTCAACCCGGCCAACCCCGTCCTCGCCCGCTCGGTCGGCGCCGACGGCCGCGGGACCGTCCGCACGCTCGTCGTCGTGGACCGGGCCGTGGACGAGCTCTACGGCCCCGGCCTGCGCGGCTACTTCGACGCCTGGCGGGTCGACGCGGTCTGGAAGGTCATGCCCGGCGACGAGGAGACCAAGAACCTCGACCAGGTCGTCGAGGTGACCAGGGCCATGACCGACATGGGCATCCTGCGCCGCACCGAACGCGTCGTCGTGGTCGGCGGCGGCGTCCTGATGGACGTCGTCGGGATGGCCGCGAGCCTCTACCGCAGGGGCGCCCCCTACGTGCGGGTCCCCACGACCCTCGTCGGCCAGGTCGACGCGGGCGTCGGCGTCAAGACCGGCGTCAACCACGGCACCCACAAGAACCGCCTGGGCACCTACTTCGCCCCCGAGGTCACCCTCATCGACCCCGAGTTCCTGCGGACGGTGGAGCCCCGGCACATCGCCAACGGACTCGCCGAGATCATCAAGATGGCGCTCATCAAGGACGGCGCGCTCTTCGAGCTCCTGGAGGAGAACGTCACCCGGATCACCAACCACGCGCTCGCCGACTGCGGGGCGGCGATGAGCGAGGTCGTCTCCCGGGCCATCGCCGGCATGCTGGACGAGCTGGAGCCCAACCTCTGGGAGAGCGTCCTGGAGCGCTCGGTCGACTACGGGCACACCTTCAGCCCCTCCCTGGAGCTGCGCGCCGACCCGCCGCTGCTGCACGGCGAGGCCGTCGCGGTCGACATGGCCGTCTGCCTCGCCCTGGCCGTCGGACGGCGGTACCTGTCCGAGGGCGACGCCCACCGCGCCCTCGCCCTCATCGCCGGCTGCGGACTCCCGCTGACCCACCCGGTGTTCACCCCCGAACTCCTGGAGGTCGGCCTCGCCGACGCGGTCAAGCACCGGGACGGCCTCCAGCGCCTGCCGCTGACCGACGGAATCGGCTCCTGCGTCTTCGTCAACGACATCACGGCCGACGAACTGGCCCGCGCCCTGGAGTTCGTCCGGGCGTACGCGGACGCGGCCCGCGCGGACGGACCGGGCCGGTGAGCACGCCCGGCCCGATCACCGTCCTCGACGTGGGCGGCACCCATGTGCGCAGCGCCGCCTGGTCGCCCGGCGGCGGCCTCGGCGAGGTCCTGGACCAGCCGTCCCCGAGCCGGCTGAGGAACCCCGGCACCCCCGTGGCCGAGCTGCGGGAACGCCTCCTCGGCACCATCTGCGCGGCCGTCCCCCGCGGGCCCGGCGGCGCCGTGGCCGGCGTCTCCTTCGGCGCGGCCCTCGACCACCGCAGCGGCACCGTCTACGGCTCCGCACCGCTGTTCGGCGACGAGACCACGCCCCTGGACCTGCGGGGCGAGCTCCGCGCCCGGCGCCCCGACGTCCGGTGGCACGTCGTCAACGACGTCACCGCCGCGCTGCTGCACTTCGTCTCCGCGCCGCACCGCCGGGCCCACCGCAAGGTGCTCCTGATGACCGTCAGCTCCGGCATCGCCTGCCGGACCGTGGACCTGCGCAGCGGCACCATCGCCACGGACGGCTGCGGACTCCAGGGCGAGGTCGGCCACCTGCCCGCGACGGCCCGGCTGGCGGGCGGACCCGTCGAGCTGCTCTGCGACTGCGGACGGCCCGGCCACGTCTCCTCGTACGCCTCGGGGCCCGGCCTCCGCCGGATGGCCGACGTCCTGCGGGAGCGCGTCCCCGACCGCTGGGAGCGGTCGCTCCTGGGCCGCGCGACGGCGGAGGGCACCGCCTTCGAGCCGGCGCTCCGGGCCGCCCTGGACGCGGGCGACGACCTCGCGGCCGAACTGCTCGACGCGTCCACCGCGCCCGTCGCCGACGTGCTGCGCAGCGCGCTCTGCCTCGACCCGGAGCTGGACGAGCTCGCCCTCAGCGGCGGCGTGCCCGGCGGTCTCGGCCCGCACTACCGGGCGTCGGTCCTCGGCCACCTCCGGCGCGAGGGCCTGTACCTCACCGGGGAGCGCGCGCCGGACTGGGTGACCGACCGCATCACGGTCTGCTCCCCGGGCGAGGCCAACGGCCTCATCGGGGCGGGCCTCGCGGCCCTGGACGGCGAATCGCCCGCCGCCGGCCCCGACCGGGGCCCGGCGGACGCGGACGCGGACGGTACGGGAGTGGACGGAGGCGGTACGGAAGCGGACGCGAGCGGTACGGGCGCGGGCGCCACGCACCCCGCCGTCGTACGGGAGGGGGACGCGACGCGGCTGCGCCCGCGGCCCACACCCGCGCCCGGCCCCGGGGAGCTCAGCGTCGCGCCCCTCGTCGCCGGGGTCTGCGGCACCGACCTGCAGATCCTGCGGGGGCTGCGCGACGACGGCGCCCCGGTCCTCGGCCACGAGGGCGTGGCCCGGATCGTGGAGGCGGGCCCCGGCGTGGCCGATCCGCGCCTGGTCCCCGGCGCCCGCGTCGTCGTCAACCCCACGCACCCCTCCGACCCGTCGTTCCTCCTCGGGCACAACGTGGACGGCATGCTCCAGGCCCGGATGCTCATTCCGGAGAACGCCGTCCGCGACGGCCTCGTCGTCCCCCTGGAGCAGGTCCCCGACGGGAACCTGCCCGCCCTGATCGAGCCGCTGGCGGTCGTGCGGTACGCCCTGCTCGCCCTGCG
The DNA here is from genome assembly GCF_000716625.1 of Streptomyces bikiniensis. Classification (NCBI taxonomy): domain Bacteria; kingdom Bacillati; phylum Actinomycetota; class Actinomycetes; order Kitasatosporales; family Streptomycetaceae; genus Streptomyces; species Streptomyces bikiniensis. The sequence continues at coordinate 11,863 of NZ_JNXJ01000056.1, read as the reverse complement.
CGCCCACGACCCCGACACCCTGCTCGTCATCGGGGACGGCACCGTCGGCCACCTGGCCGTGCGCGCCGCCGGGCGCTGGCTCGGCCGCCCCGTGCGGACCGTCCACGTGCACCACACCCGGGAGGGCCTGGAGTGGAGCGCGGGGGCGCCGCACCGGGCCGACCACCCCGTCCGCCGGGAGGACCTGGAGGCGGGGGCGCTCGCCGGGACGCTGGACCGGGGACGGGTGGCGGTCCTCGTCGCCACCCCGGCCCCGGCGACCCTCCCGGGCCTCGAACTGGCCCTGGCGGTCACGGAGGGCGCCGAGGTCGCCGTCGACCTCGTCGGCGGGCTGCGCCGGCCCGCGTTCAGCGACCGGTTCCCGGGCGTCGACCTGGCCGAGGTCCGGGCCGCCAACTGCGGCGGACTGCCCGTGCCGCCCGTCGTCGGACGGCTCACCGCGGCGGACGGCCGGAAGGTGTCCGTCCTGGGCCACCGCGGCGTGGCCAACGAGCACCTGGAGTACGCGGCGGCCGAACTGTGCCGGGACCCGGAGCGCTACCGGGACCTGGTGACGCACGAGACGGACCTCGCCGGCGCCGCCGGGATCCTGACCGGGCTCGCCCGCGACGAGGGCCGGACCGTCGCCGGACGGCGGCTGGTGAAGCTCGCCGTACGGACGGGGGCCCCGTCATGAGCCTCCCGCTGACCGGCCTCGTCGACTGGCGGCTCCCCGTGCGCGGCGAGGCGGCCGTGGACCTGGCCTTCCAGTACCGCGTCGACGGCCTCCAGTTCGACCTCGGCGGACCCGGGCGCGGCCCCTGGCTGGACCGGCCGGGGACGGTCGGCGGCACGGTGGGGCGGCTGCGCCGCACCGCCGCGGCCGCCGGCGTCACCCCGCTCGGCGTGGCGGCCAACGTGCTCAACGACCTCGGCCTCACCGCCGAGCCGGGCACCCTGGCCGCCGCGCGGGTGCGGTCGGTGCTCCGCCGGCTGCTCGACGTGGGACGGGAGCTCGGCGTCCCGCTGGTGTTCGTGCCGAGCTTCCGGCGCAGCGCCATCGACGGCGAGCCGGCCCTGCGGCGCACCGCCGAGGTGCTGCGCTGGGCGGCCGAGCGGGCACGGGCCCGCGGCCTGCTCCTGGCGAACGAGAACGTGCTGCCCCCGCACCTGGCCCTGCGGCTCGTCGAGGAGGTCGGCTCGCCGGCGTTCCGGCTGCTGCTCGACAGCTACAACCCGGTCGGCGCCGGCCTCGACGTACCCGGCCTGGTGGAGGCGACGGCCCCCTTCCTCGCCGACCAGATCCACCTCAAGGACGGGCGCGCCGGCACCGCCGCCACCCCGCTCCTCGGCGACGGCGACGGACGCGTCGACGCGACCGTCGACGCCGTGGCGCGCCGCCTGCCGGGCGTGCGCGCGGTCGTCCTGGAGAACGACCACCGCGACGGGGACGGGGCCCGGCTCCGCGCGGACCTCGCACGGGCCCGGGCGTTCGCCCACCGGCTGGACCGACGACGAATGGAGGCGGCACAGCCATGCCCCTCGTACTGACCGCTCAGGCCCTGCTGTTCGACATGGACGGCACGCTCGTGGACTCCACCGCCGCCGTGGAGCGCACCTGGCACCGGTTCGCCGCGCGCCACGGCCTCGACGCGGCCGAGATCCTGGCCTCCGCACACGGGCAGCGGACGGTGGAGACCGTCGCCGCGCACGCCCCGCCGGGCACCGACGTGGCCGCGGAGACGGCCTGGCTCGTCGCCCGGGACACGGCCGACACCCGCGGCACCGTCGCCGTGCCGGGGGCCGCCGAACTCCTCGCGGCGCTGCCGCCGCACCGCTGGGCGCTCGTCACCTCCGCGGGCCGGGAGCTGGCCGTGCGCCGCATGGAGGCCGCCGGACTTCCGCTGCCCGAGGTCCTGATCAGCGCGGACGACGTACGGGAGGGCAAGCCCTCGCCGGAGGGCTTCGAGGCCGCCGCGGCCCGCCTCGGCGTCAGCCCCTCGGCCGCCGTCGTCTTCGAGGACGCCGAACTGGGCCTGCTGGCCGCCCGGTCCGCCGGCTGCTTCCCGGTGGTCGTGGGCGCGTACGACGGCTCCGCCGCCCGGGGGCGCCCCCGCGTCGCCGACTTCACCGGCGTCACCTGCGCCGCCTCGGACGAGGACGGCCTGCGCCTGGTGCTGCCGGCCCCCGCGCCCGCCCCCGTACCCGCCCTGAGCTGACCCGCCCTCCTCTCCCACCCCCCTCTCACCCCCCACCTCCCTCCCCATCCCCTCCGATCGGAGTGCCTTCGTCATGTCCACAGACCAGGAAACGCTGATTCACGGCCACGTCGCCCCCGGATTCGAGGCCGTCCGCGAGGAGTTCGCCCGCAACTTCGCCGAGCGGGACGAACAGGGAGCGGCCGTCGCCGTGACCCTCGACGGCGAGCTCGTCGTCGACCTCTGGGGCGGCTCCGCCGACCCCACCCGCGGCGTCCCGTGGGGCGGCGACACGCGCCAGCTGATCTTCTCCGGCAGCAAGGGCGTCCTCGCCACCGCCCTGCTCCTCCTCGTCGACCGCGGCGTCGTCGACCTGGACCGTCCGGTCGCCCACTACTGGCCCGAGTTCGCCGCCGAGGGCAAGGAGGGGGTGACCCTGCGCGAGGTGGTGACCTTCACGGCCCGGATGCCGGCCGTCGCGGCGCCGCTGACCCAGGACGACCTGGCGCGCCCCGAGGAGATGGCGAAGCTCCTCGCCGACCAGCCGCAGGAGAGCGACCCGCGCGCGGAGGGCATCCTCTACGGCCCGTACGCGACCGGCTGGATCGTCGCCGAGGTGATCCGCCGCGTCGACGGACGCCGCCTCGACCGCTTCTTCGCCGAGGAGATCGCCGGCCCGCACGGACTCGACATCTCCTTCGGCGTCCCGCGCGAGCTGGCGCACACGGTGGCGCGCACCGAGTACGGGACCGGCTTCCGCGCCCAGTTCAGCGGCTACTTCACCAGCGAGGACCCGCTCACCCGGCGCATCTGGCAGAACCCGGTCCCGTTCCCGGAGGACGAGGAGATCTGGAACCGCCCGGACCGCCGCTTCGGCCTGATCCCCGCCGCCAACGTCATCGGCTCCGCGCGCGCCTTCGCGACCTTCTACGGCATCCTCGCCGCCGACGCGGCCCGCCCCCACGACGAGGAGCCGGTCCTGCTCTCCCGCCGGCTGCTCGACGAGGCGCGGGCCCCGCGCGTCAGCAAGGTCGACCAGCTCATCGACGTCCCCATGGTGTACGGCGGGGGCGGCTACCGGCTGCGGACCAATCCGCGCCCCGGCGTCGACGGCGACTCCTTCGGCCACGACGGGGCCGGCGGCTCGGCCAACCAGGCCTGGCCGCGCGCCCGCGCGGGCGTCTCGTACGTGATGAACCGGCTCATAGCCCTCGGCCCCGACGACAAGCGGGCGTCCTCGCTCGTCAAGGCCGTGGCGGCGTCGATGGCCGGTCTCGGCATCGGGAGCGGGGCGTGACCGGGGACGGGGTACGGCTCCTGGCGCCGGACGGCACCCGGGTGCCGCATCCGGAGCACTCGATCGACCTCTCCCCGGAGGAACTGCGGTCCCTCTACCGGGACATGGCGCTGGCGCGGCGGTTCGACGCGGAGGGGGTGACCCTCCAGCGCCAGGGCGAGCTGGGCCTGTGGCCGTCGCTGCTCGGGCAGGAGGCCGCCCAGGTCGGTTCGGTACGGGCCCTGCGGGACGACGACCACGCCTTCCCCAGCTACCGGGAGCACGCCGTCGCGCTGGGCCGGGGCATGGACCCGCTCGCGCTCCTGCGCCTCTTCCGGGGCGTCGACCACGGCGACTGGGACCCGGCGGAGCACCGCTTCCACCTGTACACCCTGGTCATCGGCTCGCAGACGCTGCACGCCACCGGGTACGCCCTCGGCCTGGCCAAGGACGGCTCCGAGTCCGCCGTCGTCGCCTACTTCGGCGACGGCGCCACCGCGCAGGGCGACGTGTCCGAGGCGTTCAACTTCGCCGCCGTGTACGGCGCCCCCGTGGTGTTCTTCTGCCAGAACAACCAGTGGGCGATCTCGGAGTCCAACGAGCGCCAGACCCGGGTGCCGCTGCACCAGCGGGCGCGGGGCTTCGGCTTCCCCGGCGTCCGGGTCGACGGCAACGACGTCCTCGCGTGCCTCGCCGTGACCCGGTGGGCCCTGGAGCGCGCCCGCCGGGGCGAGGGCCCGACGCTGATCGAGGCGTTCACCTACCGCATGGGGGCCCACACCACCTCCGACGACCCGTCCCGCTACCGGGACGCGGCCGAGGTGGAGAGCTGGCGGGCCAAGGACCCGCTGCTGCGGCTCGAACGCCTGCTGCGGGCCGAGGGCGCCTCGGACGACGCCTTCTTCGCCGCGACCGAGGCGGCCGGCGAGGAGCTGGCCGCACGGGTCCGCGAGGGCGTCCGGTCCATGGCCGCACCCGGCGTCCACGAGCTCTTCGACCACGTCTACGCCGAACCGCACGCCCTGGTGGACGAGGAACGCGCCGCGTTCGACGTCTACCGGGCCGCTTTCGTCCAGGAGGGCTGACATGACCGGGACGACGTCCACGCCGGCGGGCCCCGAGCGGACGACCCTGGTGGCGGCGCTCAACGCCGCCCTGCGCGCCGCCCTCGCCGAGGACCCGAGGACGCTCCTCATGGGGGAGGACATCGGCCGCCTCGGCGGGGTGTTCCGGGTGACCGACGGACTGCAGAAGGACTTCGGCGAGGGCCGGGTGATGGACACCCCGCTGGCCGAGTCCGGCATCGTCGGCACCGCGATCGGCCTCGCGCTGAGCGGCTACCGGCCGGTCGTGGAGATCCAGTTCGACGGGTTCGTCTTCCCGGCGTACGACCAGATCGTCACCCAGCTGGCCAAGATGCACGCCCGCTCGCGGGGCAAGGTGCGGCTGCCGGTCGTGATCCGCATCCCCTACGGGGGCGGGATCGGCGCCGTGGAGCACCACTCGGAGTCGCCGGAGGCGCTGTTCGCCCACGTCGCCGGGTTGCGGGTCATGTCGCCCGCCACCCCGTCCGACGCGTACTGGATGCTCCGGGAGGCGATCCGGAGCGACGACCCGGTGGTCTTCCTCGAACCCAAGCGGCGCTACTACGAGAAGGGCGAGGTCGACCGCCGGCCCGCCGCCCGGCCCGGCCCGCCCCGCGCGCGCGTGGTGCGCGAGGGCACGGACCTCACGCTGGTGGCGTACGGGCCGATGGTCGCGACCTGCCTGAACGCCGCGGCGGTGGCGGCCGAGGAGGGCCACGAGCTCGAGGTGATCGACCTCCGCTCGATCTCCCCGATCGACTTCGACGCCGTCGACCGCTCGGTCCGCCGGACGGGCCGCCTCGTCGTGGCGCACGAGGCGCCGGTCTTCTTCGGCGCCGGGGCGGAGATCGCCGCCCGGATCACCGAGCGCTGCTTCTACCACCTGGAGGCGCCCGTCCTGCGGGTCGGCGGCTTCCACACTCCCTATCCGCCGTCCCGGCTGGAGGACGAGTACCTCCCCGGGCTCGACCGCGTCCTCGACGCGGTCGACCGAGCGCTCGCCGCGTGAAGGGGCTCTGCCGAAGATGACGGACACCAAGGTCCGGTACCAGGAGTTCCGCCTGCCCGACGTCGGTGAAGGACTGCAGGACGCCGAGATCGTCCGCTGGCACGTCGGCGCGGGCGACACGGTGACGGACGGGCAGGTGGTCTGCGAGATCGAGACGGCCAAGGCCGTGGTCGAACTGCCCGTCCCGTTCGAGGGGGTGGTGCGGGAACTGCGCTTCCCCGAAGGGGCGACGGTGGACGTGGGCGAGGTCATCATCACCGTCGCGCCCCCGGACGCCGCAGGGCCCCCGGACGCCGCAGGGCCCCCGGACGCCGCAGGGCCCCCGGAGGAGCCCGTCCGCACGCCGGTCCTGGTCGGGTACGGGGCGGCCGCCGCGCCGACCGCCCGCCGCCCCCGCCGCGCGGCTCCGGCACCCGCCCCGGCCGGCCGCGGCGCCGACCGGCCGCGGGCCAAGCCCCCGGTGCGGAAGCTGGCCCGGGACCTGGGGGTGGACCTCGACCGGGTACGCCCCAGCGGACCGCACGGGGACGTCACCCGCGAGGACGTCCGCACGGCGGCGGCGACGTCCGCCGGCCCGGCGGGAGCTCCCGGCCCGGCGGCTCCCGGTTCGGTGGCGTCCGGCCCTGCGGCTTCCGGCTCCCCGGCCCCCGGTTCGGTGGCCCCCGGTTCGGTGGCCCCCGGTTCGGTGGCTTCCGGCTTCGTGGCCTCCGGGCCGGTGGCTCCCGGCCTTGCGGCGCCCGCCCCCGCGGCTTCCGCCCCCGCGGCCCCCGGCCCGGTCCCGGCGGAGGCGTACGAGACGCGGGTCCCCGCCACCGCCGTTCGCAGGGCGACCGCGCGGGCCATGACCGCCAGCGCCTTCGGCGCCCCCCACGTGACGGAGTTCGTCACGGTCGACGTCACCCGCACCATGAAGCTCGTCGAACGCCTCAGGAAGGATCCCGAGTTCGCCGGCGTCCGGGTGAGCCCGCTCCTCCTCGCCGTCCGCGCCCTGCTCTTCGCCGTCCGCCGCCACCCGGAGATCAACGCCTCCTGGGACGAGGAGCGGCAGGAGATCGTCCTCAAGCACCGGGTCAACCTCGGCGTCGCCGCGGCGACCCCGCGCGGACTGCTCGTGCCCAACGTCAAGGACGCGCAGTCCCTCACCCTGCCCCGGCTCGCCGCCGCCCTCGACGGCCTCGTGACCACCGCCCGCGAGGGCCGGACCACGCCGGCCGACCTCGCCGGCGGGACCCTCACCGTCACCAACATCGGGGTCTTCGGCATCGACACGGGAACCCCGATCCTCAACCCCGGCGAGGCGGCGATCCTCGCCCTCGGCGCGATCGGCCCCCGCCCGTGGGTCCACCGGGGCCGGGTCGTGCCCCGCCAGGTCACCACGCTCGCCCTGTCCTTCGACCACCGGCTCGTCGACGGGGAGCTCGGCTCGCGGGTCCTCGCGGACGTCGCCGCCGTGCTCCACGACCCGCGGCGTCTGGCCACCCATGGCTGAGGGCGTCCCGCACCATCCACACGACACTCCCCGGGAGGGACCGTGAACACGAGCAGCGTACGGAGGCGACCCGCCACCGGGACCGTGGCGCTCTGGCTCGACCTGAAGGACGCCGCGGCGGAGCGCGCGCGGCCGGAACGGCTCGCGGCCATGGGCGCCGCGGGCCGGATCGCCGGGGCCCGGCTGGGCCCGGAGGCCGGCGTGGCCGCGGCGCGGCGGGTGTGCGACGCGCTCCGCCCCCTGCACGACCGGACCGGGGGCCGCCGGGGGACCGTGGTGCTCGGCCTCCCGTCCCCGGCCTCCTCCCCGCACCCCTCCCCGCCCTCCGGGCCGCGCCCGGCACCGGACGCCGCCGGGCTGGTCCGCGGGGCGGCGTCCCTCGCCGACCGGGTGGACCGCCCCAACCGGGCCGTCGCCCTGCCGGCGAACGACGCGGGCGTCGCCGCCATGGAGGTCCTGCTCGGCCGGGGCCTCCCCGTCCACCTGGCCACCTGCTTCTCCGCCCGCCGGTACGAGCAGGCGGCCGCCGCCTACCTCGCGGCGCTGACCCGGGCCCACGCCGAGGGCCGCGACCCGGCCGCCCTCGCCTCGACGGTGGCGTTCGGACTGCGGCCCCTCGACGTACGGATCGACGCGCTCCTGGACCGGGCGGGCGGCGAGGAGGCGAAGGCCCTGCGGGGGACCGCGGCCCTGCTCGCCGCCCGACTGGCCCAGCGGGCGGGCGCCCGGCTGTTCGACCCCCGCACCTCACCGGCCTGGAAGGCGCTCGCCGCCGCCGGCGCGCGCCCCCTGCGCCTGGTCTGGACGGAGCTCGGCGACCTCGCGCCCGCCGACGGCGCCCCGGCCGGCTACACCGCCGGACTCGGCGCGGCGGACGCCACCCTCGCCGTACCGGCGGAGGCGTTCGACGCGGCGACGGACCTGCGGCCCGGCCCGGCCCGGGCGGACGAGGAGGCGGACGCGCGGGCCGAGCACTTCGAGGCCTGCCTCAGGTGGTTCGGCATCCGCCCGGACGAGGTCGTGCGGGAACTGGAGGGAGAACCGGTGGAAGCGGACGCCGCGCCCGCCGCGGTCACGGGGCCGTCGCGCCCCTCGCGGGACAGGACACTGGTCGCCGGGGGTGCCTCGTGAGCCCGCAGGACCTCTCCCGCCGGTTCGGCCCGTCGCTCGCGCCCCGCTCGCCGACCCCCGTGACGCGGAAGGCGGACCACCCGCGGACGGCGGACCACCCGCGCCCGTCACGGGCTCCGCGTCCGTCACGGGCCCCGGAGCCGGGGGCGCCGAAGCGCCTGGGCGCGGCCACCGCGGTCGTCGCCCTCGGCGGGCTGCTGTTCGGCTTCGACACGGGCGTGATCTCCGGTGCGCTGCTCTTCCTGAAGGAGGACTTCGCCCTCACCTCCTTCCAGGAGGGGACGGTCATCTCGGCGCTGCTGCTCGGCGCGGCCGCCGGCGCCCTGGGCAGCGGGCGGCCCGCCGACCGGTTCGGGCGCAAGCGCGTCCTCGTCGCGGTGGCGGCGACCTTCACGCTCGGGCTCGCCGCCGCCGTCGTGGCCCGCGACTTCGCGACCATGGTGGCGGCCCGGACGATCCTCGGCCTGGCCGTGGGCAGCGCCTCCACCGTCGTCCCGCTGTACCTCGCCGAGATCGCCCCGCCCCGGCTGCGGGGACGCCTGGTGACGGCCAACCAGGTCCTGCTCACCGTCGGCATCCTGGTGTCGTACCTGGTGAACCTGGCCTTCGCGGGCAGCGCCGACTGGCGCGCGATGTTCGCCGTGGGCCTGATCCCCTCCGTGGCCATGCTGGTGGGCACCCTCTTCATCCCCGAGAGCCCGGAATGGCTCCGCCGGGGCGCGGGGGAGCCGTCCGGGGCCCGCCCGGGCGGGACGGCCGGCCCGCTGCCGTGGGCCCGTCCGGCGGTGCGCCGCGCGCTCCTGATCGGCCTCACGCTGGCGGCCGTCCAGCAGTTCGGCGGGATCAACAGCATCATCTACTACGCCCCCAGCATCATGGCCCGGGCCGGCCTCCCGGCGACCCACTCCATCCAGTACGCGGTCTTCGTCGGGGTGGTCAACGTCGCGATGACCGTGGCGGCCGTCCCGCTCGTCGACCGCGCCGGCCGCCGGCCCCTGCTGCTGTTCTCGCTCGCGGGCATGGCGGTGTCGCTGGTCACCCTGGGCGCGGCGATGAGCGTCCCGTCCGGCCCGGCGACCAACACGATCGCCCTGATCTGCATGATCACGTACGTCGGCAGCTTCGCGATCGGCCTCGGGCCGGTGTTCTGGATCCTGGCGGCCGAGCTGTTCCCGCCCGAGGCGCGGGCGCGCGGCGGGGCGCTGTGCGCGCTGGTCAACTGGGCGGCCAACTTCGTCGTCGGCCAGCTCTTCCTGCCGGTCGCCGACGCGGTGGGCGTCTCCTGGGTCTTCTGGTTCTTCGCCGCGGTGGCGGCGGGGGCGCTGGTCTTCGTCCTGCGGCGGGTCCCGGAGACGAAGAACCGCTCGCTCGCCGACATCCAGGGGGAGTTGGCCCTCCGCCGGTGAACGGAGGCGCGAAACGAGGACGGTCGGACGGTCGGACGGTCGGCGTCGCGGAGGAAGCCCCTCGGCGACGCCGACCGTCTCCGTGCGTCGGTTGGCGGAGGTCGACCGCCGTGCGTCGGTTGGCGGAGGTCGACCGCCGTGCGTCGGTTGGCGGAGGTCGACCGCCGTGCGTCGGTTGGCGGAGGTCAACCGCCGTCTCGCGGGCCGGAGATCGCGGTCCTCAGCAGGGCCCACACCTGCTCGGCCGACGGCGGGGGCGGGGCGGCGTCGGCGTCCGCGCGCGCACCCGTCCGCCGGTGGCGGCCGCGGGCGGCGAGTTCGGTGCCTTCGAGCAGCCGGACGACGAGCGCCTCGGCCGTACCGGGCGCCACGCCCTCCCGCAGCTCCCCCTCCGCGTGCGCGCGGGCGAGCAGCGTCCTCAGGGCCGGCAGCCACGCGTGGGCCCCGGGGCGGCCGGCGGTCCCGGAGCCGGGCAGCTCGCGCCCCAGGCGGGCCGCGGCACGGGCCTCCACGCTGGTCTCCAGGAGCCGCATCAGCGCCGTCACGAGCCCTCCGAGGGCCGCCATCGGCGGCGCGGGACTGGTCAGCGCCTCGGCCACATGGGGTGCCGTGCTCGCCCAGCAGGCCGAGCGCACGGAGTCGGCAAGGGCCTCCTTCGTACGGAAGTGGAAGGTCAGCCCGCCCATCGACGTGCGGGCGCTCTCGCTGATCCGGGAGAGCGTGGTGCCTTCGTAGCCCCGGTGCTCGAACTCCAGGGCCGCCGCCCGGATCAGTGCGCTGCGTGTGCGGGCGGCGCGCTCCTGCATCGTCTGGTTCTTTCTGCCGTCATACGGATACCCCCCGGGCGCATCCTCGCGCCGCACGGCCCCCGCCGGGGGCCCGACTCCAGGAAGTAGGAGGGGATTCGGGAAATAAAAGAGAACGTTCTCTATGCTTCTATGGGTCGGCAGTTCGGAGTGGAGGACATGGAGGGGGTGTCGGCATGGCCGCGACAGGAGTGATCGGCCGTGGAGCGGCGATCGGCCGTGGGGCGGTGGGTGACCGCAGGACGGTGATCGGCCGCGGGACGGCAGGTGACCGCGGGGCGGCGGGTGACCGCACGTCGATCTCGGCGTTCAGCCAGGAGCTGTTCGCGCAGCTCCCGCGCACGGACCAGATGAGGTGGGCCGAGGTCTACCTGCGGGGGCTGCTGGCGACGCGGGGCAGGAAGTCGGTGCGCCGCATGGCGGAGACGGTCACCTCGTCCGCCACCGCCTCGCAGTCGCTCCAGCAGTTCGTCAACGCCAGCCCCTGGGACTGGAACGCGACCCGGCAGGAGCTCGTGCGCTGGATCGACGGCCGCTTCACCCCGCGCGCGTGGACCGTCGTCCCGGCGGTGCTCCCCAAGCGGGGGAACCACTCGGTGGGCGTGCACCGGCGCTTCGTCCCCGAACTCGACCGCACCGTCAACTGCCAGCTCAGCGTCGGCCTGTTCCTCTCCGGGGGCGGCGAGCACCTGCCCGTCGGGTGGCGGCTGCACCTGCCGGAGCCGTGGGCGGAGGACCCGGAGGCGCGGCGCAGGGTGCGCGTGCCGGACTCGGTGCCGTTCCGGCCCCACTGGGCCCACACGGTGGGCCTGGTGGAGGCGCTGTCGGCGCACTCGACGATCGCGCCCGCCCCGGTGGTCGCGGACGTCGGATCCACCGCAGGGGCCCATCCGGTCGTCGAGCGCCTGAACGGCGGCGGGTACGGCTTCGTCCTGGCCGTCGCCGACGACCTGCGGCTGCTGCCCGACCCGTCGCCCGTCCACCCGGCGGGAGCGGCCGCGGGCGCCCGCCCGGCCCTGGAGACCGCTCGGCAGAAGCTGCTGCGCGGCGGGGTCCGGCACCCGCACATCACGACCGTGGTCGGTCCGGACGGGCGCCCGCGGCGCGTCCAGGTGGTGTCGGTGCCCACCAGGACCCCCGTCCTGCGGCCCGACGGGACCCGCACGGTCGCCCCGGGCCGGCTCTTCGCGGAGTGGGACCCCGCCCACCGCCGGCCCGGACGCGTCTGGCTCACCAACCTCGTCCAGCACCGCATGGAGGAGCTGCTGGCGCTGGCGCAGCTGCTCGGGGGCGCGGCCGGCACGGTCGCCGCCATGGGTGAGCACCACGGGATCCGGGACTTCGAGGGCCGCTCCTTCCCCGGCTGGCACCGCCACATGACGCTGGTGTCGGCGGCCTACGCCTACCAGCGCCTCTCCGGCGTCCCGGCGCAGGCCTCCAGGGCTGTCTCTTATACACATCTCCGAGCCCACGAGACTAGGCAT
>NZ_JNXJ01000055.1:0-34970 GCF_000716625.1 Streptomyces bikiniensis | reverse complement strand
CGGCCACCCCGTCCTCCGGGTCCCCCGCCGCTCCCGGGCCGGGCGTCGGCCTCCCCGCCCCTCCCGGCGCCGGACCCGCCCCCACCTGGTGCTTCTCCCCCGCCACCGGCCCCGCCGGGTGCTGTTTCCTTGACTTCGGCCATGACGCGGTGTCCCCTTCACCTGACCCGTGCGCTCACGCTTCCCGGCAGGACGCACGGGTCCCCCATTGCCATAGACTGGCAAACACGAGCGACCACTCGTGTTTTTCAAGAATGCGAGCGACCACTCGCATTTGTCAAACGGGTTAGAGGAGGGCTGGGGACGGCCATGTCCGAAGAACCGAAGCCGCGCCGCCGCCAGGCGCGGGGCGAGCGCCGCATCGCGCAGTTGCTCCAGGCCGCCGCGGACGTCTTCTGCGCGAACGGGTACACGGCGACCAGCACCAACGCGATCGCCCGTGAGGCGCACGTCTCGCCGGGCACGCTCTACCAGTACTTCCCGAACAAGGAGGCCATCGCGATCGAGCTGGGCGGACGCCTCCTGCACGACATGCGGGAGGCCCACGGCCAGGCGTTCACGGCGGAGAACCTCGCCCTGCCGCTGCCCGAGATGCTCGACGCGGTCGTGGACCCGCTGATCGAGTTCAACTGCGCCAATCCCGCCTTCCTCGCCCTGATGCACGGCTCCGAGGTCCCCGGCCGGATCGCCGAGGAGCACGACGAGCTGCACAGGACCCTGCTCGCCCGGGTGCGGGAGGTGATCGGCCACTACGCGCCCACCCTCTCCGCCGCCGAGCGGGGCCGGATCGCGGGGATGACCTTCGCCGCCTTCAAGGGGGGCCTGGACCTCGTCCTCGCCGCGCCCGAGGGGCCCGAGCGGGACGCCACGGTCACCGAGCTGAAGACGCTCCTCCTGCGCTACCTCTCCCCCCTGGTCGGGGAGTCGGCCGAAGGGTCGGTCAGGGTGCCGGCCGACGCGGCGGACCCCGGCGCGACACGACCCCGCACGAGTGGAATTCATACCCCCTAGGGGTATAAGCTCGGTTCCGTAAGGCTCCGAACCCTACGAGGAGAACGCCATGGCCGCAGAGACGCAGACCGAACTCACCACCGTCTACCAGGTCAAGGGCATGACCTGCGGGCACTGCGAGGGCGCCGTCTCCGGCGAGATCTCCGGACTCCCCGGCGTCACCTCCGTCACGGCCGTCGCCAAGACCGGCGAGGTCACCGTCGTCTCCGCGGCCCCGCTCGACCGCGAGGCCGTGCGCGCCGCCGTCGACGAGGCCGGCTACGAGCTGGTCTGACCGGAGGCCGGCCACGGGCCGGTCCGACCGCCGGACCGCCGGCGTCCCGCGGGGTCGTACCGTTGCCCGGTACGACCCCGCTCCCGTTTGGAACCGCTGATGACGTCCACGATCACCGAGCTGACGATCGGTGGCATGACCTGTGCCTCCTGCGCCGCCCGCGTCGAGCGGAAGCTCAACCGGATGGACGGGGTGACCGCCACGGTCAACTACGCCACCGGGAAGGCGCGGGTCGAGCACCCCTCGGACCTCCCGGCCGGCGAGCTGATCGCCACCGTCGTGAAGACCGGCTACACCGCCGAGGAGCCCCCGCCACCGGCCCCCGAGCCCGTACCCGTACAGGAAATCCCGGAGCGGGAGGCCCCGGAGGAAACCCCGGGAAGGGCCCCGGAGGAGAACCCGGAAGATCCCGGGCCCGTCCCCCTCCGCCGGCGGCTGACCGTCTCCGCCGTCCTCTCCGCGCCCGTCGTCCTGCTCGCCATGGTCCCCCCGCTCCAGTTCGACCACTGGCAGTGGCTCTCGCTCACCCTCGCCGCCCCCGTCGTCGTCTGGGGCGGACTGCCCTTCCACCGGGCCGCCTGGACCAACCTCCGGCACGGCGCCGCCACCATGGACACCCTCGTCTCGGTCGGGACCCTCGCCGCCTTCGGCTGGTCCCTGTGGGCCCTCTTCCTCGGCGACGCGGGCATGCCCGGCATGCGGCACGGCTTCGACCTCACCGCGGACCGCTCCGACGGCTCCTCCGCGATCTACCTGGAGGTCGCGGCCGGGGTCGTCACCTTCATCCTGCTCGGGCGGTACCTGGAGGCCCGTGCCAAGCGGAAGGCGGGCGCCGCGCTGCGGGCCCTGATGGAGCTCGGCGCCAAGGACGCGGCCGTCCTCAGGGACGGTACGGAGGTGCGCGTCCCCGTCGCCGCGCTGCGGGCCGGCGACCTCCTCGTCGTACGCCCCGGGGAGAAGATCGCCACCGACGGCACCGTGACCGAGGGCGCGTCGGCGGTCGACGCCTCCCTGCTCACCGGCGAGTCGCTGCCCCTCGACGTCGCCCCCGGCTCCTCCGTGACCGGCGGCTGCGTCAACGTCTCCGGCCGGCTGGTCGTGGAGGCCACCCGGGTCGGCGCCGACACGCAGCTCGCCCGGATGGCGCGGCTCGTGGAGGAGGCGCAGAGCGGCAAGGCGGCCGTGCAGCGGCTCGCCGACCGCGTCTCGGCCGTCTTCGTGCCCGTGGTGCTCCTGGTCGCGCTCGGCACCCTCGTCGGGTGGCTGCTCGCCACGGACGACCCGACGGCCGCGTTCACGGCCGCCGTCGCCGTCCTGATCATCGCCTGCCCCTGCGCCCTGGGCCTCGCGACCCCGACCGCGCTCCTGGTCGGCACCGGCCGGGGCGCCCAGCTCGGCATCCTGATCAGGGGCCCCGAGGTCCTGGAGTCCACCCGCCGGATCGACACGGTCGTCCTCGACAAGACGGGCACGGTCACCACCGGCCGCATGCGCCTCACCGGAGTCCGGGTGTACGGCGGGACGTACGGCACCGAGGGCGCCGACGAGGACGAGCTGCTGCGGCTCGCGGGCGCCCTGGAGCACTCCTCCGAGCACCCGGTGGCCCGCGCGGTCGCGGAGGCCGCCGCCGGGCGGTGCGGCCCGCTGCCCGTGCCGAAGGCCTTCGAGAACGTCCCCGGGCTCGGGGTGCGCGGCTCGGTCGACGGCCGGCTCGTCGTCGTCGGACGCGCCGCCCTGCTCGCGGCGGAGGGGATCGAGGCGCCAGCCGCCTCCGAGCCCGGCGCCGTCCACGTCGCCTGGGACGGGGTGGCCCGGGGCACCCTGACCGTCGCCGACACCGTCAAGGACACCAGCGCCGAGGCGGTCGCCCGGCTGCGCGCCCTGGGGCTGCGGCCGGTGCTGCTCACCGGGGACCACCGGGCGGTCGCGGAGGCCGTGGCGGACGAGGTCGGCATCGACGAGGTGTTCGCCGAGGTGCTGCCCGAGGGGAAGGCCGAGGTGATCCGGCGGCTCCAGGGCGAGGGGCGGACCGTCGCCATGGTCGGGGACGGGGTGAACGACGCCGCCGCGCTCGCCACCGCCGATCTGGGCCTGGCCATGGGGACGGGCACGGACGCGGCCATCGAGGCGGGCGACCTGACCCTGGTCCGGGGCGACCTGCGGGTCGCGGCGGACGCCGTACGGCTCTCCCGGCGGACCCTGGCCACGATCAGGGGGAACCTCGGCTGGGCCTTCGGCTACAACGTGGCCGCGCTGCCGCTCGCGGCGGCCGGACTGCTCAATCCGATGATCGCGGGGCTCGCGATGGCCTTTTCGTCCGTGTTCGTCGTGTCCAACAGCCTGCGGCTCCGGAGGTTCACGTGAGTTCACTTACACGTGACGCACAGGACCTTCACACCGAGACCTAGATCACAGATATTGTGGGGTAACCATCTGGGCTGTTCGTGGGTCTAAGTGGGCGATGCCGAGAACGTCTTGGGGGACGTTCATGGGATGTCTTGGGGGACGTTCCAGGCAAGCGTTGGCCGGGGCACGTGCACCGGGGAGCTTTGAGCGGCCCTCCCGTACGCGTACCCCGGCATACCGCGTCGCGCCCGATCCGCGCAGCCACCGGCTGGCGCCGGCAGACGCCCGGCCCGGATCCCGTGGGGGGAATCCGCACCGGGGATATGGGAAGCGCCCCGCTCGCCGACCCGTGGGGGGATCGGGGAGCGGGGCGCTTCTCGCTTTTCGGTACCGGGCCTTTCGGTGCCGGGGCGCCGCGAAGGGCCGGCGGGGCTCGACCGGTACGGCTCAGCGGGCCTCGACCGGGACGAAGTCGCGCAGGACCTCGCCCGTGTAGATCTGGCGCGGGCGGCCGATGCGGGAACCCGGCTCCTTGATCATCTCGTGCCACTGGGCGATCCAGCCGGGGAGGCGGCCGAGCGCGAAGAGCACGGTGAACATCTCGGTCGGGAAGCCCATGGCGCGGTAGATCAGACCCGTGTAGAAGTCCACGTTCGGGTAGAGGTTGCGCGAGACGAAGTAGTCGTCGGAGAGCGCGTGCTCCTCCAGCTTGAGCGCGATGTCCAGGAGCTCGTCGGACTTGCCGAGCGCCGAGAGGACGTCGTGCGCCGCCGCCTTGATGATCTTGGCGCGGGGGTCGAAGGACTTGTACACCCGGTGGCCGAAGCCCATCAGGCGGACGCCGTCCTCCTTGTTCTTCACCTTGCGGATGAAGGAGTCGACGTCGCCGCCGTTGGCCTGGATGCCCTCCAGCATCTCCAGGACCGACTGGTTGGCGCCGCCGTGCAGGGGGCCCCAGAGGGCCGAGATGCCGGCGGAGATCGAGGCGAACATGTTCGCCTGCGAGGAGCCGACCAGGCGCACGGTGGAGGTCGAACAGTTCTGCTCGTGGTCCGCGTGCAGGATGAGCAGCTTGTCGAGCGCCGAGACGACGACCGGGTCGAGCTCGTACTCCTGCGCCGGGACCGAGAAGGTCATGCGCAGGAAGTTCTCGACGTACCCGAGGTCGTTGCGCGGGTAGACGAACGGGTGGCCGATCGACTTCTTGTACGCGTACGCCGCGATCGTCGGCAGCTTGGCGAGCAGCCGGATCGTGGAGAGGTGGCGCTGCTCCTCGTCGAACGGGTTGTGGCTGTCCTGGTAGAAGGTGGACAGCGCGGAGACCACCGAGGACAGCATCGCCATCGGGTGGGCGTCCCGCGGGAAGCCGCGGAAGAAGTTCTTGACGTCCTCGTGGACCAGCGTGTGCTGCGTGATCTCGTTCTTGAAGGTCGCCAGCTCGTCGACCTTGGGCAGCTCGCCGTTGATCAGCAGGTACGCCACCTCGAGGAAGGAGGAGCGCTCGGCCAGCTGCTCGATGGGGTAGCCGCGGTACCGCAGAATGCCCTGCTCACCGTCGAGGTAGGTGATGGCGGATTTGTAGGCGGCGGTGTTGCCGTATCCGCTGTCCAGGGTGACCAGACCGGTCTGGGCTCGGAGTTTCCCGATGTCGAAGCCCTTGTCACCGACGGTGCTCTCGACCACCGGGTAGGTGTATTCACCGTCCGCGTACCGCAGTACTACAGAGTTGTCGCTCACGTCATCCCTCACCGACGTAGTGCCTCTTCTTCGAGGTGCCCTGACTGTCTCTACCATCCCCCATTTGGCTCAGGAGAGTGCACTCGGGGTCGACCATTGGGCCAATTGGCGGCACTGAGTGCCGCCAACCTTCATATCCTGCCCCCTTCGCCCCGGTTCCGGTACCCCTCCGTGATCTTTCACACGAGGGCCGCCCCTGTGAGCCGGTGGGCGAGTGCGGTAAAGCGGCGGCCCGCCGAGACCGTGCGCACCGCCTGGGCGATCGCCCGGCGGGAGCCGACCAGGACGACCAGCTTCCGGGCCCGGGTCACGGCCGTGTAGAGCAGGTTCCGCTGGAGCATCATCCAGGCGCTCATGGTGACCGGGATCACCACCGCCGGGTACTCGCTGCCCTGCGAGCGGTGGATGGTGACCGCGTACGCGTGGGCGAGTTCGTCCAGCTCGTCGAAGTCGTACGGCACCTCCTCGTCCTCGTCCGTCCGCACGGTCAGGCGCTGCTCGACGAGGTCCAGGGCGGTGACGACGCCGACGGTGCCGTTGAAGACGCCGTTCTCCCCCTTGTCGTAGTTGTTGCGGATCTGGGTGACCTTGTCGCCCACGCGGAAGACGCGCCCGCCGAACCGCTTCTCCGGGAGGTCGGGGCGGGCCGGGGTGATGGCCTGCTGGAGCAGCCCGTTGAGCGCGCCCGCGCCCGCCGGGCCCCGGTGCATCGGGGCCAGGACCTGGACGTCCCGGCGCGGATCGAGGCCGAACTTGGCCGGAATGCGGCGGGCCGCGACCTCCACGGCGACCCGGGCGGCGTCCTCGGTCTCCTCCTCGGCGAAGAGGAAGAAGTCCGGCAGGCCCTCGGTGCGCGGGGGCGTGCCGGCGTTGATCCGGTGCGCGTTGACGACCACGCCGGACTGCTGGGCCTGCCGGAAGATCCGGGTCAGCCGGACCGCCGGGACGGGGCTGCCGGGGGCGAGCAGGTCGCCGAGGACCTCGCCCGCGCCGACCGAGGGGAGCTGGTCCACGTCCCCCACGAGCAGCAGGTGGGCGCCCGGGGCCACCGCCTTCACCAGCTTGTTCGCCAGGAGCAGGTCCAGCATGGAGGCCTCGTCCACGACGACCAGGTCCGCGTCCAGGGGGCGGTCCCGGTCGTAGGCGGCGTCCCCGCCGGGCTTGAGCTCCAGGAGCCGGTGGACGGTGGAGGCCTCGGCGCCGGTCAGCTCCGCGAGGCGCTTGGCGGCCCGGCCGGTGGGGGCGGCGAGCACCACCTTGGCCTTCTTGGCGCGGGCCAGCTCCACGATGGAGCGGACCGTGAACGACTTGCCGCAGCCGGGGCCGCCGGTGAGGACCGCGACCTTGCGGGTGAGGGCGAGCCGCACGGCCTCCTCCTGCTCGGGCGCGAGGGAGGCGCCGGTGCGGGTCGCGAGCCAGGCCAGGGCCTTGTCCCAGGGCGCGTCCCGGAAGGCCGGCATCCGGTCCTCCTCGGCCCGCAGCAGCCGCCGGAGCTGCCCGGCGAGGGACAGCTCGGCCCGGTGGAACGGGATCAGGTACACGGCGGTGACCGGTGTCCCCTCGGGCCCCGGCACGGTCTCCCGCACGACCCCCTCGGGGTCCTCGGCCAGCTCGCCCAGGCACTCGATGACGAGCCCGGTGTCCACCTGGAGCAGCTTCACCGAGTCCGCGATCAGCCGCTCCTCGGGCAGGAAGCAGTGCCCCTGGTCGCCGGACTGCGACAGGGCGTACTGGAGGCCGGCCTTCACCCGGTCGGGGCTGTCGTGCGGGATGCCGACGGACTGGGCGATCCGGTCGGCGGTGAGGAAGCCGATGCCCCACACGTCGGCGGCGAGCCGGTACGGCTGGTTCCGCACGACGGAGATGGAGGCGTCCCCGTACTGCTTGTAGATCCGCACCGCGATGGAGGTGGAGACGCCGACCTCCTGGAGGAAGACCATCACCTCCTTGATCGCCTTCTGCTCCTCCCAGGCGGCGGTGATGTTCCTGGTCCGCTTGGGTCCGAGCCCCGGGACCTCGATGAGCCGCCCCGGGGACTCTTCGAGGACGTCGAGGGTGTCGAGCCCGAAGTGCTGCGTGATGCGGTCGGCGAAGACGGGCCCGATGCCCTTGACCAGACCGGAGCCGAGGTAGCGGCGGATGCCCTGGATGGTGGCGGGCAGGACGGTCGTGTAGTTCTCGACGGTGAACTGCTTCCCGTACTGCGGGTGGGACCCCCAGCGGCCCTCCATCCGCAGCGACTCCCCCGGCTGGGCGCCGAGCAGCGCGCCGACGACCGTGAGGAGGTCACCGGCGCCCCGCCCGGTGTCGACCCGGGCGACCGTGTACCCCGTCTCCTCGTTGGCATAGGTGATCCGCTCCAGGACCCCTTCGACCACTGCCGGACCGCGACCCTCGTTGGACATGTGTCGACCGTAGCGAAGGGGTCGGACAGGGCGGGCGGGGCTGTGGAGAACCCGCGGTTCCGGATGCCGGGGGCACGGATGAAACGTAGCGTTTCCGGCATGAGTGAACCTTCCTTCCAGGATCCTTCCTTCCAGGACGACGTCCTGGACGAGCTGGGCGCCGACCGGCTGCACGAGATCGCCGGGCTCCTCGGTACGGACGCGGCCGGGGCCCGGGAGGTCGTGGGCAGCTCGGTGGCGGAGCTCTCCGGCGAACTGCGGCAGGCCGCCGCCGAGCCCGGCAGCGCGGACGAGGTGCGCGCCGCCGTGGACGAGGTCGCCTCCCCCGAACCGCCGCTCCAGGGCGTCGCGACCCTCGGCGGTCTGATGAGCGGCGGTCTGATGGCCGGGGTGCTCGCCAAGCTGGCGAAGCCGGCGGCCCATGCGGTCGCGAAGCGCACCGGCATCCCGCCGGCCACCGCGAACCGCGCGGTCGAACTCCTCGTCCCCGTCGTCGTCGCGGTCCTCACCAAGCGCGCCGCGAAGAAGGGCGGCGCGGGCGGCGGGCTCGGGGACCTGCTGGGCGGCCCGAGGTAGCGGGGCCTCAGATCGCCAGGAAGCGTTCCAGCGTCTCCTCCAGGACCTCGGCCCCGTCCCTCGCCCACAGGGTGTCGTTGAAGAGTTCCACCTCCACCGGGCCCGTGTAGCCGGTCTTCTCCAGGAGGGCGGTCCAGGCGCGGAGGTCGATCGCGCCCGTGCCCAGTTGGCCGCGGCCGTTGAGGACGCCGGCCGGGAGGGGGGTGGTCCAGTCGGCGAGCTGGAAGGAGTGGACGCGGCCGGTCGCGGCCGCGCGTTCCACCGCCGCCGGGGCCCGGTCGTCCCACCAGAGGTGGTACGTGTCGACCACCACGCCCACCTGCGAGGACGGGAAGCGCTCGGCGATCTCCAGGGCCTGGTCCAGGGTGGAGACGGCGCAGCGGTCGGAGGCGTACATCGGGTGGAGGGGTTCGACGGCGAGGCGGACGCCGTGTTCCGCGGCGTACGGGGCCAGTTCGCCGATCGCCTCCGTGATGCGGGCCCGGGCGGCGGGCAGGTCCGGGAAGGCCGGGGTGAGGCCGCCGGAGACCAGGACCAGGGTGTCGGTGCCGAGGGCCGCCGCCTCGTCGACCGCCGCGCGGTTGGAGGCGAGCCAGTCGTCCGAGGTGAAGAAGCCGCCCCGGCAGAGGGTGGTGACCTCGAGGCCCGCCTCCCGTACGAGCCGGGCCGCCGCCTCCACGCCGTACTGCCGGACGGGTTCGCGCCACAGGCCCACGCCGCGGATGCCCAGGCGGACGCAGTGGGAGACGAGGTCGGGGAGGGGGAGCTGTCTGACCGTCATCTGGTTGACCGAGAAGCGGTCGGGGTTCATCGCGGGACTCCGTGGACCGTGAGGAGGGACTTCATGCGGGACTCCGCCAGGGCCGGGTCGGGGAACAGGCCGAGCCCGTCGGCCAGTTCGTACGCGCGCGCGAGGTGGGGGAGCGAGCGGGCGGACTGGAGGCCGCCGACCATCGTGAAGTGGTCCTGGTGGCCGGCCAGCCAGGCCAGGAGGACGACGCCCGTCTTGTAGTAGCGGGTGGGGGGCTGGAAGAGGTGGCGGGACAGGGCCACCGTGGGGTCCAGGAGTGCGCGGAAGCCCTTCGTGTCGCCCGTGTCGAGGGTGCGGACCGCCCGCGCCGCCAGCGGGCCCAGCGGGTCGAAGACGCCGAGCAGGGCGTGGCTGAAACCCTGTGCGTCGCCCTCGATCAGCTCCGGGTAGTGGAAGTCGTCGCCCGTGTAGCAGCGGACGCCGTCGGGGAGGCGGCGGCGCAGCTCGACCTCGCGCCGGGCGTCCAGGAGGGAGACCTTGACGCCGTCGACCTTGTCCGGGTGGGCCGCGATCACGCCGAGGAAGGTCTCCGTCGCCGCGTCGAGGTCGGTCGAGCCCCAGTACCCGTCGAGCGCCGGGTCGAACATCGGGCCCAGCCAGTGCAGGATCACCGGCTCGCTCGCCTGGCGCAGGAGGTGGCCGTAGACGTCGAGGTAGTCGTCGGGGCCGGTGGCGGTGGCCGCGAGGGCGCGGGAGGCCATCAGGATCGTCTGCGCGCCCGACTCCTCCACGACCGCGAGCTGTTCCTCGTACGCGGCGCGGATCTGCGGCAGGGTGCCGTGGGGCAGCTGGTCGGTGCCCGCGCCGCAGGCGATCCGGCCGCCGACGGCCCTCGCCTCGGCGGCCGAGCGCCGGATCAGTTCGGCCGCGCCCGCCCAGTCGAGGCCCATGCCGCGCTGGGCCGTGTCCATCGCCTCCGCGACGCCGAGGCCGTGGGACCAGAGGTGGCGGCGGAAGGCGAGGGTGGCGTCCCAGTCGACGGCGGCGGGGCCGTCGGGGGTGGTGTCGGCGTACGGGTCGGCGACGACGTGCGCGGCGGAGAAGACCGTACGGGAGACCGGCGGGCCGGCCGGAACGGGCGCCAGGGGGTCGGTGCGGGGCTCGTAGGTCCGGAGACCGCCGTCGGGGGCGGGGAGGCGGATCGTCATCGGGTCACTTCCGTGGTGTCGGTGCGGTGGTCCTTCGGGCCCGGCGCCGGCGTCACCGCGTCACCTCCGGGACCTCCAGTCGGCGGCCCTCCGTCGCCGAGCGCAGGCCCAGTTCCGCGAGCTGGACGCCGCGGGCGCCCGCGAGGAGGTCCCAGTGGTAGGGCTCGTCCAGGACGACGTGGCGCAGGAACAGCTCCCACTGGGCCTTGAAGCCGTTGTCGAAGTCGGCGTTGTCCGGGACCTCCTGCCACTGGTCGCGGAAGGGTTCGGTCACCGGGACGTCCGGGTTCCAGACCGGCTTCGGGGTGGCCGAGCGGTGCTGGACGCGGCAGCCGCGCAGCCCGGCGACGGCGGAGCCGTGGGTGCCGTCGACCTGGAACTCGACCAGTTCGTCGCGGTGGACGCGGACCGTCCAGGAGGAGTTGATCTGGGCGACGGCCCCGCCCTCCAGCTCGAAGATCCCGTACGCCGCGTCCTCGGCGGTGGCCTCGTAGGGCTTGCCGTGCTCGTCCCAGCGGCGCGGGACGTGGGTGGCGACGTGGGCGCTGACGGAGGTGACCCGGCCGAAGAGCTCGTGGAGCACGTACTCCCAGTGCGGGAACATGTCGACGACGATCCCGCCGCCGTCCTCCGCGCGGTAGTTCCAGCTGGGGCGCTGGGCCTCCTGCCAGTCGCCCTCGAAGACCCAGTAGCCGAACTCCCCCCGTACGGACAGGATCTCGCCGAAGAAGCCGCCGTCGACCAGGCGCTTGAGCTTGCGCAGGCCCGGCAGGAACAGCTTGTCCTGGACCACGCCGTGCTTGATCCCCCTCTCGGTCGCGAGCCGGGCGAGGTCGAGGGCTTCGGCGAGGTCCCCGGCGGTCGGCTTCTCGGTGTAGACGTGCTTGCCGGCGGCTACGGCGCGGCGGATCGCGTCGGCGCGGGCGGAGGTGACCTGGGCGTCGAAGTAGACGTCGACCGTGTCGTCCGCGAGGACCGCGTCGAGGTCGGTGGACCACTCGGTGAGGCCGTGGCGCCCGGCGAGGGCGCGCAGGGCGGGCTCGCGGCGGCCGACGAGGACGGGTTCGGGCCACAGCGTCTCGCCATTCCCGAGGTCGAGGCCGCCCTGCTCGCGCAGGGCGAGGATCGAGCGGACGAGGTGCTGGCGGTGGCCCATGCGGCCGGTGACGCCGTTCATGGCGATGCGGACGGTCCTGCGTGTCATGGAGGGTTCCTCTTCCTTGGTGCCCTGTACGCGATCCCCGAGTGGTCCCGCGCGCGGTCGTACGGGTGTCCTGCATGCGGGCGCCCGGGGGTCCCACGCGCGGTCGTGCGGGTGTGCCGCGCGCGGGCGTGCGGGTCTCCCACGCGCGGGCGTGCGGCTGTTCCGTGCCGGTCGCCCGGATGTCCCACGCGCGGGCGTGCGGGTGCCCCGTGCGCGGGCGTCCGGTGCTCCACGTGCGATAGAAAGCGCTTTCTACAGGCGGGAACGCTAGCCTGCGGACAACGCCCCCCACAAGGCCCCGGAGGTACGCACGCGATGACCGTCACCCTGGCGGACGTGGCCGCCCGCGCTCGGGTCTCCCCCGCCACCGTCTCCCGCGTCCTCAACGGCAACTACCCGGTCGCCGAGTCCACCCGCGAGCGGGTGCTGCAGGCCGTGGCCGACCTCGACTACGTCCTCAACGGCCCCGCGAGCTCCCTCGCCGCCGCCACGTCCGACCTGGTCGGCGTGCTGGTCAACGACATCGCGGACCCCTTCTTCGGGATCATGGCGAGCGCGGCGCAGACCGCGATCGGAGCGGGTTCGTCCGGGCGGGGCGGGGGCGAGAAGCTCGCCGTCGTCTGCAACACCGGCGGTTCCCCCGAGCGCGAGCTGACCTATCTCACGCTGCTCCAGCGGCAGCGGGCCGCCGCCGTGATCCTCATGGGCGGCTCCCTGGAGGACCCGGAGCGGCTGGCGGCGACGGCCGCCAAGCTGTCCAGGCTGGCGGACGCGGGGACCCGGGTCGTGCTCTGCGGGCGCCCGCCGGTGGAGGGCGACGCGCACGCGGCGGCCCTCGTCTTCGACCACCGGACCGGCGCGCGCCGGCTCACCGAGCACCTGCTCGCCCTCGGCCACCGGAGGATCGGTTACGTGGCGGGGCCGGCCGACCGGACGACGACCCGGCACCGCATGGAGGGGCACCGGGAGGCGCTCGCGGCGGCGGGCGTCCCGGAGGGACCGACGGTCCACGGCCCGTACGAGCGGGCCTCCGGCCACGCGGCGGCGGCCGAACTCCTCGCCCGCGAACCGGACCTGACGGCGATCGTCGCCTCCAACGACACGGTGGCCCTCGGCGTCTGCGCGGCCCTGAGGGAACGGGGCCTGGACGTCCCCGGCGACGTGTCCGTGGCGGGCTTCGACGACCTGCCGTGCGCCCTGGACGCGGTCCCGCCCCTGACGACCGTCCACCTCCCGCTGCACGAGGCGGGGACCCGGGCGGGCCACCTGGCGACGGACGCGGCGGAACTCCCGCCGGACGGCCGCGAGACGATCCCGGCGGAGCTGGTGGTACGGGGGACGACGGGGGCGGTACGGGGGTAGAGGGCTCCGACGGGGCCGCCGGTTCCGGGAGGGGCGCGGGTCCCGGGGGGCGCGGGTCCCGGGGGGATGCGAGTCCCGGGGGCGCGGGTCCCGGGGGGATGCGAGTCCCGGGAGAGCCGCCCGCCCCGGCAAGGTCACCGGCTCCCGCGGGGGCCGCCCCGGCGGGGCCCCGCGCGGCGCAGGCTCCCTGGCCCGCCCCCGCCCCCTCCCCGTATCCCTGTCATGCCCGGGAGCTGCAAACCGAGTCGGCTCCCCGGCGGGCGGTGACCGGGGCCTGCCGGTGAGCGGGGCGGACCGGCCTGGCCCGGGTCCCGCGTCAGATCGCCGCGCGGTAGAAGTACGTCCTCCGGTACGCGATCTTGCCGTCCCGGACCAGGTACGTGTCGGCGAAGCCCTCGTCCAGGGCCGTGCCGTCGCGGCTCGCGCCCCGGAAGCGGCCCCAGCAGGCCGCCGCGGCGAGGCCGCCGGTGACCTGGTCGACCTCGTGGGCACCCGAGGCGATGATCCGCTCGTGCTCGTAGAAGTGGCGGATGCGGGCCAGGCCCTCCAGGGCCGGGTAGCCGGGGCGCTCGTAGACCGCGTCGTCGGCGAAGACCTCGCCGAGCGCGTCCCACGAGCGGGAGTCGACCACCTGGAACAGCCGGGCCACCAGCGAGTCGGCGGTCACCGAGGGGTGTGT
The DNA here is from genome assembly GCF_000716625.1 of Streptomyces bikiniensis. Lineage (NCBI taxonomy): Bacteria > Bacillati > Actinomycetota > Actinomycetes > Kitasatosporales > Streptomycetaceae > Streptomyces > Streptomyces bikiniensis. The sequence goes on along the minus strand of NZ_JNXJ01000055.1, from coordinate 21,417 downwards.
GCGTGCCGTCATGACCGTGCTCCTTCGTTGCGTGTCGTCGGAAGGGCGGGGCGGTGCGGGGCGGTGCGCGCCGGGAGGGTGGTTCGGCGCGCACCGGTGGGGCGTGTGCGGTCCTCGGGAAGGGATGGTTCAGTACGCGTCGGCCCGCGCCTTGTCGAAGGCCGTCGCCAGGCGGGAGACGCCCTCCCGCCGCTGCTCCTCGTCGAGGGTCGCGAAGGAGAGCCGCAGCAGCCGGGAGCCGTCCTGCTCGATGCAGAACGGCGCCCCGGGCACGAGCGCGAGCCCCTGGGCCAGGGCGTGCTCGTACAGCAGGTCCGAGGTGACCCGGGGGTCGTCCACGGAGCACCAGAAGAACAGGCCGCCGCGCGGGTCCTCGAAGCCCAGCCACGGCAGCCGCTCGCGCAGCAGCGCCGCCGTCGCCCGCGCCTTGCCCCCGTACAGGGTGCGCAGCCGGGCGAGGTGGGCGGGCAGGAACGCCGGGTCGCCGAGGAGTTCGGCGAGGACGTACTGCCCGAAGGTGTTCGTCTGGAGGTCGCTGCTCTGCTTGACCGCCACCAGTTCGCCCAGCAGGCCCGCCGGGGCGGTGAGTCCGGCCACCCGGAACCCTGGGCAGAGCGTCTTCGACAGGCTCAGCAGCCGGACCACCCGGTCGCCGTGCACGTCCGTGGACGGCAGCCGCTCCCCCTCGAACGCCAGGTCGCCGTACGGGTCGTCCTCGACGATCAGGAAGCCGTACCGGTCGGCCAGGGCCGCGAGCTCCCGGCGGCGCTCCGTGGTGAGGACGCCGCCGGTGGGGTTGTGGAAGTGCGGCACGACGTAGACCAGTTTGGGCCGGGCGCCGGCCGCGAGCCGTTCCGCGAGGACGTCGGTCCGCATGCCGTCGCGGTCCGTGGGCAGCGGCAGGAGCCGGGCCCCGGCGCCCCGGAAGGACTGGACGGCGCCCAGGTAGCTGGGGTCGTCCAGGGCCACCAGGTCGCCCTCGTCCAGGAGGGTCCTGGCCACCAGGTCCAGGCCCTGCTGACTGCCGCCGGTGACCATCGCCCGCTCCGGGCCGACCGGAGCGCCGGTCTCGCCCGCGCGCCGGGCCACCGCCTCCCGCATCGCCGCCGTACCGGCCGTCGGGGCGTACTGGAGGGCGGAGGCGGCCGACCGGGAGAGGACCCGGTCCGTCACCTCCGCGAGGCGGGCCACCGGGAAGCTGTCGGGGGCCGGGATGCCGCCGGCCATCGACAGGACGCCCGGCGCGTTCGCGGCCGACAGGATGCGGTCGATGGCGTCGGAGCGACCCCAGGAGGTGCGGCGGGCGAGGAGGCGCGTGAAGTCCCCCTCCGCCGCGCCCTCGCCGCCGTCGCGCGTCACGGTCCCGTCGCCGTCACCCGTCATGACCCCACCGCCGTCTTCTCCGATCCTTCCGGCGCCTCCGGCTCCGCGCCGATCTGCGGCGGGAAGTCCTTCAGCCGCCAGACCGGGGAGAGCAGCACCACGAGGACCGCCGAGAGGAAGGCCCCGGCGGTCACGAACAGCGTCTCGCGCAGGCCGATCAGGTCACCGAGCCAGCCGCCGACGAGCGCGCCGAGCGGGAGCATCCCCCAGGACACGAAGCGGTAGCCGGCGTTCATCCGGCCGAGCAGTTCGTCCGGGGTGATCGACTGGCGCAGGCTGATGATGTGGATGTTGGCCATCGTGCCGCCCGCGCCGATCAGCGCGAACGCGGCGACGAACAGCACGAGGGTGAGGATCCCGTCGTTCGCGGGGGCCAGCGGGATGATCACGGGGGCCGCGCAGCACAGCACGAGCGCCCCCAGGATCGCGGGCCCGAGGCCCATCGCCCGCTTGAGGCTCCGGGCCACCAGGGAGCCGCCGAGCGAGCCGACCGCGCCGGTGCCGAGCAGCAGGCCGATCGTCCCCGGGGAGAGGTCCAGGCGCCGGGCCGCGTACAGCACGAAGACGGTCTGGAGCGACATCCAGCAGAAGTTGTACAGGCCGGACTGCAGGGCGCAGGCCCGCAGGTGGGCGCTGTCCCGGATGATGCGGATGCCGTCGCCGACGCTCTTCCACAGGCCGGTGCGCCGCTCGGGCACGACCGGCGGCGGCTCGGGCCTGCGGACCGCGAGCAGCGTGGCCACCGAGACCAGGTACGAGGCGCCGTTGATGAGCAGGGCGTACGGCGCCGTGACCCAGCCGATGAGCAGACCGGCGAGGCCGGGGCCGCCGATCTGCGCGAGGGAACTGGTGCCCTGGAGCTTGCTGTTGCCCTCCACCAGGTGCTCCTTGCCGATGAGGGTCGGCAGGTACGACTGGTAGGCGACGTCGAAGACGACGGTGAGCGCCCCGATGAGGAGCGCCGCCACGTACACGAACTCGATGCGCAGCAGGTCCGCCACGGCGAGCAGGGGCACCGCCGTGACGAGCAGCGCGCGTCCCACGTTCGCCGTGATCATCAGCGGGCGGCGGCGGACGCGGTCGACCCAGACCCCGACGAGCAGGGTGACGAGCAGGAACGGGGCGTAGGAGGCGGCGTTCACCAGGCCGACCTGGGAGGAGGACGCGTCCAGGGTGAGCACCGCCGTCAGGGGCAGCGCCAGGGTGGTGACCTGGGCGCCGATCTGGGAGATGCCCTCGCCCGTCCAGAACTTCATGAACTCTGCGTCGCGCCAGAGCGCCCCGCGCTCGCGCCCCCCGGCGGCGGCGGGTGCGCCGTCGCCGGGGGCCGCCGGACCGGCCGACCCGGTGGGGTCGGCCGGTTCCGTCGAGCCGCTGGAACTGTCCGAGCCGTTGGAGCCGTTCAGGCTCTTCGAGCCGTTGGAGCCGTTCAAGCTGTCCGATCCGTTCGCGTCGTGCGGGTCGTGCGGGCCGTGCGAGTCCTGCGACCCGGTCACGCTTCCTCCTCGCGGGAGGCCGGGTCGGCCACGTGGAAGGCGCAGCCGATCTGGGCGCCGCGCAGCATGCTGACGATGCCGACGGCCGGGTCGGTGACGCCCCGGGCCAGGGTGCCGGCGTACTTCCCGTCGACCATGAGGGTGCCGTAGGCGACGGCCATGTCCTCGGTGGTGACGCCGTCCTCGGAGAGGAACCGCTCGGTGGTCGGCAGCAGCCGGCGCTGGAGGACGAAGGGCCCGCCGACGGCCTGGTGCAGCTTCTCCACCCACTCCTTCTGGTCGGTGGTCCAGCCGGGCGTGACGCCGACGCCGCCGTAGAGCAGCGTCGGCTTGAGGACCAGGAGGTCCTTGTTGGCGACGGCGTACGGCAGGAGGTCGATCTTCTCGCCCTCGAAGGTGACCTTCTCGTCGCGCACGAAGCGGGTCCAGGGCAGGATCCGGTCGACCAGGTCACGCTCCTCCTCGGTGAGGGCGGCCCGGTTCCGCTCGTCGCTGAGCATGGCGAGGCTGCCCTTGTTGCCGTACAGCTCGCAGTCCAGCGAGGCGAACAGTTCGACCTGTCCGGCCTCGGCGGCGTCCAGGAGCGGGTTGACGAGCTCGTACGTGCGGGGCTCGTCCGGCATCTCGCCGGGCAGGAACAGCCGGTAGACGACGTCGACGCGCCGCCCGTCGTACACGACCCCGCCGTCCTCGTAGGTGAAGTCCCCGAGGTGGCAGACGACCGGGTCGAAGCCGAGGTCCTTGAAGGCGGGGACGACGAACTCCATCCAGCACCTGGACTTCTCGAAGCCGTCGGGCCAGTCGGTGATGGCGAGCAGCGGGCGCTCGACGCCGGCGAGGGAGGGGGCCTGGCGGCGCAGCACGTCGGTGATGCGGGCCAGCGGGTCGGGGTAGACCAGGTCCTCGGCGGCGGCGAAGGCGGCGAACTCCTCGTCCTTGATCAGGGCGCGGGCGAACTCGCCCATCTGCCAGCCGCCGAGCGAGGTGCCGGTGTTCAGCTCCATGAGGCGGAAGCCGCCGGTCTCGCGGTAGAGGTCGGCGCGGGACAGCGGCGGGATCTCCTCGACCGCGCCGCGCAGGACCAGGTCGGCCTGGGTGTCGCTCATGCCGACGGCCTTGGCGAAGGCGCGCAGGTCGCCGCCGAAGAGGCGCCCGGGGACGGACTTCAGGAGCTCGAAGAGGCCGTTCAGGTCGCGTTCGAGGCCGGCGACGTCCTCGGCGCTGAGGAAGACGGGCCGGTTGAGGCCCTCGCCGCCGCCGGCGCCGTAGCGGAACCACTCGACGCCCCGGACGCCGGAGACCGTCATGCGGGCGGCGGTGCGCTCGTGGTCGAAGAAGCGGCGGGTGACGGCGTTCTCGACGCGGGCGCCGAGCTTGTGGGTGCTCGCGCCGGTCACCTCGGTGCGGGAGAGCCCTTCGGCCCGGTCCAGGGCGCGGCGGGTCTCGACCGGGTCCTCGCCGACGGCGATGAGGGCGGCCGAGCGCGGGGTGAGGCCGCGCGGCGGGAGCTGGAGCTCGTCGCCGGGCTCCACGAGGGCCACGGCCTCCACCAGGCCGTCCACCTCGGACGGGTCGGGCAGGACGACCCGGTCGATGGTGCCGTCGTACGAGGGGTAGAGGAAGCGGATCTCGCCGCTGAGCGCGCGGGTGGGGGTGAGGTCGGGGACGCGCTCGAAGGCGATCTCGGCGGCGGCGACCGCCAGGTCGATGCCGGTGGCGAGCTGGTGGACGTGCGGGATGAGGTCGCCGCCGAGGCGCCCGTTCAGCTCGATCAGGCGGGGCCCGTCGGCGCTGACGCGCAGCTCGGTGTGGGTGACGCCGTAGTCGACGCCGACGGCCCGGTGGGAGTCCCTGACCAGCTGCACGACGGCCTCGGCCCAGGGCTCGTCCTTCCAGCCGGTGACCAGGTGGCCGACCTCCTCGAAGTACGGCTGGGGGCCGAGGCGCTTGCGGGCGACGCAGACGGGGGTGACGACGCCGTCCACGACGGTGCTGTCCACGCTCAGCTCGGGGCCCTCGACGTACTCCTCGACCAGGACGGTGTCGGCGGTGCCGGCGCCCTGGAGGCGGCTGGCGGCGGCGAGCCGGTAGGCCTGGCGCAGGCCGTCGGCGTCGCGGGCCACCATGACGCCGAAGCTGCCGCCGAGGGTGCGGGGCTTGACGACGACGGGGAAGCCGATGGCCTCGGCGGCGGCGACCGCCTCGTCCTCGCTCGCGGCCGGGGCGTGGCGGACGGCCGCCATCCCGGCGGCCTCCAGGGCCTGCCGGGTGGCGTACTTGTCGCGGCAGATCTTGGCGGCGGCCGGGTCCATGGCCCGCAGGCCGAGGCGGGCGGCCACCGAGGAGACGGCGGCCAGCGACCACTCGTCCCAGGTGACGATGGCGGCCTCGGCGACCTCGCCGCGCAGGTCGGCGACGGAGGGGAAGAGCTTGTGCGCGTCCGTCGTGTCGGCGATCCGGTGGGTGTCGACGTACTTCGCCTGCCAGCCGGGCGCCTCGGGGGCGATCAGGGTGACCTCGTACCGCGCGGCGAGGGAGGCGAGCGCGTACTCCCGGTACTGGCGGATGCGGCTGCCGACCAGGATGACGCGCGGGCGTTCGGTGGTCATGACGGACACGGTGTGTGTTCCTTTCCGATGCGGGGCGGTGCGTGGGGCCGGGGTGCGGCAGGCGGTACGGGTGGTGCGGGGCCCGGTGGTGCGGGTGGTGCGGGTGCGGCCCGGGGCTCGGACCGGTTACGTGTCCAGGGGCGTGCAGGTGAGCCGGAAGCCGTGCGCGGAGGCCTCGATGGCCTCCTCCACGGCGGCGGTGGACGGGCCGCGGAAGCGGAAGCGGGTGCCGACGTGCTCGTATCCGCTGATCGGCGGGACCCGTTGGCCGACGGGCACGTGCAGCACCGCGTACGGCATGCGGTCCCCGGCCGGCGGCGCGGTCCAGTCGGCGCGCTCGACCAGGCAGGGCGCGGGGACGGGCAGCGGCAGGAGCAGGTAGCCGCCGACCTCGCCGGTCTTCGGGACCGGCAGGACCGGCACCCGGCCGAGCTGGATGTCGGCCGCCGCGGCCATCAGGTCGGCGCCGTGGACGTCCCGCCAGGTGAAGGGGATCTCGCCGCCGCCGACCCGGGCCCCGCACTCCAGGAAGACCGGGGCGGGGCCGCCGTCCGCGCCCCGGGTGACGAACGCCTCCAGGTGGAAGACCCACGGCCGGCCCCCGCCGAGGGCGGCCCCGACGGCGGCGGCGAACGGCTCCACGGCGGCGAGCAGCACCGGGTCGTCCTCCTCGACCGAGCCCAGCCAGTTGCCCTGGGTGAAGTCGGCGCAGGTGCCGCCCACGTAGCGGGAGGCGGTCCAGCCGCCGAGCCGGTCGCCCTCCCACAGGCCGTCGATGTGCAGGATCGGGGCGTCCACGTACGTCTGGGCGAGGAACGGTTCGGCCGCGAGGTCCGCGGCCAGGTCCGGGTGCGCGTCCAGGTCGGCCTCGGAGTCGAGCCGGACCACTCCCCTGCTGGCGGTGCCCCGGTGCGGCTTGCAGACCAGCGGCCAGCCGTGCGTACGCCCGAACTCCCGTACGGCGTCGGTGTCGGGGACGTGGGCGAGCGTCGGCACCGGGAGGCCGGCGGCGGCCACCGTCGTGCACATCAGGAGCTTGTCGCGGAAGACCGCCAGCTCCTCCGGGGTCTGCCCGGCGATCCCGAACTCCTCGCGGACCAGGGCCGCCGTGTCGAGGTCGCCCTCGTTGAGGGCGACCAGCGCCTCCGGCGGGCCGTACCGCCCGACCAGCCCGGCGAGGGCCGCCCGTACGGCGGGCAGGTCGTCGGTGAGGCCGACGGTGACGACGGCCTCGGCGTCCCCGGGTACGGAGGCCCGGCCGAGTTCGGTGCTGATGTACGTGACCCGGTGGGTGGCGTGGTCGACGTAGTCGGCGTACAGCGCGTGGGTGTCCCGCCAGCGGTGCAGGACCGTCACGTGCGGGCGGGTCGTGGTCATGCCTCCGCCCCCGCCGCGCCCGTCTCCTCCGCGCCCCTCTCCCCGGACTCGCCGGCCTCGTCCGCCAGCCAGGACAGGGCCGCCGCCACCATCGAGCGGACGCCGACGACCAGGGCGGGGCCCGACTGCGGGGCGAAGGTGGGGGCGTGGTTCTGCGGGATGTCCTCGTCCAGGCGCCCGGCGGCGAACGCGGCCGTGAACACCTCAGGGTCGAGGCCGCCCCAGAACCAGTACACGGACGGCACCTGCGCCGCCGTCGCCAGGATGCCGAAGTCCTCGCTGGCCGTGGTCGGGCCCATCGTCATCACGGCCGCGTCACCGAAGGCCTTCCGGTGCGCGTCGGCGACCCGCTCGGCGGCGGCCGTGTCGTTGACCGTCATCGGCAGGTGGTAGACGGAGGTGATCTCCGGCTCGGCGGTCGCTCCGGCCGCGTCGGACTCCGCCCTCGCCAGGCGCTCGATGGAGGCGAGGACCTTGTCGCGGACGGGGGCCGAGCTGGTGCGGACGTTGATGCCGAGCTCGGCCGTGTCCGGGATGACGGCGGCCGTGGTGCCCGCGTGCAGCTTGCCGACGGTGACCACCACCGGCTCCTGGGCGGCGGTCTCGCGGGACACGATGGTCTGGAGCCGCAGGACCAGGGAGGCGGCCATGAGGACCGGGTCCACGGCCGACTCCGGCTTGGAGCCGTGGCCGCCGCGGCCGAAGAGCTTGACCGTGAGGGAGTCCGTGGCGCCCATGACGGTGCCGGGGCAGGTGGCGACGAGGCCGACCGGGCCGGGCCCGACGTGCTGCCCGAGGATGACGTCCGGCTTCGGGAAGCGCTCGAAGAGGCCGTCGTCGACCATCGCGCGGGCGCCGTAGCCGCTCTCCTCGCCGGGCTGGAAGACGGCCACGACCGTGCCCTTCCAGTGGTCCGTGCGGGAGGAGAGCAGCGCGCACGCCCCGAGCAGGGCGGCCACGTGCAGGTCGTGGCCGCAGGCGTGCATCACCGGGACCTCGGTGCCGGAGTCGTCGGTGGCGGTCACCGTGCTCGCGTACGGCAGGCCCGTGGCCTCCTTCACCGGCAGGGCGTCCATGTCGGCGCGGAGCATGACCGTCGGGCCCCCGCCGTTGCGCAGGACGGCGACCACGCCGGTGCGGCCCACGCCCGTGGTGACCTCCCAGCCGCCCTGCGCCGCGAGCCGTTCCGCGACCAGGGCCGCCGTGCGCTTCTCCTGGAAGGCGAGCTCGGGGTGGGCGTGCAGGTCCTTGTAGTCGGCCTCCAGGGCGGGGAACAGCGGTTCCAGCGCGTCGAGCACTGCGGTCAGGGAGTCCATGGCGTCCTCACTCGGAGACGGGGGTGTCGGGACGGGGGTGCTCGCGCACGCCCCAGGAGGCGAGCAGCGCCGCCGCGCAGGTGATCGCCGGCCACCACGGCACCCAGCCGCCGTGGCCGGTGGAGCGCAGCCACTCGGCGAGGGCCGGGAAGGTGCCGCCGAAGAGGCTGATCGCGAGGGCGGCGGGCAGGCCGACGGCGACCGCCCGGACGGCGGGCGGGAAGAGCTGCCCCGCGAAGACGTTGCTGACGGCGAGGGGCAGGGCGAGCAGGAACAGCAGCACCACCGTGACGACCGGGACGGGCACGCGGCCCGCGACCATGCCGGCGAGCAGCGGTACGGAGCCGAGCGCGAGCCCCGCGAAGCCGGTGCGCAGGACGGGCAGGGCCCCGAACCGGTCGGCCGCCCTCCCCGCCGCGAGCATGCCGCCGAGGAGGGCCACCATGCCGAGGAGCAGGGCCCCGGAGGCCTCCTCCTTGGTGGCGGCGCCCGCGTCGGCGGCGTACGCGGGGAAGTCGACCGTGAGGAAGTAGAAGACGGTGGTGGCGCCGGAGGTGATCGCGAACACGACGGAGAGCGGGCCGAGGTGGGCCCGCAGGACGGGCCAGGGGCTCGCCCCGCCGCGCTTCCCCGACTCTTCGGCGAAGACCTCGCTCTCGGCCGCGCCGCGCCGGATCCACAGGGCCGTCAGGCCGAGCAGGGCGCCGAAGACGAAGGCGAGGCGCCAGGCGCCGTCCTCGACGCCCGCCTCCCCGAACACCCCGAGCAGGACGGCGAGCACGACGAACGACAGGGCGCTGCCGAGGACCACGCCGCCGTAGGAGACGGCGCTGTAGAAGTACCGGCTGCGGCCGGGGGCCGTCTCGGTGACGTACGCGGCGGCGCTCGGGTTCTCGGCCCCGACGGACAGGCCCTGCACAAGCCGGGCGGCGACCACGAGGAGCGGGGCCGCGATCCCGATCGAGGCGTGGCCGGGGACCACCGCCAGGAGCAGCGAACCGGCCGCGATCAGGCCGACGGTGAGGGTGAGCCCGAAGCGGCGCCCCCGGGTGTCGGTGAGCCGCCCGATGACGACGCTGCCGAGCGGCCGCACCAGGAAGCCGAGCGCGAAGCCGAGGTAGGCGGCGATCAGCCGGGCGGTGGGCGAGGACCCGGGGAACAACTGCTCGGCGAAGTACGGCGCGAGCACACCGTAGATCGTCCAGTCGTACGCCTCCACGACGGACCCGACACTGGCGGCGAGGAGTTCGCGGCGGGGCTTGCGTGCGGGGGCGGGGGCCTCGCCGGCCGGGGACGGTGCCTCCGGAACCCTCGTCCCGGCCGGAGGCACCGCCCCCGTGCCTATCTCCGAGGTGCTCATTCGGCCACCCCGTACACCCGTGCCCCGCCCCCGTCTCCGTGTCCCGCCGGATGCGGGACCGCGTGCAGGCGGGTGCCGACTGCCGGGAGGTCCGTCAGGCCGGTCAGGCCCGTGAGGACCGGGATGCCGGCCTCGGCGAGGGCCTTGGCCGCCGGGCCGTCGCGGTCGGTGCCGTCCGTGGCGACCAGGGCGGCGCCGCGCTCGGCGAGGAGCGCGGCGGCGTCCGGGGTGAGCCAGGGGCCGTCCGGGCGGCCGGTGTGGACGACGACGGCGTGCCCGGCCGGTGCGAAGGGCGCGAGCGCGAGCCGGTCCGCGACCGGTTCGTCCGCGCCCACGAGCCGGACCAGGGCCACGGGCAGGTCGACCAGGCCCTCGATGCCCCCCGGCGCCCCGGCGGGCCGGTCCAGGCGGGTGCCCGGCCCGGTCAGGTCGACCGTGCGGCGGACGGGCGCGCCACCCTCCGCCGCGGTGTTCCGGGAGCCCTTGTGCGGCTCCCGGATCAGCTCCTTGCGGGTGATGGTCGTACCGCCGACCATCAGCAGCCCCAGGTGGCGCACGAGGAGTTCGCCCAGCTCGTCGTCCTCGATGTCGTCACCGGGGATGTCGAGCCGGAAGCCCTCGGTCCGCAGGGAGCCGCCGTTGCTGAAGACCACCTCGGCGTCGAAGTCGACCCGCCACTGCCCGGCACCGGTTGCCGTCGTCATGTGCTTCGTTCCTTCACGTCGTCGCGTTGTTCACGTGGTGCCCCGCGCCCGGGAGCGGGCCCCCGGACGCGCCCTCAGGCGCAGTCGACGAGGGCCTTCTCCAGGGCGCCGACCACCGCGTGGATCTCTTCCTCCGTGATGGTGAGGGGCGGAAGGAGCCGGAGCACGGCGCCGTGCCGACCGCCGCTCTCCAGGAGCAGTCCGTGTTCCAGGCAGGCCTTCTTGACGCGGCGGGCGCGGTCGCCGTCGGCGGGCCGGGCGCCCAGGGCGTCGGCCTCGCCGTCCGGGTCGACGAGCTCGATGCCCCACATCAGGCCCCTGCCGCGGATGTCGCCGATCTCCGGACGGGTCAGGGCGAGGCGCCGCAGCAGGCCGCCGAGCAACTCTCCCTTGACGGCGGCCTTCTCCACGAGTCCTTCTTCGGCCAAGACCTCCAGGGCCGCGGCGCCCGCCACCAGGGCGATCTGGTTGCCGCGGAAGGTGCCCGCGTGGGCGCCGGGCCGCCAGGCGTCGTACGTGTCGCGGTAGAGCAGCAGGGCGAGCGGGAAGCCGCCGCCGACCGCCTTGGAGACGAGGACGGCGTCGGGTTCGATGCCGGCCTCCTCGAAGGCCCACATGGTGCCGGTGCGGCCCCAGCCGGCCTGGATCTCGTCCAGGACGAGCGGGATGTCGAGCCGGGCGGTGATCTCGCGCAGTCCGCGCAGCCACTCGGGGGGCGCGGGAATCACGCCGCCCTCGCCCTGCACGGCCTCCACGAAGACGGCGGCGGGCTTGGTGATCCCGCTCTCGGGGTCGGTGAGCAGCCGCTCGATGTAGGTGAGGCCGACCCGGACGCCCTGGTCGCCGCCGAGGCCGAAGGGGCAGCGGTAGTCGTAGGGGTACGGCAGGTGGTGCACGTCCGGCATGAGCGAGGCCACCGGCTCCTTGGCGTCCAGGTTGCCGGTGAGGGCCAGCGAGCCGGTGGTCATGCCGTGGTAGGCGCCGTGGAAGGCGAGGACCGTGCGGCGGCCGGTGGCGGTCTTGAAGAGCTTGATCGCGGCCTCGGTGGCGTCGGCCCCCGCGGGCCCGCAGAACTGGGTGCGGAAGGTGTCCGCCATGGTGCCGGGGAGCTTCTCGTAGAGCGCCGACAGGAAGGCGTACTTGGCGGGGGTGGTCAGGTCGAGGGCCTGCTGCACCTGGCCGGATTCCAGGTACGCGCGCACCCGGTCCAGGACCTTCGGGTGGTTGTGGCCGAGGGCGAGGGTCCCGGCGGCGGCCAGGCAGTCGAGGTACTCGGTGCCGTGTCCGTCGCGGACGCGGGCGCCGTGCCCGCCCTGGAGGACCTGGCCGAAAGCGGTCGCATAGGTGCGGGCGCCTGATTCGCGGGCCCGGACGTAGGCGTAGATCTCGTCCGGGGTGGGGCCGGCGTCCGGGGCCGGTGCGGCGTCCGGTGCGGGGACGGTGTCCGGGGTGGACGCGGCGTCCGGTGTGGGGACGGCGTCCGGTGCGGGGGCGGTCGTGCGGGTGGTCACGTCATCACTTCCCAGGGGATGTACGGGCGTCCGCGACCATGACCTGGCCGAGGGCGATGCCGCCGTCGTTGGTCGGGACCTGCCGGTGGACGTAGGTGTCGAAACCGTCGGCGGTCAGCCCGGTCAGACAGTTGAGCAGCAGGAACTCGTTGAGGAACACGCCGCCGGAGAGGACGACCTGCCGCACGCCGGTCTCCTCGCGGAAGGCCCGGCAGCGGTCGCGGACCATCTCCACGACGGCGGTGTGGAAGCGGCGGCTGATCCGGTCGGCGGGCAGTCCGGCCGCGAGGTCGTCGGCCATGGCCCGGATCACGGGCCGGGGGTCGACCTCGACGGGGCCGCCCGGCTCCCCCTCGGGCGTACGGGCGGCGAAGCGGTACGCCGCCTCCGGGGCGGGGTCGCGGGCGAGCAGGCCCTCCAGCTCGATCGGCCCCTGGGCCTCGTACTCGGCGCGGGAGCAGATCCCGGCGAGCGCGGCGGCGCCGTCGAAGAGGCGGCCCATGCTGGAGGTGGCCGGGGAGTTGATCCCCCGGGCGGCCATGGTGGCGTACACGTGCCGCTGCTGCCCGTCGAGTTCCGCGAGGGCGGGGAAGGCGGCGACGGCCCGCTCCCGGTCGCCGTCGAAGGCGTCGAGGGCGAGGGCGTAGCCGGTGCGGACGGGTTCGCGTACGGCCTGGTCGCCGCCGATCAGGGGAAGTCGGCGCAGGCGTCCGACGCGCCGGTAGGCGGCGTAGTCGCCGAGCAGGAACTCACCGCCCCAGACGGTGCCGTCCTCGCCGTAGCCGAAGCCGTCGAAGATCACGCCGAGGGTGGTGCCGGTGACGTGGTTCTCGGCCATGCAGGAGGCCATGTGGGCGTGGTGGTGCTGCACCTCGACCACGGTCCGCCCGGCCCCGGCCCCCTCTCCGTCTCCGTCGAGCGCCGCCCGGGTGGAACGGAACTGCGGGTGCAGGTCGTGCGCGGTCAGGCGCGGCTCCAGGGCGTAGAGCCGGGCGAGGTGGCGGGCGGTGCGCCGGTGGGAGGCGAAGGTCTCGTCGTTCTTGAGGTCGCCGATGTGCTGGCTGAGGAAGACCTTGCTGCCGTGCGACAGGGCGACCGTGGTCTTCAGCTCGGCGCCGAGGGCGACGGCGGGCGCCACCTCGCGGCCGACGTCCACGGGGTACGGGGCGTAGCCGCGGGCCCGCCTGATGAACTGGAGCAGGGGCGCGTCCAGTTCGTCGTGGACGGAGAGCCGGACGACCGAGTCGTCCACGCGGATCTCGATGTCGCGGTCGTGGTAGAGGATGGTGTCCGCGATCTCGAAGAGCTGTTCCAGGGCCTCTTCGTTGCGGTACGCGATGGGGTAGCCGGAGATGTTGCCGCTGGTCATCACTAGTGCTTCCAGGCCGGGTTCGTCCAGGAGCAGGTGGTGGTGGGGCGCCGAGGGCAGCATGATCCCGAGGTTGGGGTTGCGGGGCGCGACCGACTCGGGCAGGGCGTCGGGCTGCTTGCGGGCGAGGAGGATGGGCCGGGCCGGGGAGCGCAGGACGTCGATCTCGTCCTCGGAGAGGACGGCGAGGCGCTGGGCGGTGGCCAGGTCGCGGACCATCACCGCGAAGGGCTTGGAGTCGCGGCGCTTGCGGCGGCGCAGCAGGGCGACGGCCTCGGGCTGGGTGGCGTCCACGGCGAGGTGGAAGCCGCCGACGCTCTTGACGGCGACGATCCCTCCGTCGGCGAGGACCTGCGCGGCGCCGCGCAGGGCGGTGTCGCCCTCGGTGGTGCGGCCCTCCCGGTCGGTGAGCAGCAGCCGGGGCCCGCAGTCGGGGCAGGCGTTGGGCTGGGCGTGGTAGCGCCGGTCGAGCGGGTCCTCGTACTCGGCCTTGCAGGCCGCGCACATGGTGAAGGACGCCATGGTGGTGGCCGGCCGGTCGTAGGGCAGGTCCCGGATGATGGAGTAGCGCGGCCCGCAGTTGGTGCAGTTGATGAACGGGTAGCGGTGGCGCCGGTCGCCCGGGTCCCGCAGTTCGCCCTGGCAGTCGCCGCAGACGTGGGTGTCGGCGGGGAGCAGGGCGGTGCGGGCGCCGGAGTGTTCGCTGTGGACGATGGTGAAGGGGCCCGCGGGCACGCTGCCCGCGGGGAGCCCCCGGGTCACCACGACACCGTCGACGCGCGCGAGCTCGGGCGCGCGGTCCTTCAGCCCCGCGGCGAAGGCGGCCAGGGCGGCGTCCGGTCCGGACGCCTCCACGAGGACGCCCTCGGGGTCGTTGCGGACCCAGCCGGAGAGGCCCAGTTCGCGGGCCAGCTTGTAGACGAACGGCCGGTAGCCGACGCCCTGCACCACCCCGGTGACCCGCAGCCGCCACTCCTCGGTGCCCGGCGGGGAGGTCGCGGTATCCGGCGGAGACGTCACGGTGCTCATGGTGATCCCCTCGCTTCCTGGTCGGGTCCTCAGCAGAGCCGGGGCAGTTCGGCCCCGAGGAGTTCTTCCAGCTGCGTCTCCCGGCCGTCGGCGTCCCGCAGCAGCACCAGGACCTCGGTGTCCTCGGAGACCTCGCCGATGGTCACGGCGTGCTCGCCGTACGGCAGGGAGCGCAGGGCCGCCAGGACGTCCGCCTCGGCGGCGGGGTCCACGAAGACGGCGAGGCAGCCCTCGTTGGCGCAGTGCAGCGGGTTGATGCCGAGCATGTCGGCCGCCATGGCGGTCTCGTGCTGGATCGGCAGGCTGGGGGTGTCGACCCGGATGGTGCGGCCGAGCTTCCCGGCGTACTCGTGGAGGACGGCGGTCAGTCCGCCGCGGGTGACGTCGCGCATGGAGCGGACGGCGCCGGCCGGCACCCGGTCGAGGACCCCGTCGATGAGGTTGTTCAGCGGGGCGCAGTCGCTGTCCACGCGCTGTTCGAAGCCGAGGCCTTCGCGGATGGAGAGCAGGTGGACGGTGTGGTTGCCGATGGGGCCGCTGAGGACGACCTTGTCGCCGGGGCGCACGTCGGTCATGGAGAGCGGTTCGCGCTCGAAGACGCCGACGCCCGCGGTGTTGAGGTAGAGCTGGTCGGCCTCGCCCTTGCGGACCACCTTGGTGTCGCCGCCGACGATCTGCACGCCGGCCTCGCGGGCCGTCTCGCGGATCGACACGAGGACCTGCTTGAGGCGGTCGATCGGCAGGCCGGTCTCCAGGATCAGGCCCAGGGTGAGGTACTTGGGGCGGGAGCCGGCCACGGCGAGGTCGTTGACCGTGCCGCAGACGGCGATCTTGCCGATGTCGCCGTTGCCGAAGAACGGCGGGTCCACGACGAAGGAGTCCGTCGTCATGGCGATGCGTCCGGTCTCGACCGGGAGGATCGCGCTGTCCTCCATGATGCCGACGTAGACGTCGCCGAGGGTGTCGGCGATGAGCTGGACCAGTTCCTGGCTCAGCTTCGCCCCGGTGCCGTGGTCGAGGAGGATCTCGTCACTGCTGCCGGCCGTGCTCGCGGTCATGGCTGCTCCTGGGTCGGGGAGGGTCGCGGTCACGGGGTCTTGATGTTCTTGCGGGGCAGCGTGCCCTCGGCGTCGAGGACGCTGATGACCTCGGCGGAGTCGGAGACGGTGGCGCAGTAGCCGTCCAGCCACTCCAGGGCGCGGTCCTTGTCCTCCTGGCGTGCGGAGACGACGCAGTCGGAGGGGACCCAGATGTTGTAGCCGCGGAAGAAGGCGTCGGCGGCGGTGGTCTGGACGCAGATCTGGGTCTGCATGCCGGTGATGAGGACGGTGTCGACGCCGAGGGCCTGGAGGCGCTCGTGCAGGTCCGTCTCGTAGAAGCCGGAGTCCTTGCTCTTCTCCATGACGACGTCCTCGGGGGCGAGGAAGTCCTCGATGATCTCGGCGCCGCGGGTGCCGCGCTGGACCGGGAGGTGCCCGTCGTAGCGCTCGGCGTTCGGGTCGTCGGGGTCGTTGACGAGCTGGAGGTGGAAGACGTGGTGGCCGCGGCGGCGGATCTCGTCCAGGAAGGCGGTGAAGTGCGGGGTGGCGGCGGCGACGGCCGCGACGCGCTCGGGGTTCTTCTCCACGAGCTCGTACTGGAGGTCGTTGGTGAGGACGGCGATCTTGGACATGGGTGTGCCCTTCGGTGTGGCCGTGCGGGTGTGTGGGCGCCGGGCGCGCGGAAGGGCGCGCCGGCGGGGTGCTCCGGGACGTGCGGCGGCGCGCCGGCCCGCGGGACGCGGGCGGGTCCGGGAGGGGGTGAGGCCGTACGCGCCCGGGGATGCGGGGCGGGCACGGGGCGCCCGTACGGGGGTGTGCGGTCGTACGGGATCGTGCGGAGCCGTACGGGACCGTGCGCTGGTACGGGGCCGTGCGGACTCGTACGGTCGTACGGGGAGGGGCGTCAGCCCGTGAGGGCGGCGCTCTCCTGCCGCGGCTCGTGCAGCCAGGTGCCGGTGGCCTCGAAGTGGGCCAGGACGTCGGCGATCCGCGCGTACAGGTAGTGGCCGGTGACGGCCTCGCGCCCGTCGAGGCGGGCGTAGTCGGGCAGCCGCCCGTACTCGCGGAAGCCGAGCCGCTCCCAGAGGCCGACGGGGCCGTCGCTGCGGACTTCGAGGGTGATGACCTCGCAGCCCATGGAGCGCGCCTTGTGCAGGGCCTCGGCCCAGCCCTCCAGGAGGAACTGGCCCCTGCGGTCGGGGGCGATGACACATCGGCGCATGTCGACGATGTGCCGGCGGGCCGGCAGCGGGGCCCGGGCGAGGGTGACCATGCCGACGATCCGGTCGTCCTCCTCGTCACGGACCGCGAGGACGTCGATCGCGCCCTTGCGCAGGTCGGCGTCGAAGGCCCGCATCAGCGGCAGGCCCTTCTCCTGGCCGACGGGCTCGTAGAAGCCGAGGGTCTGCTCCTTGACCGCGACGGCGTCCATCAGCTCGATCATCTCGCGCATGTCCTTCTCGGACAGTTCGCGCGGCCATTCGTATCGCATGCGTCTTCCCGTGGGTTTGCCGGACGGTGGGCAGCCCGCAGGGACACCGGACACCGCCGCCCGCGCCGCCCGGCGCCGCGGCGGGCGGCGTGGGGCGGGAGTCG
The DNA here is from genome assembly GCF_000716625.1 of Streptomyces bikiniensis. Taxonomy (NCBI): domain Bacteria; kingdom Bacillati; phylum Actinomycetota; class Actinomycetes; order Kitasatosporales; family Streptomycetaceae; genus Streptomyces; species Streptomyces bikiniensis. The sequence goes on along the minus strand of NZ_JNXJ01000055.1, from coordinate 4,627 downwards.
TGGGTACGCGGTGTCCGGTGCCGCCAGGGGGGTGTTCGGGTGCCGGAGGGGTCCGCGGCGCGTCCCGGGGCGTCGCCGCCCCCGGGGCCGCGGACCCGGAACGTCAGACCGCGGCGGCCCGGGCCTGCAGGTTGGTCTGCACCGCGGCGGCGGGAGCGGCCTGCGTCAGCTGCGACGGGTCGGAACCGAGGCCCAGGACCGTGGCGGCGTAGACCTCCACGAAGTACGAGACGAAGAGGGAGTTGATCTTCGTGAGGTGCTCCACGAAGCGCTCCTCGTCCTCCTCGGTCTTGATCACGCGCATGATCATGTTCCAGACCATGTCGACGTGGTCGTCGTCCTCGTCGAGCGCGAGGTGCGCGCGGGCGCCCTTGGTGTTGTTGGCGCCGACGTGCTGCTCCATGATGTCGAGCCAGTCGGGCTGGGTCTTGCCCGCGATGTACTCGAGGTAGAAGCCGCTGATCATCGAGGCGAGCGGGCCCTCGGTGGCGAGCGTGTAGTAGAAGTAGCCGTTCAGCAGCTCGGTGGCGAAGGTCGGACGGATCGCGTAGATCTCCTCGTCCGTCATGCCCACCTTGTGCAGGTCGCCGGCGAACATGCGGTCGTGGCGGCCCTCCTCGGCGCCGTACAGGCCCCACTCCTTGGAGAGCTGCGGGTCGCGGGTGGCCCAGTAGTTGGCGACCAGCGGGTCCACGGCGCGCTTGAGGCCGATCCGGATCATGGTCTCCACGTTGTGGCGCTTGTAGAGGTCCATGTCGAACTTGTTCGCGTCGAGCATGCCCTCCGCGCCCTTGCTCCTCTCGTAGAAGTCACGCTCGAACTTCAGGAGGAGCTCGTCCACGCGCTTGCGGAACTCGGGACGCTGGAGGCTGGAGTACGTGTTGTACGACTTGCTACGAGGCATGGTCATCCCCACCCGAGGTCGTTGATCACTTTGCTCTGGCCGGATCCGGCGAGGAATGCGCGCTCTTCCTGGGCACCGGTCCCCTGGACGAGAAGGAAGGACAGAGTCGCGGAAGCCGTGATGGCGAGAATGTTTCTCGCTGCACGTGCCATGGAAAACCCCTACCTTTCGGATGAGCGTTGAGGTCGTCAGCGCTTCGCTCATCCTCGGGCGGAAAGCCGTTTCTAGACCAGTCCCCTCTGGGATCATGTTGCTCCTGGCGGAAACATGACAGGGGGATACATTGAATGAAACCGGAAGAAGCGGTGCGATTAACCCTCCACCGCTGCGCGAATCGGCGGATCGTCTGTACCGGTTCGTCTCGGAATCGCCCGGATGCACGGCCGGGGCCGCCGCGGAAGCCCTCGGCCTGACGGCGCACGAGACCGACGAGGCCGTCCGGGACCTGCGCGAACTGGGGCTCCTGAGCACCGGGGGCACCGGCGGCGCCGGCCCGGAGCCCCTGGTCCCGCACCCCGTGGACTTCGCCCGCGTGAAGGTGCTCAACCCGCTCCAGCGGGAGCTGAACCGCACCCAGGCGCTCGTCGACGAGCTGCGGAGCGGCCTGGACGAGCTGGAGCTGTGCACTCCGCGCTCCCAGCACGCCCACTGCTCGCTGGAGATCGTCCACGAGCTGTCCGACGTGCGCCGGCTGATCACCGGCTTCGCCGACGAGTGCTGCGAAGAGGCGCTCTCCTCGCAGCCGGGCGGCGCCCGCGTGGAGGAGGTGCTCGCCGACAGTATGGACCGCACGACCCGGTTGCTCGGCCGGGGGGTCAGGATGCGGACGCTCTACCAGCACACCGCCCGCTTCAGCCCCGCGACCCTCTCGTACGTGGACCTGGTGACCCCTCTCGGCGCCCAGTTCCGCACCCTCGCCGGAGGTTTTCCGCGCTGCATCATATTCGACCGCAAGGTCGGCATCCTGCCGCTCGTCGACGACTCGAGAGGCGCCGTCGTCGTACGGGATCCGCAGGTCGTCGCTTTCGTGGCGGAAGCCTTCGACCGGGTCTGGACGACCGCTTCCGACCTCTCGCCGGAGGAGCGCAGGTCCGACCGGGTCGCGGCCACGTCCGAAATTCAGCTCGCCATTATCTCGCTTCTCACCCAGGGGGAATCGGACAAACGAATAGCCCAGGTCGTCGGAATTTCCCTACGGAACTGCCAGCGACATATCTCCCACATCATGAAAAGCATCGGGGCCCGCAACCGTCTGCACGCCGGCTACCTGCTCAGCAAGGAGCCGTTCAGCGGCCACTAGCCGGGCCGCCGGACGGAGCGCCGGACCGGGCGCCGGACGGCCTGCCGGACGGGCCGTCCGACAGGCCTGCGGACGGGCCGTCGCCGGGCAGCGGGTCCGGGGGGACCGCCTCCCGTTCCGCGGGCGTCGCCGCCGGCGGGACGGGGGACGGCGAGCCCCGCCACAGCGAGGTCAGCGCTACGCCGCCGACGAGCAGCGCCGCCGCGCACCAGCGCGGTCCGCTGATCCCCTCCCCCAGGAACAGCGCCGCCGCCGACATGCCGAAGACCGGGACGAGGAGCGAGAACGGCGCCACGGAGGAGGCGGGGTAGCGGCGCAGCAGCCAGCCCCACGCGCCGAAGCCGAAGACGGTGACGGCCCAGGCGACGTAGGCGATGACGCCGAGGCCCGCCCAGTCGAGCCCGCGCAGCGCGGCGAGGTCCCGCTCGGGGCCCTCCACGAGGAGCGAGAGGGCGAGCAGCGGCAGGACCGGCACGGCGCTGACCCAGACCATGAAGTTGAGCGCGTCGGGCGGTGAGGCCTTGCGGGTCAGGACGTTGGAGACGCCCCAGCAGACCGCCGCGCCGATCACCAGGAGGAAGCCGGCCAGGGGGCCCGAGGTGCCCTCGTCGACCGCCGCGACCGCGATGCCCGCGAGGGCGATCGCCATGCCGGCCGCCCTGACGCCGCCCGGCCGCTCCCCGAGGAGGGCGAAGGCGAACAGGGCCGTGAAGACGGCCTGGACCTGGAGGACCAGCGAGGAGAGCCCGGCCGGGGCCCCCAGGTCCATGCCGATGAAGAGCAGGCCGAACTTGGCCACGCCCAGGACGAGGCCGACGCCCAGGATCCACTTCCAGGCCACCTTGGGGCGGCCGACGAGGAAGACGGCGGGCAGGGCCGCCGCGAGGAACCGGAGGGCCGAGAAGAGCAGCGGCGGGAAGTGGCCGAGACCGATCTCGATGACGACGAAGTTGACTCCCCAGACGGCGGCGACCAGCGCTGCCAGGGCGATGTGTGCGGGGCGCATGGTCCGAGGATCCCCTCGGCGACCGTGTAGCACCAGCACGGATCGCTACATGATGGGATGTAGCAACGCTTCATCCCGCGCTTCACCCCACGCTCCTCCGAGGCCCCCGAGGTGGTCACCGTGCTGGACATCGGCCGTCTGCGGGCCCTGCACGCCGTCTCCGTCCACAAGACGGTGGGCGCCGCCGCCGAGGCCCTGGGCTACACCCCGTCCGCGATCTCCCAGCAGATCACCAAGCTGGAGCGGGAGACCGGCACCACCCTGCTCGAACGGCAGGGCCGGGGCATCCGGCTCACCGACGAGGCCCACCAGTTGGCCGCCACGACGAGCCGGCTCCTCGCCCTGATGGAGGAGGCGGAGGTACGGCTCGAAGAGCGGCGCGGGAAGCCCTCCGGACGGCTCGCGATCGGCTGCTTCCCGAGCGCGGCGCGCGGTCTGATGCCCCGGGCGCTCGCGGAGCTGACCCGGCGCCACCCCGACCTGGACGTCCGGCTCTCGGAGGTGGACACGCACCTGTCGGTGGACCTGGTGGCGCGGGGCGTGATCGACCTGGCCGTGGCGCACGACTGGGACATCGCACCGCTGCCGGCCCCGCCGGGGGTCGATCAGGCGGTCGTCGGCGACGACCTGTGCGACATCCTGGTCCCCCGGGACCACCCGCTGGCGGCCCGGGACTCGGTGCGGCGGGAGGAGCTGGCGGGCGAGCGGTGGATCTCGCAGCCGCCGGGGTCGGTCTGCCACGACTGGCTCGTCCGGACGCTGCGGGCGACCGGGTACGAGCCGCTGATCGCCCATCAGGCGGGCGAGAACCACACGCAGGTGGCCCTGGTGGCGGCCGGTCTGGGCGTCGCCCTGGTCCCCCGCCTGGGGCGCGGGGCACTGCCGCCGGAGGTGACGCCGATCCGCCTGGACCCGATGCCGAAGCGCCGCCTGCACGCGATGTGGCGCACGGGCGCGGCCCGCCGCCCGGCGATCCGCGAAACGGTCGCCACCCTCCAGGAACTCTGGCCGTCCATAGCGACACCGGCCTGACGGGGCCCGCCCCGGGCGGCACCCCGACGAACCACCGCACACCCTTCACGGACCCCCACCGAACGGCCGCTCCACGAGCCCGCCGCCAGGCGCCCCGTACCCTCTCCGCTCAAGTCCGCGCCGCCGGGCGACCCGCACCCCCTCCGCTCAGGCCCGCCGCCGGGCGACCCGCACCCCCTCCGCTCAGGCCCGCCGCCGGGCGCCCCGCACCCCCTCCACCCAGGCCCGCCGCCAGGCGATTCCCGCGCGGGTCCTTGACCTGGCAGTTACTTTCCGGCTATCCGTGTCCCCTTGGAAGTTTCCTTCACCCCCGCACGGCCGGAAGGAGCATCAGTGCACCACCGCGCCACCGCCACCGCCCCCGCCACCGCCCCCGCTCCCGTCC
>NZ_JNXJ01000054.1:0-40313 GCF_000716625.1 Streptomyces bikiniensis | reverse complement strand
AGCGGTGGGCGAGGTCGCGGGCGGCTGCGATGTCCAGGCTGCCCTGGAAGACCCCGGACACCGAAAGGGCCGCCTCCCGGCCCGCTCGCCGGTCTGCACAATCCACGATCCGCTCCACGGCATCCCCGTTCTCGACGACTTCCAGATCCCAAACGGCCGAAAAGCGCTTACCCCCGAAATCTGCTTCGACACATGGAGGTCCTCGGGAGGGCGTGCAGCCGTCCGCTTCGTTCTCCACCCTCGTCGAACTCGGGCCGGTGCCGGTGGACGAGGGGCGAAGCCGGGACCGAGGTCACCGCCCTCCCGGAGGCGCAGATGCCGGCCCCCGTCCGCGGCTTGCCGAGTGGGGGTCCGCCCCGGACGGGACGCGAACGAGGTGGCCCGGCCGTGGAGCGAACCGGCGCACGCCGACGCCGACGGTCCGTCGATCCATTCCGTGGCCCGTGGCCGTCGACCGGTCTCCCGCCTTCGCGCACCGACGACCACCGGTGGCCTCGTTGCCGCCGGCCCGCACCGGGGCACGATGCGGTTCGACGCCCTGGCCACCTGTGTCCGGCTCCCACCGCTGAACCCGGACGGCCGAGTTCCACGGTGCGCGGGCCGGCTCGGCCGGAGGCCGACGGATCCGCCGGGCCGACGAGCGCCGCCGGATTTCCCCGGGCCGTACACGTCCCGGGGAAATCTGGCGCGGGGCACGGCGCCCGAACCCGACCGCCACGGGAACGCCCAACCACATCGACCGCCGGCCGGGGCACGAGGAAATCCGTGGACGGGCCCGCGGCAGATCGCTTAATGTGTGGCTCCACGCCCTGAGACGGAAGGAGGCGAGTGCCGTGCAGTTCACGACTTTCCAGCGCTCCCTTTTCCGCTGTCCCGGTGTGGCTCGCCAGTTCTGACCGGGAGCGCTCCAAGCAGCCCGCATCCCGGAGGAATCCATGACCGATCTGGTCATCCGCGCGCTCTCCGCGCGCGATGCTCATCTCTTCGACGCGCTCCCCGACCCCTTGGGCGCCCGTGAAGCCCACCGGCGTACCCGGTTCCGCCCCGACTGGAAGCGCGTCGCCCTGCGCGACGGCGAGGTCGTCGCACGCGGCGCGTGGTGGGGCGGCCCCGGCGACTCGGAGCCGGTCAACATCAACTGGTTCGACGTGGCCGAGGGGGAGGAGGAGGCAGGGGCGGAACTTCTGCGCTCCGCTCCCTGGCAGGTCGAACTCGAGATCAACCTGCCCGGCGACTGGCGGGAGACGACCGACCTGCGCGCCGCCGCCGAGACGCGCTTCGCCGCCGCACGGGCCGCGGGGTACGAACTCCTGGTGGAACGCTTCCTGTACCGCTGGACCCCGGAGCAGGGCCTGCCCGAGCGGCCCGGACGGCTGCGCTTCAGCGCCGAATCCGATGACGCCGTGTTCTTCGACGCGCTGCGCCGCATCCACTCCGCCACCCTGGACGCCCACGCGCTCAGGGCCATCGAGGAGGGCGGCCTCGACCGGGCCGCCCAGGAGGAACTCGACTTCTTCCGGTGGTGCCCCTCCCCGCGGGAGTGGTGGCAGGTCGCGCGCACGCCGGAGGACGACCTGGCCGGCATCCACATCCCGGCCCACAACCCCTCCGGTCCGACCGTCGGCTTCATCGGAGTCGTCCCGGAACAGCGCGGTCGCGGCTACGCCTACGACCTCCTCGCGGAGTGCACCCACTTCCTCGCCGAGCAGGGCGCGGAGTTCATCGGCGGAGCCACGGACCGCGGAAACTTCCCCATGGCCGCGAACTTCGCCAAGGCGGGCTTCCCCGTCATCCGTGAACGCGTCAACTTCCACCCGGCGGGCCGAGCGGCCTAGTGTCCTGAGTCGGAAGTTCTTCGGTAGATCTCTGCTTCGACCGACAGTGGTCGCGCCCGCTTCCAACCAGGTTGGGGCTCCACTTGGAACCATCGGTCCAGGGTCCGGAGGCTGGGAGAACTACCCAAGAATCTCCGACTCGGGACACTAGGACCTGTCCGGCCGATCATGGCCGGGGCCGCGAGGAGTGGGCCGCACTGATCGAGGGGCCCGGCCCGAAGGCAGGTCCGGACCCCTCGCCGGCGGCACCGGCGTCACGCGGGTGCCCGAGGGTCCGGAAGAACCGGTCGGACCCGTTCCGTACCGCGGGCACCCTATCGGCGTGCGGGGCAGTGGAGGTGTACTGGAAGCTGCCGCATCGAGGGGGAGACGTGCCGCACACACCGGATCCGGGAACACCGGAGTCAGCGCACGAGGAAGAGCCCTGGCTCAACAGTGACGAGGTCGCGAAGCTGTGGCCGATACGCAAGGACTGGCTGCCGGGCGTCGCCTGTCGTGCGGACGTGCGCGTCCGCAGGGTCGGTGGGGAAAGCCGGGGCACGTGGGGGGCGGAACCGACCTTCCACTACTTCCACCCGGGTGACGTGCGCAGGGCCGCGCCGGCCATCGCCGAGGGAACCGTCGACATCCCGTCGGACTGGCGCACCGACACTCCGGACGGTCGGCGAGCGGAGTTCTGGGGCGTGCTGAGCGCGCGTATCGGCGTCACGCTCCTCATCGCGCTCACCCTGTGCTCGCTCTTCCTCATCCTGGGCTCCGCGGTCTTCCTGTTGACAGTGGAATGATCACCGGCGTCCAGCAGGCGGGCAGCACTTGTCGTGAAAGGAGGCGGCAGCGGTTCTCGTGACGGAAGGCCGCCGTACGAGCACGTACGGCGAATCACGTGCCTCGTCGATGACGACCACCGACCTTCGCCCCACCGCGCCGCCCGCCTCCTGGGCGTCCGGGCCGTCTCCGTGTCCCGGGGAGGGCCTCCGGGCACGGCGAACGGCTCCGTCCCTTGGAAGAAGGGAAGGAGCCGTTTCACCGCCGGTGCGGTTCCGGGGGACCGCCTCAGGCGTGTCGTCGGTTGCCGGTGACGAGGCGGTAGAGGGCGAGAAGGATCACGGAGCCGACGATGGCCGCGATCCAGGTGGAGAGTTCGAAGAAGCCGTCGATGGAATCGACGCCGAATATGACCTTGCCCAGGAAGCCGCCCAGCAGGCCGCCCGCGATGCCGATCAGAATGGTGATGATGACGCCACCCGGGTCCTTGCCCGGCATGATCGCCTTGGCGATGAAACCGGCGATCAGGCCGATGAGAATCCACGCGATGATGCCCATGATGTGTCTCCTGCCTGCTGATATAAGTTCTGCGTCAATACGGCGTATGCGCGCTTGGGCAACTTTCAAACCCCCCGTGTTTCGTACGTGCCAAGTCGCGCGGACCGCCCGTTCCGGGGGGCGTCCGGCATCGACCTCTGCGGAGCGGTTCCCTCACGCTCCGCCGTGCGCGGCGGACAGCCGGTCGAGTACGGCGCGGGCCGCGGTGGTGCGTCGAGCGGCGCGCAGGACGGCGTACCCGAGGAGGCCGCCGAGAGTGTTGGCGACGAGGTCGTTCACGTCGACGGAACGTCCGTTGCCCAGGGCGATGTACTGCAGGAGCTGGGTGATCTCGATTGCGAGGCTGGCCAGGGCGCAGAGCGCGGTGGTGCGGCCTCGTGTGAGGCCGGGGGAGAGCAGGGGGAGGAGGAAGCCGAGGGGGACGAACATGATGACGTTGGGGATCATGGTCACGTCGGCCATGAGGAGCGGGATCGGCTGGATCTGGCTGATCCAGGGCGCCGCGTTGCGGTAGTCACCGCCGTAGATCCACAGGGGGAAGAGCGTGAGGGAGGAGACCGCCGCCGCGTAGACGGCCGCGAGGACCCGGAGTGCCAGCGGTCCCCCACGCCACCCGGGTGCGTCGCCGCGCCGCCGCACGGCGGCGATGACGGCGAAGGCGGCCAGCGCCGGGCCGAGGACGGCGGCTGTGGGGATCTGGGTCTGGAAGTTCACGACGTGCTCCTGCGACGGACTTGCATGGACGACTGGGAGCGATCGTGTCCGAACGGGGCACCGCACCGGATCTGCCGAAAGCCGGAAACCCGGCAGGCCCGCTACGACTTTCGGCAGAGGCGCCCGGGACGTCCCGCTTTGTAGGGTGCGGACATGCATGCCACGCTCTTCGGCCGCCTCCCCTCCTGGTGTCGCGGCCTCCTGTTCTGCCTCGGTGCCACTCTCGTGAGCGTGGTCATGGCAACGGCGCTCTTCGTCGACCACCGCAGCGGCGTCTACGGCTCCCCCCTCGCGAACCAGGCCCGCCTGTCGGCCACGGGCGTGTTCCTGCTGCTGCCGGCCTGGCTGCTGCGCCGCTCGCGCGTCGGGCCGTGGGCGCTGGCGACGGCGGGCTGCGCAGCGGGCGCCGTGTCCCTCGGATGCAGCGCCTGGATGCACGTCGCAGCGGGACAGCCGGGCTCGTCCGCCGCACGGGCGGACGCCTACACCCTGTTCGAGATCAGCGCGCTCGTCGTCCTGCTGATCGTCACCGTCCTGCGCGGCTCGCCCTGGCCCGCCGCGGCGGCAGCCGTCACTCTGTGCGCTGCGGTCGCTCTCCGGCCCGTGGCGGTGGAGGCGAGTGAGAACAGCCTCCTCGTGGCACTGTTCTCCACGTTCGCCGTCTGCGCGGCCCTGGCCGGCGCACTGGTGGCCCGGCTGGTGACCGCCGAACGTCGACGGCACACCGAGAAGGTGCGACTGGAGCAGCGTCTGGCCTTCGCCCGGGACCTGCACGATTTCGTCGCCCACCACGTCACGGGCATCGTCGTACAGGCCCAAGGAGCCCAGGCGGTCGCGGCGTCCCGACCGCAGGCGAGTGCGTCCGCCCTGGAGCAGATCGAGCGGACCGCCGCCGACGCCCTCAAAGCCCTGCGGCACATGGTGAGCGGCCTGCGCACCGAGACCGCGCCCGAGTTCGTTCGGCCGGGAGACCTGGAGCAGATGCGCTCCCTCGTGGCCGATTTCGCCCTGCCCACCGGCGGACGGGCCCGCTTCGTCCAGGAAGGGCGGACGGGCGGCCTGTCCGCATCGGCCGCGCAGGTCCTCCACCGCGTCGTCATGGAGTCACTGACCAACATACGCAAACACGCGTCGACCTCCCGCGAGATCTCCGTGGCGCTCCGCGTCCACGCCGGAACCGCCGAACTCGACGTCGTGAACGACCGGCCCGCCCCACGGCGCAACACCGCGGGCTACGGTCTCATCGGCCTCGAAGAACGCGTGAAGGCCGAAGGCGGCACCTTCCGGGCCGGCCTCGACGACCAGGGACTATGGCGGGTCAGCGCACGCGTCCCTTCCGCCGGCACCTGGAGGGCGCGCCCGTGATCCGCGTACTCCTCGCCGACGACCAGCAGATCGTCCGCACCGGCATGGCCATGATCCTCTCCGTCGAGGACGACATCGAGGTCGTCGCCCAGGCCCAGGACGGACTGCAGGCCCTGGAGATGAACGCCCTGCACCGCCCGGACGTGGTCCTCATGGACATCCGCATGCCACGCCTGAACGGCCTGGACGCTCTGCGCCGGCTCACCCGCCCCTACGCCGAGCACCGTCCGCAGGTCGTCATGGTGACGACCTTCGACGACGAGGAATACCTGGCGCGCGCCGTGGAAGCGGGCGCCTGCGGCTTCATCCTCAAGGACTCCGGACCCCGCCTGCTCGCCGAAGCGATCCGCGCGGCCGCGGTCGGCGACGCCATGGTCAGTCCTCCGATCACCGTCCGCCTCCTGCGGCGGTTGCGGACTTCCCCCGGGTCTGCGCCCGCGACCGGGCTGTCCCCCCGCGAGGAGGAAGTCGTCCTGCTTCTGGCCCGGGGCATGACCAACAGCGAGATCGCCGCGGCCCTCGGCATCACGGTCGGGACCGTGAAGACCCACCTGACCAACGTTCAGGCCAAGCTCACCGCACGCAACCGCGTCGAGATCGCGGCCTGGGCATGGCGCACCGGACTCGCAAGGCCCTCTGCCTAGAGGTCATCTCATTCGGTGGGTCTGCGGTGGCGGATGAGGGTGCAGGCGATGCCGGTGAAGGCGAGGAAGTGGTCGGCCTTGCGTTCGTGGCGTCGGTGGAGCCGGCGGCAGCCGGCGAGCCGGGCCATGGTGCGTTCCGCGGTCCAGCGGTGGCGGCCCAGTCGCTGCGGGGACTCGACTCCCTTGCGGGCGATGCCGTGGGTGATGCCACGCTCGCGTAACCATCGCCGCAGGTGGGCTCAGTCGTAACCCTTGTCGGCGTGGAGTTTGCCGGGCTTGCGCCGTCGCCGACCACGGCGCGAGCGGATCGGGGGATGCCCTTCACGAGCGGTATCGGGGGCTGGCTGTCGTGCAGGCCGGGATCGCTCGTACGTCCTCCACCGCGGCGTCCGTGGAACGCTCGGAGACCGTGGTCGGGCGGCCGTCGAAGCCGAAGTGGCGCTCGGCGGCGGGGAACCCGGCCATCGCCACCCGGTCGGGGTTCGGGACCGGTTCCGGCGGCTCCAGGACGCCGATGACGACGCGGGTGTCGTTCATCACGGTCGTCTCGCCGGTGCGGGTGATGCCGAGCCGGTCGACGGCCCGGGCCGCGACGAGATCTCCTCGATCTGCCCAGTCGGGCGGCTGCGCGGTGATCGGCCGGGGCGCCGGGGTCACGGTGCGTCTGGAGGATCCCTGCGCTGCGACGGCCGCGATCAGGGAACGGGGCAGCTGGTGCGGACGCCGGACCGCGCCCGGTCCGTACCCGATCCGGAGGTCGGAACCGATGGCGTGGAGGTCACCCTGCACCGGCCGGAGGCCTCCCGGGCCGTACCGGTGTGCCGGGTTCCTCGACGGCCGACGACCCCGCACGAGACGCGCCGGCCCACCTGAACGACATCGGTGGGGGCGTCGACGTGCCGCCAGGACGGTTCGGGGACGACGGCGAACCCACACCGGGCGGAGCGGGACGCGCGGGCCCGTCGCCCAGGGCCACGAAGACCCCGAACCGCTCGATCGCGCGGCCGTGTCGGACGGGATGTCGCCGCGGACCACCGCAACGGCGCCACCGTTCAGGCCGTCCGCACGCTCTTGACCCGCAACCGGTCGGAGCGGGGAGGCACGCTGCCTCCACAGAACGGCGGCCCGTGACGGCCGGGCCCCGCAAAGCGCTCGGCGCCCCGCCGCCCGCCGAGGCGGACGAGCCCGGCCGTCGGACCGCTCAGGCTCCGGCCGCGACCGCCTCGGCGGGTTCACCGGCCGGCAGGGAAGCCCCGGCACCGGCGGTGTCCGCGGTCCTGGGCTTGGTGTAGAGGGCGACGCCTTGGCGGGTGTCCTTCTCGATCCTGTTCTTCTTCACCAGGCCTTCCAGGGCGTTGCGGACGACCTGGACCGAGGTCGAACGCTCGGCGTGTGCCGCGGCGAGTTCCGCGTGGACCTCACTGACCTTCAGCGGCTCGCCGAGGAACCTGTCCGCCAGCAGGCTGTCGATGAGCGCGCCGAGCGTCGGCGTCGGCTGCGCCCCCGAAGTGCCGCCGGCGGCCTTCTTCGGGGTGGCCTTCTCCGGCGTTGTCCTCCTGGCCGGCGCCTTCGCCCTCTTTGCCGCGGCCTTCTTCGCCGCCGGGGCCTTCTTGGTCGGCGCCTTCTTCGCCGGCGGGGTCTTCCCGGCCGTCGCCTTCCGGCCCCGGGCCGCCTCCCGGGTCCCTCGCGGCCGGAGCGCGGCCGCTTCTCGTACGGCCTCGTCCGAGCCGGCCACCACACTGCCGGCCGGTGCGGAAGGCGGCATGGAGTCCAGCATGGTGATCAGCCACTTCTCCTCCGTCCGCAACTGCTCCAGACGGGCGGCCATGGACGCCTGCTCGGCACGATTGGCCTCGAGATCGTCGGTGAGCCGCTCTGTGTACCTGGTGTGAATCGAGGTGCTGTCCAGCTCGTTCGGCACTACAGTCCACGCTCCTTAAACGATGGGCATTGGTGCCGGATGGTACTTGCCACTGGCCAAATTCCATCGCCACAACCGGAAAACGCCCTCCGGTGAACCGACGGGACCAGCGGGCGGGCAGGGCGGACGCCTTGCGCCAAGGGCCCGTTCGCGCCGCACCCGAAGGGCGGTCGGGCACACCGCGTCGAACCCACCGCCCGTACGATGTGGCGACGCGGTCTCGGTTGCGAAGGCATCGACGTGAACAAGGTCTCCCTGTGAGGGGGAGGGGTGTCGTGTGCAAGGCCGCTGAGCACCCTTCGGGCCCCTTGGATGCCTCATATGGGTAATATCGGGCGTTGATGGTTGGGTGTGTCAAGGGCCGGTGGCAGGGTAGTGGGGAGACGTCCCGACGCAGTAGACGGCCGGGACGGCCCACAGATACGGAGTGCTTCACCCATGAACCGCAGCGAGCTGATCGTCGCCCTGGCCGACCGTGCCGAGGTGACCCGCAAGGACGCCGACGCCGTGCTGGCCGCTCTCGCCGAGACCGTCGGCGAGGTCGTCGCCAAGGGCGACGAGAAGGTCACCATCCCCGGCTTCCTGACCTTCGAGCGCACCCACCGTGCCGCTCGCACCGCTCGTAACCCGCAGACCGGCGACCCGATCGACATCCCGGCCGGCCACAGCGTGAAGGTCTCCGCGGGCTCGAAGCTCAAGGAAGCCGCCAAGGGCAGGTAGCACCCGCTCCCCACACCACCCGTCCCGGTCACGTGCCGTGCTGTCGGTCCACCGAACCACGCGCGGGCGGGACGGGTCCCGGGTGCCTTCCCGCTGGGGGAAGGCACTCTTCTCAACCCGGCCGGACTCCCGGCTCGATCGAAGGACAGCAGCATGGCCAGCGGCACCGTGAAGTGGTTCAACGCCGAGAAGGGCTTCGGTTTCATCGCCCAGGACGGCGGTCCGGACGTCTTCGCCCACTACTCCAACATCTCCGGCAACGGCTATCGCGAGCTGGTCGAGGGGGAGACCGTCACCTTCGACGTGACGCAGGGCCAGAAGGGCCCCCAGGCCGAGAACATCGTCCGCGGCTGAGCCTCCCGGGCCCGTAGAGGCCCCTCTTCGCCCCACCCCGCGCCGGTGGTCATGCACGGCGGTGTCACCGACGCGGGGTGGGGCAGCCCGGTTTTCGGACGGATCGGCACCAGGTCGGCGGTCCGCTTGCCGCACTGCTGCCCGCGGGGCGGGCCGGGCGGCCTGCCGTCACCTGCATTCGTCCGTCCGCGTTCCGACCGGTGGATCGCAGCCGACCCGGGTGGACGGGGCCGGGCCCGACCCTCCCGCCGATCCCCGTGCGGTCCCCCGGGGACGACCCACCGCCGGAAGACCGGCCCGCGCCGGTGATGCCCGGCGCCGGGACGACAGACCCTGCTCGTCCCGGCGCACCTGCGATGCGATGACACCCACGCCCGCCTCGCAACCGGACCCCGCATCGGGATCGCGGCCGTGTGCCGGTGCGCCCGCGAAGCCGTCGAAGTCATGGCCGTCACACGTGCCGTGGCCGACCCGAAGCGCCGGGCGGACCGGACCCGTCAAGGTGTCGGTCGCCCGGTTCGGGTGCCGCTCCGCGGACGTCGGCTCGAGCGGTGACGGCATCGGCACCGCACCCACGCCAGGATCCGCCGCGTCGGCGGACGGGCCGCGGCCGCGCTCAAGGGCCGACGGCTGCTGCGAGTGCGAGTGCACAGGCGCGGAACACGAGGTTCCGTCGGAAGGCCCCCCTGTGGAGGAGACGCCATCCGCGCATGCCCCCGACCGGGGACTATGCTGCCCGAAACCAACGGGAGGGGTGCACGGCATGGGTCTGCGCAGGCTGTTCGGCAGGGGCGGCGACGAGGACGGCCGGGGGGCCGCGGAGGTCGACACGCGGATCACGTCGCCGGTGTGCATGCCCGGGCGGCCGGTCGACGCGGAGGTGGTGATCAGGGGCGGCGCCCGAGGGCTCGCCATCGACGAACTCGCCCTGGAGGTCGTGGTGCAGGCGCTCCACTGGGACGGCTCGCCCAGCGAGGAGTCCGTCTGCGACCTCAGCACGAGCAGTTGGGCCGAACGCGTCGCCGCCGGTTCGGAGAAGCGCCTCGCCTTCCGGGGGCGGTTGCCCTGGGAGACCCCGGTCACCGAAATCGGCGGCCAGGCGGTCGGTGCCGTCGTCTCCGTCGTCACGAAGCTGTCCTGGGACAGCGAGGCGCCGGTCGCGGACACCGATCTGCTGCACGTCACCGCGCCGCCGCTGTACGAGGCGGTGCTCGGAGCCTTCGCCGAAGAGGGCTACCGCGTCGACGGTTCCCAGGTGAGGGACAGCTACATTCCCGACGCGGAATCCCAGTCCGGTCGCTACCAGAGCCTCTTCCTCACCGCTCCCACCCGCGGCGCGGACCGCTTCGCCGAGTTGGAGGTCGTCCTCCACCAGAACGCCGTCGGCGCCGTGGTGTACGTCCGCCGCGCCGACCGGTCGACCTTCGAGTGGGAGGACAAGCCGCCGGCCCGTACCTTCGCCGCCGCCCACCACGAGGCCGGCCACGCCGACTTCGGCCCCCGCGTCCGCGACGCCCTGCGGAAGCTGGCCCTGCTCGACGGCTAGGGCCTGTCCGGCGGACAGGCCCTAGATGGAAGTCGTGAGGCCGTCGCCATATGCTGCTCGGCATCCGCAACGGGGGAGGGAGCACGGCATGGGGCTGCGCAGGTTGTTCGGAATGGGCGACGGCGGCGGAGAGGGCCGGGAGCCCGCGGAGATCGATACGCAGATCACGTCGTTCGCCTGCCTCCCGGGCGGGCCGGTCACGGCGGACGTGGTGATCCGGGCCGGGAGCCGGCCGCTGACCGTCGACCACCTCAACGTCCGCGTATTCGCCCGGTGTCACGGCACCGACGGCGAACTGGAGAAGGAGGGGTACCAGATCGACCGGCTGGACTGCTCCCGGCACAGGCTCGGCCTGGAGCCGGGCGCCGAGGAGCGGGTCACCTGCAAGGGGCGGCTGCCCTGGGAGACCCCGGTCACCGAACTCGCCGGCCAGGCGCTGGGCGTGGACGTGTCGCTGACCACGCAGTTCGACTGGGAGAGTGGGGCGCCGGTGCTCGACCTCGACTTCCTGCACGTCACGGCGCCGCCGCTGTACGAGGCGGTGCTCGGCGCGTTCGCCGGTGAGGGATACCGGGTCGAAGGCTCGCACCTGGTCAGGGGCAGCGTCCCCGACACCGAGTACCACAAGGGTCTCCACCAGGTCTTCACCCTCACCGACCCCACCCTCGGCGTGGACCGTTTCGCCGAGCTGGAGGTCGTCCTCCACCAGAACGCCGTCGGCGCCATGGTGTACGTCCGCCGTGCCGACCGCTCGACCTACCGCTGGGGCAGCAAGCCCCGTGCCCGTACTTTCGCCGCCGCCCACCACGAGGCCGAGCACGTCGACTTCGGCCCCCGCGTCCGGGACGCCCTGGAGAAGCTCGCGCTGATGGATGCCTGAAGCGCCTTGCGGGTGGTTGTGTTCGACGGGCCAGGCCTTGGTCCGGTGTCGGTGTGGATGATGTCTGCACGTTCACTGAGGGCCGGTGGCTGCGCCATGGCGCACCGGTCTTCCGCTCACAGACCGGGCGACCTGCGGCAGGCACCACGGCCGGCCACCGCCAGAGCCGTTCCCGCCCCGCTCGCGGACCCGCCTTCAGCAGCGGCTCGAACTGCCCCGTCGCCGGCCCTGAGAACGTCTCCGTCCACAACGGCTCATCCCTCAACACCCCACGCATAAAGGGGCTCCGCGTCACAACCCTCTGCAACACCCCCTGAGGCCCGCTTCGTGGGCGGGTCGGCCACAGGGATCAGGAGCGGGACCAGGGGCGGCGTCCGGCGGTGTGGCCGGTGCGGTGGGCTCCGATGCCGGCGAGGTGCAGGGCCAGGGCGGTGAGCCCGAGAAGCATCACGTTCGTGGAGGAGAAGACATCGTTGGTGCCGATGTCGGCTGCGTTGATCAGGAAAGCGATGAAGAACAGTACGGCGGCGGCCATGCCGAGCATGTGCGGGTTCCTTTCGGGAGGGTGCTGTTCACGTGTCCAGCGCTGCCTCGTCACGCGTGGGAGCGGTATGAGGGGGTGGATTCAGGTCTGCTGGGGATGGCCGGCATCGCCTTCGACGACCAGGCGGTCGGCACCGGGCTGTTCGGCGCGTTCGACGATGGTGACGTCGATCCGCCCGTCGCCGGTGGTGTCGAACTGGTAGAGGTCGGCCTTTCCGTCGCCGGTGGTGTCGGTCATCCACACATCGGGCTTGCCGTCGCCGTTGGTGTCCGCGCTGAGGACGACATGGTGCTCATCACCCTGTGTCTCGACCGCCTCTTCGGTGTTCGCTGAAGTGTCCATGACGGCCGGATGCCCCCGAGTCAGGGGGTGAAACGAGTACGTACCAGGAGGACGCGGAGTGACGTTTCGCTCGACGCGCTTACGGAAGTGGTGGGACTGTCGGCCGAGGCGTCGGCCGAGGCCGGGCCGTCGCCGCGCTCCGGTCCGGCGCCGAGGTCGGGGGCGCCGGTCGGCCGTCGGCCGGCGGCGGAAACGAGCCGAGGGGGGTACAAGAACCCGGACGGCAGGTCCGGCACCCCTGTGGAGCACGCCGGCCGGCTCACCGTCCCACGGCCCGTCCGGACAGACCCGGTCACCGGCGATCCGCACACGCCGTCCGGCGCCGTCCACCGTCATCCGGCTGAAGGGCCGGCCTCGGCCATCCCCCGGCTCGTCACCCGGCCCACGGTCCGTCATCCTGTGAAGCCGCGGACTGAGCGCGGACGAACAGCACCCCGAGCATCTCGCCGCCACCGTCGTGGCGGTCCTGTTCCCGACGAACGCCCTGGAGCCGACCGGCGCGGGACGGTCACGGGTCGGGTCCGAGGTGACAGCGGAGGGCCGCGACCGGTTCCGGACGGCTGCTCCGGCCGCCGTCCGGCCGTGAGAGCACTTTGGGCGTCCTGAGCTGCAGGACCGTGGGGCGCTGCTGGACGAGGTACGCGTGATGCGACAGGAACCGCGGGAGGCGGGGTTCCTCACCCGCAGCCGAGGCGGGGCCTCTCACGGCCCGCGCCGGTGCCAGGCCTCGACCTCGACGAGCGGTCGCGTTCCCGGCCGGCCCCGGTGGCGCTGTACCCGTCCCGGACGGGCCGGTCCTCGTTCGGCGCGGGTTCCGCCTCCGGGCAGGGACGGTCGTTCACGATCGACGAGGGGCCGGGACTCGGCGGACCGCGATCCTGCTGTGGTCCGCATTCCGTCCTTCCTCGGCGTGGTCAGCCGGTCCACGCCATAGGCTTGTGGTCATGGTGGACGCGAGCGCTTCCCTGACGGAGTACGACCGACAGCTGGCGCGCAAACGGGTGGCGGCGGGCGTGCTGTTCTTCGACGACGCGGGCAGGGTGTTGCTCGTCGACCCGGTCTACAAGGAACCGTGGGAGATCCCCGGCGGGGCGGTCGAGGCGGACGAGTCACCGAGGGCCGGGGCGCGTCGCGAGGTCCTGGAGGAGCTGGGTCTGGATCTGCCGCCCGGGGCGCTGCTGGGCGTCGACTGGACGGGGCCCGGACAGGGACGCAGCGAGAGCGTGGCGTTCGTCTTCGACGGCGGTCGGCTCGCGCCGGAGCAGGTGACGGCGATCCGGCTTCAGAAGGAGGAACTGCGGGAGTTCAGGTTCGTCGAGGCAGACCTGGCCGGGGAACTGCTCCTGCCGAGGGCGGCACGCCGCGTACGGGCCTGCGTGCGGGCCCGGAAGGACGGCGTGACCGCGTACCTGGAGCACGGGCGGGAGTGAGCCGGAGCGGTCCACCGCTCCCCGGACCCGACGGCCTCCCGTCCGCCCCGCACCCGTGACACGTCTTGGGTCTTCCCGCCCGGGGGCGGAGCGACCCGGTGGACCCACCGGTGGCCGGGGCGCGCGGCCCCCACCCATGCGATTGGCCGTCCTCCGCCGTTGCGACCCCGGTGAGGCTCCTCCGACGCGGCCTCGTGGCGGTCGGGCGAGACGCGGATCCACCCCCGGCGGCTGTTGCCCGCCCGGACGACCCCGGCGGGCCGGTCCGCCGGGGTCGTCGTCGTCACGCCTCCTCCTCGGTCCCGCCGGACAGGCTCTCCACCGCCCTCCACGGGGGCCGGGTGCCGGGGGCGGTCAGCCGTTGCCGCCGTTCGGGCGGCAGCTGCGCCCCGGCGCGTTCCCTCGGCCCCGTGACAGTGGGGCGAGACCGTGAGGACTTGTGCGTCGGCACGGGTCGGTGCCGGTTTCACGGATGGGGCGCATCGTCACGGATGCACGGGGTCGCAGCTGAGGCGGTACCGCTTTCCCTGACCCGTAGCCCTTCAGGTACCAAGTAGGTACCATCGGGGTATGCCGTCTCTGAACGTCACCTTCACGGACGAGGAGCTCGAGGAGGTCCGCGCGGCCGCGGCCGCCGAAGGCAAATCCCTCAAGCAGTACGTCCACGATCTGCCCCTGCGCGAGCGCCGGCGCCGCCAGTTCGTCCGCTATGCGGCCTCCTGGGGCGAAGCGCACCGAAGCGAGTTCGACGACGCCTTCCCCGACGAGGTCCCGCCCGCCGGCCGGGAACGCGGGGCGGACGCCGCCTGATGATCCTCCACGTCGACGTTCCCTGGCTCCTGGATGTCCAGGAGCAGGCCGTCCCCGAAGACGTCAGCGTTGCCGACTACTCGGCCCTGGTCGCCGCCGTGGCCCGCCACAAGACCCGCATCCCGCGCCCCGCCACCTCCGAGCCCGACCCGGCCTGGCGCGCTGCCGCCCTCCTGCACACCCTGGTCCGACTGCAGCCGCTGCCGCACCGCAACAGCCTGTACGCCTGTCAGGTCACCGCCGCCTACATGCACGCCTCCGGCGAAGGCATCGACCCCCCGTACGGCGCCATGGTCGACCTCGTGCGCGACATCCAGGCCGGCAAGGCCGACGTCTACCGGGCCGCCGACCTCGTGCGCACCTGGCGCATCTGACCGACAGGGATCCGGAAGCGGCCCGCTGTCGTGCGCCGCCGTCCGTTGCGGCCGCCCGGCTTTCGCCGGCGCTGTGGGCAGGTCGTGCCATGAGCGAGCCGGACGTGCCCGCGAAGCGACGAAGCTCCTGGTGGACGGGTTCTCGACGGGGATCACCCGTGTCCGCCGGGAGCTTCGCACGCTTGTCCACCCGTCCTCGACCGATCTGCCCCACCCCGCCTCCCGGCTCCTGACCCATGCCCTCGAACACGGCGACGGAGCCGAAGCCGTGGCCATCGTGCGGGAACTGCGACCCGGCATCGTGCCGATGGACATCCGGATGCCCGCCGCGGACGGTCCGGGGGCCGTCCGCCGCGTACTCGCGCAGGCCCAGGGCCGCCGGGACGGGACCGTACTCGGTGTCTTCGGGCCCCGCCGTCCCACGGCCCTCAGCCCGACGGCCGTCCGCGCCAGTCGAGGCAGACGACCATGGCGTCGTCGTCGGCGTCGATCACGCCGCGGTGACCGGCGAGTTCCTGGAGGACGGCGCGGGGGACCTGGGAGGCGGGCAGGAGCCGGGTGCTGGTCAGGGCCCGGGCCAGGGCCCGTTCGCTGTACCGCTCTCCCGACGGGGAGGTGACGTCGTAGACGCCGTCGCTGACGAAGACGAGGCGGTCGCCCGGCTCGGTTCGGAAGTGCTCGGCCATGTAGACGGTGTCCTCGAACATGCCGAGGGGCAGCTGCGCGCTCAGCTCGATCTGTCTGACCTTGCCGCGCCGTACGAGCCACATCTTCGGCGATCCGGCGTCCACGATCTCCGTCGCCCCGGTAGTCAGGTCGAACCGCAACAGCAGGGCCGCCAGGTATTGGGTCCCCCGGTACTGGCCGTAGAGCGCCTGGTCGGCCAGGTAGGCCTGGTCGGCCAGGGAGAGACCTGCCCGCCGGGCGTTGCGGAGGGCGTTGACCGCGAGGTTGGTCAGCAGGGCCGCGTCGATGCCCTCGCCCATTCCGTTGGTCACGGTCAGGGTGAGGTCGTGGGCCGACGTCGACCAGTCGAAGTTGTCGCCGTAGATCGCGTAGGCGGGTTCGAGCTGTGCGCCGATGTCGTACTCCGGGCGGGTGCACGAACGTCCGGGAAGGAGCTGCCACTGCATCTCGGCGGCGAGCGTGAGGCGGTCGGCCCGTCGGGCCTGGAGGTAGAGGTCGGTGTCGCGTTCGCCGACGACGATCTCGTGTCCGAGCACCTCGACGATCTGCGTCAGCTCCTGAGCGGTGTCGGAGCCTTCCTGCCAGTCGGGAAGGCGCAGGCTCAGGACTCCGATGCGGTCCCCCCGCACGCTCACCGGCAGGTGCACGGTGACCGGGTCGTTCCCGTCGGCGCCCTCGACCTGGGGCGACTGCCAGTTGAAGGCCCGGCCCGGGGCGCTGCCGTGGACGGGGACGGGTTCCTTCGTATAGGGGAGAGCCGTGACCGGTTGCAGTATGGTCGTCGCGTAGTCGGCCATGAGCAGGGTGACGTCCGCGGCACCGTATTGCGTGATCAGTTCCTCCTCCAGGGACGGGAGGAGGGCGTCTGGCGTGGCGGTCCGCAGGGCGCGCTCGACCGCGATGAATCTGTCCATTGTCCGGTTACCGCCTGATCTCGGAACGGGTGCGAAAAAGGGGGGTTCTCTCATGTCCTGGCGACCGGAGGAGGCATCGCGGCGCGACGGTGCGGAGGACTCGGCCGCCGGCGTGGCGCTCGAGGTCCTGGAACTGCTCGAAGTGCTGTGGTCCCAGGGGGAGACGGTGTCGACGGCTCCGCTGTCCTCTTCCCAGGTGCGCGTGCTGTACGTACTGGAACGCGAGGGGGTGGTGAATCTGCGCACCCTGGCCGAGAAACTGGACTCCATGCCGTCGTCGGTCAGCCGTATGTGCGACCGCCTTCAGGCGGTGGGATTCATCGATCGTGGCCACAACCCCTGTGATCGCCGCGAGCTGGAGCTGCGTCTGTCACGCAGGGGCGCGGGCTACCTCAGGGCGTTCCGCTCCCGTCGTGAGGAGGTCCTGCGTGGGTTGTTGGGGAAGATGACCCCGACCGAGCAGGCCCTGCTGGTGCGGGGACTGTCCGGGATCCGCACCGCCGCCGGTGCCGGGTCCCCCGGTGAGGAGACGGGCGCCGGCGTCACGGAGTCGGCCTGAAGTCGACGGCTGTGCCGATCGATGCACGGTTCCTCCCTTCGAGGAGATGTGGAGGCCGTCTGTATGCCTCGTGATGATGCGACAGATTCGTTCCTCGCACAGATACTTGTCAAATGACAAGTATTGCGGCCCTGTGACCGGTGACGGGCAGGCGGGTACGCGGTGAGAGGCCGCTGCGGGGCGGAGCCGGGCCCCTGGAGGTCAGCGGTCCCCGTCGTGGTCGCGCAGTGACTTGTGCAGAGCGGCGAGCAGGCCGGCGAGTCCGGCCCGTACGGCCTCGTTCTCGGCGTGCTCCGGCAGGAGGGGGGACGGCTCGGCCAGCCGCTCGGCTCGCAACTCGGCGAGCAGCTGCAGGCCGGCAGGCGTGGCGGTGACGATCCTGCCCCGCCCGTCGCCCGGCGCCGGAGCGCTGGTCACCAGTCCGGCTCGCGCGAGCTGGGCGGTCATGCGGCTCAACGAGGTGGTCGGTATGTGGAGGAGCCGTGCCAGCCCCCCCGGTGACAATCGGCCGAAGTGCTCCAGCAGGACCAGGATCCGGTGGGCGAGGCCTGTGGGTTCCCGCCGTAGTTCGAGGTCCTCCCACCATTCCAGCATCGCGGCGGTCGCCTCCGCGTCGGCCGAGGGGCCGGAGGTCTGGTCCGGGTCGTCGTTCATAGGAGGGTGCGGGATCGAGGGCGGTTCCCCTCCGCCTGCCCCGTACGGCACCCTCCATGCCTGCCGGCGGGCATCCTGACCGATCCCGGCATTCGTCACGGCCCCGTGCCGTCGGCGCCGGTCACGTCGAGGGGGACCCGGGGGAGCGGATGAACATCCCGACTTCCCGCCTCGCTCCGTCCCGTCCATGAAATACTTGCCGCACGACAACTATTGCCTGGTGGTCCACCGGCGGGAAAAGGGGGGCGAAAGCGTGACGACGGCAGCGCCCGGAGCCGAAGACGGTCACGCGGACGCCCCTGAGGACAGGCCCGTCGACACGCTCCTGGCCGAGGCGTTCGAGTTGCTGCCGGACGCCGTCTCGATCTCGGTGGCGGTACGGGACGCCGGCGGCCGGGCCGTCGACCTGCGTCTGGAGTACGCGAACGCGACCGCTCGGACCGGCCACGTGCCCGGCGCGGCGCCCGCCGGAGGTCCGTGCGGCACCCTGTGGTCCCGGACGCGGACGGCCGGCGACGGGGTCTTCGCGACCTGCCTGGACGTGCTGAACACCGGCCTGCCGGAACACGGCGCGTTCACCCCGGTCCGGAAGGGCGTCCACCGCACGACGGGCCACGAGTACCGGGTCTTCCGGCTGCGGAACGACCGCCTGATGCTGGTGCTGCGCACCGACCGGTACGCACAGGCCCCGGAACGTACGAGGCCACGGCCCGACGGCGAAGGTGGGAGCGACGACGGGAACGTCCGGGAGCGGCTGCGCATCCTGGCGGACGCGGGTGCCCTGCTGGGGGCCTCGCTCGACCGTGAGGCCACCTTCGACGCCGTCACGGGCTCCGTCGTACCGAGCCTTGCCGACGGCTGCCTCCTCTACCTCACCGACGACACCGGCCATCCGGTACTGGCCGCCCTGGCCCATCGCGACCCGTGCCGGCGGCGGGAGCTGCGCGACCTGACCGAGGCGTTCCTCCCGCACCCGGACGCACAGGGCGGGGTCGGCGCCGTCATCCGCACCGGACGCCACGAACGGGGCACGGACGTCACCCGCGCTCTGGTCCCCTCCCCGCGTCCCGGTGAGGGCCGCCGCACCCAGCGCCGTCCCTCCCCCGCGGACCCGTGGCTCACCGTCCCCGTGGCCCGGTCGGGCACCGTGGTCGGAGCCGTGGTCCTGGTGAGGTCCGCCCCCGGGCGTTCCCCCTTCACCGAGGAGGACGTCCGTCTCGCCCGGGAGCTCTCCTGCCGTGCCACCCCGGCGATCGAGAACGCCCGGCACCACACGGAGCAGGCGGAGGTGGCACGCAGGCTCCAGGAGAGCCTGCTGCCCCGCGCCCTGCCCGACGTGCCGGGCCTCGAACTGTCCGCCCTCCACCATCCCGGCCAGAAGGGCACCCTGATGGGCGGGGACTTCTACGACGTGTTCCCCAGCGGACCCCGGAGCTGGACCGTCACCGTCGGCGATGTCGCGGGCAAGGGCCCACAGGCCGCTGCGCTCACGGGTCTCGTCCGCCACACCGTCCGTGCGACGGGACGGAGCACCACCGAGCCCGCCGCCCTCCTGCACGCCGTCAACACCGCCCTCCTCGACGAGCCGCCGTCCACTCGCCGCTTCTGCACCACGGCCTGCGCGACCCTGCGCCCGCACGGTTCCGGGATGCGCCTCACCCTGGCCCTGGGAGGCCACCCGCACCCGCTGCTGCGCCGGAGCGACGGGACCGTCGTCCCCGTCGGCCGCCCGGGAACCCTCCTCGGAGTGGTGAACGAGCCCCGTCTGCTCACCGTCCACCACGAGCTGGAACCCGGCGATCTGCTGCTCTTCTACACCGACGGCGTCACCGAGCACCGTTCGAACGACGTCATGCTCGGCGAGGCGGGCGTGCACGCGGTTCTCGCGCGCACCCCCGGGGCCTCGGCCGAAGCGACCGTGCGCCTCTTGGCCGAGGAGATCGCCGCGTACGGTCCCCGAGCCCCCGCCGACGACTTCGCCCTCCTCGGCGTGCGCGTGCGCTGACACCGGACCACGCGTCCCGTGAACCCTCGTCCGGCTCGGCGGTGGACCGGGCGTTGCGGCAGTCCATCCGCAGGACACGGGCGGCCCCTCCCGTAGGATCCTCATCCCACGGCTGCGTCGCCGCACGTGACGGATCCGGTGACGTCGACGATCACCTCTGGAATGCTGGTCGCCCATGGACGACGTCGAAGTCGTGGTTGCCCATTCCGAGCGCGCGACCCTGCGCGTCGGTGGCGTGTTCCTGAAGGTGGACGCCGATCAGGCGCGCCTCGACGCCGAGGTCGAGGCGATGTTCCTGGCACCGGTCCCGACTCCGGAGGTCCTGTGGCGCAAGCCGCACGTGCTCGCGATCGCCGCGCTCCCGGGGACGACCCTCGGGCGCCTCGGCGGGCCGTCGACAGGGTCGCCGGCGGCCTGGGCCGCGGCGGGCGCCGCCATCCGCACGCTGCACGACGCACCGCTGCCGCCCCGCTCCGGCCGGGCCGGCCGGAGCACCGTCGCGCTGGCGGCGGAACTCGACGACGAGTGCGAGTCGCTCGTGGCGAACGGCCTCCTGCCCGCCGACCTGGTCACCCGTAACCGCCGGGTCGCCCGGGCCGCACTCCGGCCGTGGACTCCGGCGTTCACGCACGGCGACCTGCAGATCGCGCACGTCTTCGTCGACGGCGACGAGGTCACCGGCATCATCGACTGGTCCGAGGCGGGCCGGGGCGACGCCCTGTACGACCTGGCCGCCTTCACGCTCGGACACGAGGAGCACCTCGACGACGTCCTCACCGGCTACGGCACCGACGTCGACCTCGACGTGATCCACGCGTGGTGGTCGTTGCGAAGCCTGCTGGCGGTTCGCTGGCTGATCGAGCACGGCTTCGACCCCTTCGCGCCGGGCTGCGAGGTCGACGTGCTGAGATCCCGGATGTGAGGCCGTGCGGCCACGACCGCCGTGCAGGCGCTCCGACGCGTCGGACGGGCCGGCCCCTCCGGCGACCGCCCACTTCCGCTCCCGGCGAAGCGCGGTGCGCAGACGCCGCCGGCGGATGACGGGGCAGCGGCGGCAACCCCGATGTTCCGCACCGGGGATCAGCGAAGCCCGAAGCGCCCGGCCCAGGCGGCCACATCGGTGGTCGTCGCGTTGCCGCCGCAGACCACCAGGCCGAGCTTGACGCCTTCGCCGACGCGCTCCAGCACCCGGCGCGCCGCGGGCAGCAGACAGCCGGCGGCGGGTTCGGCCCAGATCTTCGCGTGGTCGGCCAGGTCGAGGACGCCCTGCACGGCCTCGGCGTCGGTCACCGTGACGACATCGGTGACCAGGGCCGAGACGTGCTCGTAGGTGTGCCGGGAGACGCTGGGGGCGCTCAGTGTCGAGACGATCGAGGACAGTTCGACCGGCACCGGCCCACCGGAGGCCAGGGCCACCGACATGGCTCGCGCCCCTTCGGTCTCCACGCCCCAGATCCGTACGCCGGGGCGGCGCGCGTGCAGCGCGGTGGCGACCCCGGCGATCAGTCCTCCACCGCCGATGCTGACGAGCACGTCGGTGAGGTCCCCGGCGTCCTCCGCGAGTTCCAGACCCACCGTGCCCTGAGCCGCGATGACGACGGGATCGTCGAAGGGGTGGACCAGGGTGAGCCCCTTGGTCCGGAGCTCCTCCACGAGGGCGAACGCACCGTCCATGGTGTCGACGAGGGTGACGTTCGCCCCGGACGCCTCGGCGATGTCCACCGCACGGCCGGGGGCGGACCGCGGCATGACGACGGTGGCTTCGACACCCAGCTCGCCGGCCATGACGGCGACCCCGATGCCGTGGTTGCCGCCGCTCACCGCCACGACTCCGGCGGCCCGTTCGGCCTCGCTGAGCGTGAGCAGCTTCGCCGTCGCACCGCGTGCCTTGAAGGAGCCGGTGCGCTGCAGCAGTTCCAGTTTCGCGGTGACGTCCACGCCCAGGAGCGCGGAAAGCCCCGGGCTCGACACCGTCGGAGTCCGTAGGACGTGTCCGGCGATCTGCTCGGCCGCGGCTTCCACGTCCGCAATGGTGATCAACACGTTCGCCTCCGTCGTACGATCCGGACCGCTGTGACCGGGATCCGTGTCTACCACGGTAGAAGGACGACGCCCACGTGGAGGTCCCGCCCGCGCACGGTGACCGACCGAGCGGCGACCCTGCCTGCTGCCCGTCGCGCGTCCGTGCGCGGACCGGCGGGCCCTGTGCGCCCTTCCGCCCGGATCGCCGTCGCGCACGTGACGGGGCCGGACGGACGACGCGTGAGGAGCGCCGGAAGCGGGCAGTTCACACCTGGCCCCCGGACGAGGGTTTCGTCCGGGGAGCGAGTCGGGGGAGGGCCGGGGTGGTCGTGGTCGATGTGTGGGTCGGCGTGGTCGCCGGGATCTACGTGGCGGTGTTCTCGGCGGTCGTGATGGTCTGTTTCCGGTCGGCCGAGGAGCGCGCGTGGCGTGCGCTGGCCGCTGGCGCGGGCCCGGGCCGGCCGTCGGCACAGCGGCTGTCCCTGTACGAGCTGGCCTGTATCGAGAACCGTTTCGGCCCCGGGAACATCCTGGGGGTGGCTCTGGTGCGGATGCACGCCGAGCAGCGGCTGACGCTGCTGGGCAGGGGATACGACGGGTACGGGTTCCGGGTGGAGGACCCCGAGCCGCGTGACGAGGTGGAAGCCGTACTGCTCGACCTGCTGGCCGAGGGACGCGGACGGCTCTCCACCTCCTTCGGCCCCTACGACCTGTCCGCCCCGCCGTGGCGGGCACTGCACGAGCGTCTGGTCACGGACGGCCTGCTGCGTGAACGGGGCCTGCCCGGGGGCATCACCGCCGGCTCACCGCGGGCGACCGCCTGGAAGGAGACGCGCGCAAGGGCCTACCGCCTGAGGTCCCGCCTGCTGACCGGAGCCCTGGTCGCAGGAGCCGTCACGGCTCAGCTGTCCGAGCTCTGGTTGCTGCTCGCGCTCTGCATCGTCGCTCTCGCGGTCCTGCCCGTACTCAGCAGGCCCGCCGTCCAGGCGCAGAGGGCGACGGTCACCGAGGCGGGCAAGGCCGCAGCGCGGACCGCCCGCGCGGCGGCACCCGTCTCCGAGGACGCCCGAGCGCTCCTCGCCGTTGCGCTGGGGGGCTTGAGCGCACTGCCTCACGGGCACCCGTTCGCCGAGCCTCCACGGGCTTCGTCGCAACCTGCCGCGCCCCACACCGCGGAACGGGACGAAGAGCCCCAGCGGTTCATCAACGATCCACCCGCGCTCGGCGGCCTGCTGTGAACCCGAGCCAGCGCTTCCGGAGGCCCCCGTGGCGTGCCGGTGCGGTGCTCGAACCTCCCTGGGCGCGGCCCGGCAGCCGGACGTCACATACAGCCGCCGCCCGCCGGGCTCACGGGGATTGATCCGGAACACCTGGAACCCGCTCGTCAACGGGGCCGTCGATGCCGGGCAGCCCGTCGACGACCTGCCCCGGGAAGTGCCGCTGCGCGTACGCGCGGAGGGCCGCCCGGGCGATGAGCAGGGAAGCGGAAGGCATGCTCCGGTCGTGGCAGCGGCCCGCGCCGTCGGAGGAGGATCGCGGGCCCGAAGCGGCTCCGGGACGCCCCTGACCGCCCGACCCCGCGCCGTCCCCGTGTCCCGGGCTCCCGGCTCCGCCGCCACTCGGAGCGCACCCGGACCGGCGGGCCCCGAGCCCCGGGAGGCCACCGGCCCCCGGGGCCGGATGTGATTCCGCACGGGGCGAGTCGCGCGATACGCAGGGGGTGCAACGGGCCGACGCGGGCTCGACGCAGACGGTGACGGAGTCGGTGTTGTTCGCCGGATCGGGATCCTTCTCGGCGGCCCTGACGACGGCGGTGTTGGTGACGCGCTCGGGCCCGATGGCCTTGCCCGCAGGGTGAGGACCGCGCGGGCGCCCGAGGCCACCTCACCGATCGACGACTCTCCGGTCTCCGGAAGGTAGGTCTCTGAGGCGGTGTCGGCGGACAGGAACACGAGCCCGTTCGGGAGCAGGTCGGTGACCGTGACCCCGGTCGCCGGACCGGGTCCGGCGTTGTGGACGCCCAAGCGGTAGGTCACCGTCTGCCCGACGGTGTCGGTGGTCGCGTCGGCCGCCTTCACCACGGTCGGATCGGCCGCCGGCCCGACCTCGGGCACGGCCTCGTCCGACGTGGACGCCGGCGGCTCCGGAGTCGGACCGAGCCAGTTCTCGTAGGTCGCCGCAGCGGTGTCGGTGACGAGGGTGCCCGCCGTTTCCCGCCCGAGCCCGACCCGGTACTCGACGGTCGTGCCGCTCGGCAGGACGTCGGTACCGGCCGGACTGCCGCCCTGTGACGCCGAGGCGCCGGCGCCGAGCCGGAAGACCACCGTGTCGGTCCCGGCGTCGTACGTGGCCTGGTCGTCGTCAGCCCGGCCGGTCTTCGCGCCCGCGTTCGAGCCGTCGACGATCCGCAACGAACCGGGCGTACGTCGTCCCCGAGGGCAGGGGGTCGGTCAGGACGAGCCGCTCGGCGTCCCCGCCCCCCTCGTTCCCGGCGGTGATCCAGTACGTACCGAGAAGGGGGAACCGGATGCCGTGAAGTTGGCGCACACGCGTTCTGGATGCGAGGTCTTGGCGCAGAGGTCCCCGACGGGGGCTCGCTCCCGGCGGCCGGGTCCGACCGCCGGCTCGGCAGGTGCGGGAGGGACGGGAACGGGCCGTCCCTCCCGGAGGAGGAGGAACGGCCCGCAGACATGCGTGCTGCTGGTGGGGCTTACTTGGGGCAGGTCTCCTGGACGACCTTGCCGGTCGGCTCGGTGGTGGTGTCCGGGTCTATCGACAGGCACTTGCCCGTCCAGTTGTTGATGAACGTGTAGGCCGGCCGGGACCCGGTCGGGGTGGCGAGCTTGACCGGGACGATGTTCCACAGCTGGCTGCCGGAGAACCAGCGGGTCTCGCAGTCCCACCAGAACATCTGGGTGCCGGAGCCGGGCGGGGTGCCGTCGTTGTAGGGGACGGTCAGGCACTTGCCGTTGCTCGCCTTGATCCAGTAATGGCCCTTGCCGTCGTACGACGGCTTCTCGGCCCCCCACTGGTGGCTGCTGGGCGGGGTCGACTGGCACGCGCGCTGGGTGACCAGGCCGCCGGTCTTGGAACTGTCGAGCTCCGGGCCCCGCACCATGCAGCGGTTGTTCAGGCTGTTGACGTAGGTCTTGTCGTCGTTGACCGTCCAGATCATCCGGTTGCCGCCCTCGACGGCGAAGGGGGCGTTGTGGTCGATGATCGCGTTCACCAGACCCCAGCCGGGGAAGTCCGTCATGATGATGCCGACGCGGTCCCTGGTGTTGTCGAGGTGCTTCATCAGGTGGTAGTTCACCCCCGGGACCTCGGTGCTGACCCCGTTCTGGACCTTCGTGTAACCGCCGGCGTAGTAGAGCGGCGACCCCCCGCCGGGGGCCTTGTTGGCGGACGAGTACGTCAGGAACAGGTCGTTGGGGGAGGCACTGGCCATCGCCCTGTCGACGTTGGCCTTGACGAGGTTCCACTTCTCCGGGATGGAGGAGGCGTTGTAGGTGTCCTCCTTGTAGTCGTTGAAGGTCTTGATCCCGTAGCCGTCGCTGTCGACGTTGTCGAAGCTGCCCAGGACCAGCTTGCCGCGGACCTGTCCCAGAGTGGGGGCGGCGATCCGACCGGCGCCCGTCACCGAGTCGGTGTAGAAGAGGTTCCGGTACCGCGCGTCCTTCACGTAACCGGCGAAGATGTTCCTGACGTCCGCCGGCTTCACCGTCTTCGGGTCGTTCGTGCAGTTGGCGACGCCGGGATTCTCGTACGCGCACTCGGCCCTCAGCCGCATCACGATCGTCTCGTGCGGATGCGCTTCGAGGAAGTCCTGCGCCTTCTGCAGGACGTCGTCGAAGTTGGCCTTCTGGTAGTACGCGCTGTGGTGGACCGTGAACTTCCCCCCGATGGCGCGGACCCGGATGTCGATGGCGCGGATTCCGCGTTCCAGCTGCGCCGTCAGCGTCTGCGCGCTGTCGCCGTAGTCCTCCTGCGTCTCCACGGCCGCACCGCCGTGGATGGCGAGCGTGTCGTGGGTGCCGGGGATGGACATCGCCGACAGCTTGGTGTCGCTCGCGACGCCCCACATCCATTCGGCCCGGTCCGCCTGCCCGAGGTTCTTGTGGGCGTCCCCGTTGGTCGACCCGGCCGCCCCGGCGGGGGTGGGGGTCAGCAGTGCCGCACCCAGCGCGACGCAGACCGTCATCAAGCGCGCCGACGGGGTTCGGTGCCGACGGTGCGGCGGGCGGTCAGAGACATGGGACTCCTGTCCGAATGCGAAACGGTGTACGGCCCAGGCTGTCCTCCGCCGCTATCGTCCCGCTGACGTTCCGCTTGCGCCCCGCCCCGCACGGCGCAAGCGAATCCTCCGGGAGCGGACCCGCGCCCGCCCCGCCCGGGACGGAGTCCTCCCGCGTGCTCCCGCCGCGCGAAAGGAGACCGACTGGACGGACGCGGTCCGTCGAGCCCCCGGGCCGCCGATCGGTGTCCGGGAGAAGACGTGCCGGTCGCGTGAGCCGTAGGGACGCGACCGGTCGGAACCCGATCATCCGGTCCGATCCCCCCGGTTCACGCTCCGGCGTCGAGTCCGTATCTGCGGGAGACGATCCGCAGGAGCTCGCCGGCGGCGCCCTCGACGTAGGCGCGGGCGTTCGCGGTGATCCGCTCCGGCGGGGGGAGGCGCCCGGCGTCGGGCGACACGTCCACGCCCCCCGATCCGACCGCTGGTCCCGCGACCTGCGCAGTACCCGTTCCACGCCCGACGCCGCGGTTCCCCGATCAACCGCACGGGCGCCCCGGACTCAAGCGGCGACCGGATGACGGGCACCCGACCGCACCCGTGTCCCGCTGATCCGCCACCGTAGCGCCGCACGGATCGGCCGATCGTGTCGTCAAGAGGATCTTCGGCCGCAGAGTTCCTGTCGGCCACGTTCCCGTGTACGCCGCCGGTCCTAGGATGTGGAGCATGAACAGGACCACTCCGGCACACGCGGGACCATGCCGATGACGACGCGGCGGACCCGCTGGCAGGAGGCGGGCAGCAGCGGAAACTACGGCAAGCGGTTCGCCGAACTCGTCTCCGCCGGCGAGGACGTCGACGGTGAGGCCCGGCTCGCCGACACGCTCCTGCCACGCGGCGCCCGAGTGCTCGACGCCGGTGCCGGCATGGGCCGGGTCACCGCAGCGCTCCTGCGCCGCGGGCACGACGTGGTCGCGATCGAGCCCGACGAGGCACTGGTACGGCAGGCGCGGGAGACCTACCCCGGGCTGCCGATCCAGGAACGCGACATCCTCGACCTGGGCCCCGAGGACGGCCCGTTCGACCTGGTCGTCTGCGTGGGCAACGTCATGGTCTACCTGGCCGAGGGCACCGAACGCGCGGCCCTGCGTGCGATGAGCGCCGTTCTCGGCGAAAACGGCCGCATCCTGATCGGCTTTCACCTTCAGGACCGGCCCCCGCACGCTCACGCCTATACCCCGGCCGGGTTCGAAGCAGACCTCACGGCCGCCGGGCTCCGCGTCGATCTGCGGGCAGGCACCTACCAGCTGCACCCCGCGAACGAGGCCTACGGCGTCTGGGTCCTCAGTCGCGCCCGGAGCGGGGCCGGCAGCTGAGGGCCGGCGGTCGTGAGCGGCGGCGCGATCGCCGTCGCGGAGCCGGCCACCTTCGTCGAGGAAGCTTCCGCGGCCCCGGCCGGTTTGTCCCGGGTGGTCACGCAGGCCGCCCGGTGACCGGGGCCGCCGAAGGCGACCGCGACCGCCGGACGGTGTCGACGCGCGCCGTTCAGCAGTTCCGGATGGACCACACGGGCGTCCAGTCGTACGTGAAGGGCGTGGGTTCCGGCAGGACGACGTCCAGCACCTGGCCGTTCCGGCCGTAGAAGAACGCGGCGGCGCCGACCTGGTTGTTCACCACCTGTCCCACGCCGTTCCAGTGGGACAGGGAGTACTGGTGGCAGCGGTAGAGGAAGAAGACCTTGTACTTGCCCACCACCGGGTCCCAGACCCCGGTGCAGAGATTCCCCGACGCGCACGTGACGGGGCTGCCCGACGTCGTGTGCACGTAGTCCGCCCAGGGCGAGACGGTCGGTGACACGGCCGCCACGGCACGCGGGGACGGCCCCTCGCCCCGGGGCGCGGGCGGCATGACCATGGTGCGGCCGCCGTCCCCGCGAGGCCCGTCCGGGGCCGTCGCCTGGGCCGGGCCCGCCGCGAAGGCGGACACCAGCAACCACAGGAGGGCACCGACCACACCGAGGGTGGAACGCCAGGTACGCGACATCGTCACTCCTTCTCCGGGAATTCCCGGGTTCACTTCTGACTCGTGCACAGCGGTACGTCCGGCAGCCGGTCGTCCGGGTGGCTGATGTAGATGTTGGTGACGTAGCCCCCGTACTGCGGCAGATACGCCCACCAGTCGTTGGTGTACGGCGGGACGGAGACGAGCTGCCCCTTCTTCTGGCAGCCCACCAGCACCTCCACGCCGGCCGGGAGCCGGGTCAGCAGGTTGTCCCCGACGACCGGGTCCTTCCGGACGGCGACGTCCTGACCCCACGTCCCGTACCACTTCCCCTTCGGCGTAGTTTCCCCGGGAACGTTCAGGGAACGGGTCAGCCGGCCGAGGTCGGTGTACGCCTTTCCGTACGACGTGCCGTCCTGGTGCAGAGTGAGGACGGCCACGATCGAACGGTCACCGGCTCCGACGGTGCCGGTCGTGTGCAGCGCCGGCCGGCTCAGGTCGACGCCGGCGTCAC
This sequence comes from Streptomyces bikiniensis, assembly GCF_000716625.1. Classification (NCBI taxonomy): domain Bacteria; kingdom Bacillati; phylum Actinomycetota; class Actinomycetes; order Kitasatosporales; family Streptomycetaceae; genus Streptomyces; species Streptomyces bikiniensis. Next base: position 11,921 of record NZ_JNXJ01000054.1, on the reverse strand, counting down.
CCGCGCCGGCGGACGCGGGGGCCGAGGCGTCGGTGCCGTCGGCCGCGGTGGTGCTCACGGGGCCGCAGTTCCCCTTCGCGTACCTCCCCGACCAGCCCTGTTTCACGGCCCACGGGCGGTCGAACGCGGCGGCGATGCCGAAATGCTGGTCGAAGGAGTCCGACGCGCACCGGGTCGACCGGCGCAGACGCTCCATGACGAAGTCACGAACCGGCGCGGGAGCGGATTCCAGGATGTGCTGGTAGGTCTTCACGGTGTCGCGGGCCGACATGGCCGTGTAGCCCCAGTACCCCTCGTGGCCTGCCGGTGGGGGAGCGGTGTCGGCGAGCCCGAGCCGCGTGACCATGCGCTCGACGATCGCCGGCCCGCCGTAGGCCGACCAGTAGTGGTTGGCCGCCGCGTCCTGACTGCTGCGGAGCATGACATCCAGCCGCGTGCGGTCGGCGACCGGGACGGTGTCGGGATTGCGGCTCCACAGGAAGTCGAGGGCGATCAGGAGCTTGACGACCGACGCCGACCGGAACGTGGCGGCCGGGTCGAGCTGTTCGGTGAACGTTCCGGTCTGCCGGTCGAACACGGCCACTCCCGCCGTGACCCCCGCCGGCACCCGGGGGCCCGCGGGCGTGACCGGCACGGGGCCGCCCGTCGGTTCCCTCGCGGCCTCGGCCGCAGGCGGCGCGCTCCGCACCGCGCGGACGGGCGCGCCGGCCTGCGGCGGCGACGCCTGAACGGCGCCGGCGCCGAACAGCACGGCCAGGAGGGCGGCGAACATCGCCACCGCTCGTCTCACGGACATGTTTCGGCCCCCGTCGTCGAGAAGGCAATGGCCGGACGCCCCTGCGGAACCGAGGAGCTGTCACGGGGCGTCGCTTGAGAGCCGAGCCTTCCACTCGCACTCTGTTCATGTCATCACTTGTGGCCATGCGACATGAAAGACGATCGATAAGGGATTCATCATGGTTACTGGCGAAACGGCCGCCGAAGGCACCGCGCCGACGGGTCCCGACCCGCGGACGCCGAGCGCCCATCAACTCCGGCTGTTCGTCGTCCTCGCGGAGGAACTCCACTTCTCGCGCGCCGCCGCCCGGCTGTTCATCACGCAGTCAGGGCTGAGCCAGCAGATCAGAGACCTGGAAAGACGCCTCGGGGTGCGGCTGTTCGACCGTTCGAGCCGGGCCGTCACGCTCACCCCGCAGGGCCGGGTGCTGTTGGCGGACGCGCGCGGTGTGGTGGTGGCCATGGACCGGCTGAGCCGCAGCGCTTCGACCCAGGCGCGCAGGCTCTCCGGACGGCTCGTCGTCGGCACCATCGGCGCGGAAGCGGCGATGCCCTACACGCACGCCGTCCTGCGTCTGCTCCACGAACGGCACCCGTTGGTCCAGGTCGACGTGCGCTGCCTCCACTTCGCCGACCACTTCGACGCCCTGTTCCGCCATGACGTCGACGTCGCCTTCCTCCGTCCACCGGTCCCGCCCGGCGTCGAGGTGCAACACCTGGCCACGGAGCCGCGGCTGGCCTGCCTCTCCGCGGGCGACCCGCTCGTGGACCGCGACCGGATCGCCCTCGCCGAGCTGGCGCGCCACCCGGTGATCGACGTCCCGCCGCAGGTGCCACGGCTTTGGTGGGACTTCTGGGCAGTCGACCCGCGACCCGACGGCACCCCGGTCCGCTACGGACCCGTCGCCTCGGACCTGGAGGGCCTGCTGCACCTCGTGGCCCAGGGCAGGGGCATGTGCTTCCTGCCGGCCGCCGCGCGCGCCCTCTTCCCGCGCCCCGGCGTCCGCTACGTGGAGGTCACGGACCTGCCCCCGTCGACGGCCGGCCTCGCCTGGCTGAGGGAGAACCGCACGGAACCGCTCGTCGAGGCAGTGGTGGCAGCTGCCGGACACGTGGCATCGGCGCGGGGCCGGGAAACAGTCCGGGGCGGGAACCGGGAGGGGGACTGGCCCCACGTCGCAGGTCGCAGCTGATCCGGGCGCGGGGTTCCGGCGGTCCACCTGGTGCTGGACGCCTGCGCCATCCACGAGCCCCCGGCAGCAAGGACCTGGCTGCCGGCACGTCGCCGGCTCCACCTGCGATCGTCCTGGCTCAACCCGGTCGAGCGGTTGTTCGCCGGGGCGACGAACACAGCAGACACGACGAGGCGTCCACGAGACCGTCCGAGCCCTGAAGAACGGCATCCGGACCCGGATCGCCGCCAGGAACACCGACCCGGGGCCCTCCGTCCGGACCAGGGCCGCAGACGGGATCCTTGAACGCCTCGCCTCGTGTCCGAACGGCACTTCCGGCCCGCGGAAGACCAGGGTCGCCGCCGCCGTGCCGTCAGGGCGTAACAGGTGAGGAGGGCGAGGGTGAAGACGATGCCGATGACGATGCCGATGACGGCCGCCTGCCGCATGCCGGGCGCCTTTACCGCTGTCACCGCGACCGCGAGGACACCGAGCCCCGCGACGACCGCCGGCTTGTCGCCGCCCCGGACGGAGAAACCGGTGAACTCCCCGGGGTACGCGGCGCGGTGGTGCCGGAAGGCGACGTACGAGGCCAGGATCAGCAGCCGCACCGGCACCACGGCGGAGCTCACGATCGGCATCATGATGCCGAAGAGGCCGCTGACGTCGTAGAAGGCGAGCAGGACCGCGGCCGCGATGCCCAGGGTGGACGCGCGGCGATCGCGACCGCCGGGACGCCCCGGCGGCGGGCACACCGATCCCTGAGGAGACCCGGACGAAGGGACTCGCCTCGACGCCGACGTCGCCGTCCGCCGTCCGGCGCCATGGGACCAGGGCCGGCACCCGGGTGATGGAGAACAGGCAGATCCGACCGCCGCGGGTGAAGACGGACCACGGGGGTGTCGGCCACCGCCTCCTCCGATTCGCGGACAAAGACCCCGGTGCCGTTCCCCGAACCCGGCCCGAACCGGAGGCTGGACCCGGCGTGGGCGCGGGCGAATGCGGCGCCTGACGGCACCCCCCTGCCCGTGGCCGGTCCCGCGGTGTGGAACTTCGCGGTGCGTGGAGGCGTTGGCGGGGTGGCGCGTGATGATGCGTGCCCGGCGAGGGAAGATGCAACAGAGGTCGAGGTGGCACGAGTGGCGATGTGGGATCGGATCAAGGACCAGGCGGCCAGGGGGCTGCAGCAGGCCCAAGGGGTGCGCGGCGGCTCCGGCGGCCCCGGACCGTCCGGCGCACGGTCCGCGGGTGGTTCCAGGGCGGAGCTCGTGAACGCGTTGAAGTCGCAGCTCACGTCGTTGAAGACGGAGTTGAGGAGCGGCGGCTTCCGGGACGCCGCCATGGCCATGTGCGCGCTGGTGGCCGCCGCCGACGGACGGGTCGATCCGGCCGAGCGCCGGCACGTCGAATCGCTCATCCTCACCAATGACGTGCTTCAGAACTTCCCCGCCGACCAGCTCCGCCAGCGTTTCAACAAGCACGTCGACCAGCTTTCGGCCGGTTTCGTCATGGGCAAGGCGGCAGTGCTCCAAGAGGTCGTCAAGGTGGCGAAGAAGCCCACCGAGGCGCGGGCCGTCATCCAGACCGGCCTCGTGATCGCGGGTGCGGACGGCTTCATCGATCCTGCCGAGGAGCAGATCATCCGCGAGGCGTGTGCCGCGCTCGGCCTGACGGCTGCGGATTTCGGCCTCTGACCTGCCGTACCCCCTCCACCTCACCGGGTCCGCCCCGACCTGGGCGCGACCCCGGCCGCCGACTACTCGATGCGCCGGGTCGTGTCTCCCGGCTGGACGGGCACCGCGGGCAGGGGAGCGGTGCACGCCGCGCAGCGGCGGGCCCGGGCCGGGACCGGGCTGAGGCATTCGGGACAGTCCCGCTTGGGCGCCTGGACGTCCTGGTGCGGTGCGAGACGCTCGTGCAGCTTGTTGATCGGCAGCACCACGAGGAAGTACAGGGCGCTGGCGAGGAGCACGAAACTGATCGTCGCGTTGATGAAGGCGCCGTAGGGGAACTGGGTGGCGCCCACGGTGAAGGTCTTGCGGCTCATGTCGCCGGTGGCGCCGGCGGCCAGCCCGACCAGGGGTGTCAGGAAGGCGCTCACGAAGCCGTTGACGACCGCGGTGAACGCCGCCCCGATGACGATGCCCACGGCCAGGTCGACCACGTTCCCGCGCAGGATGAAACTGCGGAATCCTTTCACCTTCTCGCTCCTCGGAGTTCCTCGACGTCGACGGGCGGCCCGGGAGTGCGGCCGGCTCCTTGCCCGGATGCCCGGCCGCGCCCCGCCCATACCTGCCGGGTGCCGGAAGGGATCGTGTCGGCGTCAGCCGTCCTTCTGGTCCGTTGCTCTGCTGTCCGGCGGGTAGGAGGGCCGCGTCTGTGGACGATGGCGAGAGGGGCCGGTTGTGGCGGGAGCGTTGGTTGCGGGCGGATGGGGCCTGTTCGCGGGGGCGGCCCTGCTGGTGGGGGCGGCCGTCGGCACGCTGGTGCGGGTGCCGCTCCGGCTGATCGCTCTGGTCATGGCCTTCGGCAGCGGTGTCCTGATGGCCGCGGTGTCGTTCGAGCTCATCGCCGAGGCGTACGAGCGCTCCGGCATGGTGCCCGTGGTCACGGGCGCTGTCGGCGGTGCCGTCGTGTACTCGGGTGCCAACGCCCTCCTGGCGCGGCGCGGCGCGCGGCACAGGAAGCGCTCCGGGGAGCAGCAGCCCTCCGAGGAAGAGGCGCCGGGATCGGGCAACGCCATAGCCCTGGGGGCACTGCTGGACGGCGTCCCGGAATCCGTCGTCATCGGTACCAGCCTGCTGGGAGGTGGGCATCTGGGAGTGGCGACGGTGGGGGCGGTGTTCATCAGCAACCTGCCCGAGGGGCTCGCGAGCGCCGCCGGGATGCGTGCCGCCGGGCGTGGTCGCGGATACGTGTTCGCCCTGTGGGGAGGCATCGCCGTGGTCAGCGGTCTGGCCGCGCTGGCCGGCTACGCCCTCCTGGGCGGTGCGTCCGCGGCGGTGATGGCGACGATCACGGCGGTGGCGGGAGGAGCGATACTGGCGATGATCGCGGACACGATGATCCCCGAGGCGTACGGCAGGGTGCACCTGCTGACGGGACCGGTCACCGTGATCGGCTTCCTGTCGGCGTTCGCCCTGGCCCACCTTTAGGGGCCCTCCCGGGGAGCAGCCGCCATCTGCTCGTCAGGCGCGCCTCTCCGGAGGAGCCGTGGACGGGTCGGCCGTGCGACCGCGTCCACCACCGGGTCCCGGCGCCGTCCCTGCGCCCGCCCTGCCCGGGCCACGACCCCTTGTCGGACGCGGCCCGTCAGAACTTGTCCGGCCGATCACGCGACCGCACCGTCCGAGAACGCCACCGCCTGTGGCGCCCCGAGGGTTTTCGCCGCGCAGCTTGCCGCCGCCCGTGCCGAGGTGGCCACTGTCCGGTCCGACGCCGCCTGCCACCGTCGTGCCGAACGCCGAACGCCGAACGCCGAACGCCGAAGCGGCCACCGTCCGGTCCGACGCCGCCTGCCACCGTCGTGCCGAACAAGGCAGGGGCCGACACCCCGCCCGGCCAGGGCACCGAAATCCACTCGCCCCCCGCAGGACAGGCGCCACCACGCCTCCGGGACAGGCGACCGACCACCTCACGACCCCGCCGCGCAGGCCGAAGATCAAGTTACGATCGGTCGTATGCCGCTGACGATGACCGATGTGGAGCGCTTCGAGGCCGCCCGCCCCCGCCTGGAGGCCATCGCCTATCGAATGCTGGGCTCGTCGGCCGAAGCCGAGGACCTCGTGCAGGAGACGTATCTGCGCTGGCAGGCAGCCGACGTCGGGCGGATCGAGGTCCCCGACGCCTGGCTGACCAAGGTGCTCACCAACCTCTGCCTCAACCAGCTCGCTTCGGCCCGCGTCCGCCGCGAGACCTACATCGGCCAGTGGCTGCCCGAGCCCCTGCTCGAAGGCGACCCGATGCTCGGCCCGGCCGACACGGCCGAGCAGCGCGAATCGGTCTCGTACGCCGTACTGACACTGATGGAACGGCTGACGCCCAACGAGCGTGCGGTGTACGTCTTGAAGGAGGCCTTCGCGTACGGACACCGCGAGATCGCCGAGATCCTCGACATCAGCGAGGCCGCGAGCCAGCAGATCCTCTCACGGGCCAAGAAGCACCTCGCCGGGGGCAGGGCGCACACCGAGGTCGACCAGGCCGCGACGAAGCGGATCGTCGAGGAGTTCCTGGCCGCGGCGACCAGCGGACGGATCGAGCCGTTGGTCAAGCTGCTGACCTCCGACGCCATCGCGGTCGGTGACGGCGGCGGAAAGGTCCCGGCGAAGGCCACGCCGTTCGAGGGGGCCCTCGCGGTGGCGAAGTTCATGCGCGGACTGTTCAAGCCGGCCGAGAGCAAGCGCCGCATGCTCGGCGGCGCCGCCCCGGAGGTCTACGCGACGACGGCCAACGGCTCCCCGGCCCTCGTCGTCGTGGTCGGGGGACGGGTCTTCGGGATCATGTGCCTGGAGCGCAGCGAGAAGGGCATCGTCGCGGTCCGCAGCCAGGTCAACCCCGACAAGCTGCACCGGGCCACCGAGGTCTGGGCATCGGCCGGGCGGGGAGAGCCGCTGGCGCTGACCGGCTGGTAGGCGCACAGCGGCACGTGTGGTGCGGGTCACATCCGGCTCTCGTCAGGAATCCGAAGGCTGCCCGGTTCAAGGGGCGTGACCGTGAAAGAGCGGAGCCTGAAAGCGGCCGGGCCGCGTGAGAACAGGAGCAGGACCATGACTGCTGGAACCATCCGCAAGCACCGCATCCTCGTCCTCGGCGCCGGCTACGCCGGAGCCTCCGCAGCGGGCCGTCTCGCCAAGCGACTGCACCGCGACGACGTCGAGATCACACTCGTCGACGCCGAAGAGGACTTCGTCGAGCGGGTCCGCAACCACCAGCTGGCCGTCGGCCGGGAACTCAGGCACCGGCCCTTCGACGCGATGTTCAAGGGCAGCGGTGTACGGCTGAAGTTCGCGAAGGTGACCGCCGTCGAAGCGGACCGCAGGTCCGTACGGGTCGAGAGCGCCGCGGGCGAGGAGGAGCTCGTGTACGACACCCTCCTCTACGCTCTCGGAAGCCGCTGGCAGGACCACGGGGTCCAGGGGGCCGTCGAGTACGCCCACGAGATCTCGAGCCGGGCCGGTGCGCTGCGGCTTCGCTCGCGTCTGGAGTCCCTTGGCCCCGGCGGAAGGGTCTTGGTCGTCGGCGGCGGACTCACTGGCGTCGAGGCCGTCACCGAGATCGCCGAATCCCGTCCGGACCTCGATGTCGCCCTTGTCGCACGCGGCGGGCTCGGTGACTGGTTGAGCCGGAAGGGCGCAGCACACGTGCGCAAGGTCTTCGGCGCGCTCGGCATCACGACGTACGAGCACACCACGGTCACCGCCGTCGAAGCGGACCGGGTGAAGACCGCGGACGGCAAGGCCATCGCGACCGATGCGACCGTGTGGACCACGGGCTTCGCGACCCACCCGATCGCCGAGGCCGGCGGCCTGCGGGTGACCGAGAACGGGCAGATCGTGGTCGACGGCATGATGCGCTCGGTCTCGCACCCCGAGGTCTACGTGGGCGGCGACGCGGGCTACGCGATGGGCAGCGCCGGCAAGCCGCTGCGCATGAGCTGCGCCACGGGCACCCCGATGGCCTGGCAGGCAGTGGACGCCATCGCGGCAGAGCTGACGGGCCTGAAGCAGCCGAAGGTGCCACTGCGTTACTTCAACCAGTGCATCTCACTGGGCCGCAAGGAGGGGCTGATCCAGTTCGTCGACGCCGACGACACCGCGAAGGACTGGGTCCTGACCGGCCGGACGGCGGCGTACTACAAGGAACTGGTTTGCAAGGCAGCGGCCTGGTCCGTGGCCAACCCGGGAGCCACCGTGTTCGCGCGGGGGCGGCGGATGAAGCGCGAGCCGGCGGCTGCGGTGGGAGCCGCGTGATCCGGTGCGGAAGACGGGCCCCCACTCGCACGAGGCGGGGACGCCCCCTTTCCGTGCACCGGCACGCCCTCCGCCGATCCTGCTGACGGGGCCGGACGTGGGTTGCTGGAGGTCGTCATGCCGGCACCTTGGCATCGCCGACGCATCCTCCACAGAAGTGGCTCGCCCGTCCAGAGGGAGGAGGCGAACCGGTGTGCGACGTCAAGGTGTTGCCCGTGAAGGCGGTCCGCGTCCGCGCGTGGACGCCGGACCTCGTCGACTCCGGTTTCGGCTGCGCTGCGGCACGCCACCCCGTTCACGGTCCGCGTCGTGCCCCGTACCCGGTACCCCGGCACGGGGCACGACGCGACCACGCGTCCGGGTTACGGTGCGGGGTTGTAGTGGACGATGGTGGTTTCGCAGGCCTCGGCGTACACCTTCAGCGCCTCGGCCTCGGACTGGTCGGCGGCCAGGCCCCAGCGCAGTTTCGTGGCCGTCCATTCACCGGTGTAGCGGCAGTGGGCTTCGGGCAGGGGCGGCACCCAGGCGGCGGGGTCCTGGTCGGCTTTGGAACGGACGGTGCGCGCGGTGACCGCGACGAGCGAGGCGGCGGCGCCCTGGTCGTTGGCGTAGGCCTCGCGGCGCCTGGCGTCCCAGGCGCCGGCGCCGGATTCCCAGGCCTCGGCGAGGGGGACCATGTGGTCGATGGCGAGCTTGTCCGCCCCGCCCACCTCGACGCCGTCGTAGTAGGAGCCCCACTTCCCGCCGGACAGCTTGCAGCCGGCCGTCACGGTCGGTTCCTGGACGGCTTCGGCGAGGAGGACCTCGTCGCGGGTGTTGCACCCGTCGGCCGCGTCGAGACCGGTGTTCCAGTACTGGAAGGAGTCGCGCGTGTAGCCGGTGCGGTCCTCCTCGGCGACGGGAAGCCGGCCGACGGCGTCCTCCAGCGGGAGCACCTCCGGAGTAGGCACCCTCGTCGCGGTCGCGGTCGCGGTGGGGGAGGGGAGGGTGAGCGAGGTCAGGGCGAGGCAGAACGCGGCGGCGCCGCGCAGCATGTTCGTGATCACGACCGTAGGCATAGCGGATCCGGCCCCCGGACACGCCTGGGCCGGGACGCTCATCGACTGGGCGTGGCGCGGGGATTCGCTGAAGAAACGCTCCGCCTCGGGGCTTCGGGTTCACCCGCGAGGACGAGACCGTACGAGGCCGTCCCACACTGACCGGTCCGGCCAACCGGGCAGCGACTGAGGTGCTCGTAGTGCAGGGGGCTGGTGCGGGCGGGGTGCTCACGAGTACGTCCGACCAGGCGCTCCAGAGGCGTACGAAGATCGCTTCCCAAGCCGGCGGAGACCGTTTCCCACCTCGCCGACGCCCGGTCGTCGTCCGCTGTCAGACGTAGGGGCGAGGATGGGCGGTATGACGAAGACGGGAGCGGACTACGCGTGGTTCGAGGACGACTTTCCAGACATCGCCGAGGCGTACTGCTTCACCCTGGTACGGGGGCTGTCGCCCGCTGAACTGATGTCCCGGCTCGAAGGACGGCCGGAGGCACCCCTGCAGGGCATCGCCGCAGTCGTCGACGCCGCCTTCGTCCAGTACGACCCGGGGGAGGACCGGCAGCTGGTCGCCATGACGACGGTGGACGACTGGACCCTGCTGATCGAGCCCAACGGCTACCTCGGGGTCACCGAAGAACAGGCACTGCCGGCCTCCGCCGGGGCGAACTGGGTCTCGCACTTCGTCAATATCAACGGTGTCGGCACGTTCCTCTGGGCGGAGGACCAGGTCCTGCGCCTGTGCTTCGACCCCATGTTCCCCGAGGACCGCTGGGGCACAGAGCCCGACGGACTCCTCGACGTCATGCGCCGGATCGGTTTCCACTTCGACGATGACGATCCGGAGAAGGATCTGTCCTCACCCGCGGCGTTCGCTCTGGCCGAGCACCTGACCGGCGCCGCCCTCACCCCCGCGCTGCTACAGGACACCACGTTCACCTGCGCCACGGTGAAGGCGAGCGGGACGTGTGGCTGAATCTCCGGATCGCGGCGGAGTTCCTGACACCGACGCCCGTATGCCGACGCCCATCGAGGAGAGTCCGTCGCTGAGAGGCGCGCCCACCCCTATCCGCACCGTGAGGGAGGAGGCCGCCGACCCGCCGCCCCGCGGGTCGGCGTCACGGGTGAGGGACCAGGTCAGGAGCGAGCCCGTGGCGAGCACGGCGAGTGCCGTCCCCAGGACTGCGGAGTGCCGGGTGAGGGCCCGGGGCCCCCGGACGTCCGGTCGGCCCGCTCCGGCGGAGCCGTCGCGTCGAGTGTGGGCGGCCGCTCGTGCGGGGCCGCGACGACCGGCGGCGTGCCCGGCCGGCCGGGCACGCGGTGACGCGCGGGGCTCGCGCCGCCCCCAGAGGAGCCGGGAACGATAGGGGTCGGTGCGGACGGTGCCGATGAGGGGCCCGCCCGGGCATCGTCGGGGCGGAGGAGGGTGCCACCGGTGTGTCCGGCGTCGGAGTCGCCTTCGGGCCGGGAGCGGGTTCCGGTCCACTGCCCGGTTCGGCTTCCCGCGCGGAACCGGGGCCGCGGTCCGGGCCGGTGGAGGAGGGGACGGAGCCCCTCGTACGGCCTGGAGCACCCCGGTCGCCTCCGCGGCGCCCGCGCGCTCGGCCGGGTCCTTGGCGAGCAGCGTGTCCAGCAGCGGGGCGAGCGGGCCCGCGTGGACCGGCGGCCGGTGCGGACGGGTGAACACGGCCACGGCGAGGGCGTGGAGACCCTCCGCCTCGAACGGGAGGCGCCCCTCGACGGCGTGGCACCGGGCGGTGCCGAGTGCCCCGAGGCCGTCGGCGGGAGTCGGGCGCTTGCCGTCGAACTGCTCCGGCGGCTTGTACTGCGGGGGTGCCGATGACGATCCCGCTGCGGCTCAGCTCGGTCGTGGCGTCGGCGAGGTGGGCGATGCCGAAGTCGGCCAGGACGACCCGGCCCTTGGCCAGGGGCACGTTGCCCGGCTTGATGTCGCGGTGGACGATCTGCGCCGCGTGCGCCCCGGTCAGCGCGTCCGGCACGGCGGCGCCGATCTCCGCCACCCGGCGTACCCAAGAGGGGCGGTCGCCCGTATGTCCCGGGTGGCTGCCCCTGCCTGGCATGTCACGGTGTGCTGCGGATCAGCCGTTCAGGGCTTGTTCGACGGTGGGACGGCAGTTGATGACGGTGTCGACACCGATCAGGCCCAGGACGCGCCGGACGGCTTCCTGGGCGCCGGCGATGCGCAGCCAGCCATGTGCGGCGGTCAGGTGCTGGTGGGCGAGGATGAAGGAGTTGATGCCGCTGGAGTCCATGAAGGTCACGCCCTCCAGATCCGCCACCACCCTGGGCGGCAGCGCCGCATCGCCCTCAGGAACCAGGACATCGGCCAGGATGCCTTTGGCGGTGTGGTCGATCTCCCCTCGCAGGGTCACGACACGGATGCCGTCGACCATGCGGTGTGCTACGGACAGCCTTTCGGCGTGGTCCGTTCTCTCGTTGCCGACCATGGTCTCATCAACTCCACTCAGGCTTGTCCGGGCCCGGTCCATGCGGACGATTCTGCCTCACGGGTCAACACCGGATACACCCGGACGGCGGCATGATCGATCTGCGTCGATTTAAGGATCATCCGGCCGGGTAGCCGCGCTGCGTGAACGTGAGGGAGGACGGATCCAGTGGAACTCGATGCCGGTTATGACAGCGGTGCCCAGCCCTTTTCGGAAGGGCATCTGGCGCGCGCCGATTACACGTTGGAGGGCGGTGGTGGCCGTATCGGGGTCGCCAGGCGTCACGCCGTGGCTTTTGTGGACCGGATGCGCACCGAGTGCGGCCTGCAGGTGTCGCAGCGGGTGCGCGAGTCGATCGAGCTGGTCGTCAGCGAACTGGTCACCAACGCCCACAAGTACGCCCTGGGGCCCGTCCTGATGCAGTTGCGCGTCGGCGCCGACGGTGTGGACGTCGTGGTGTGGGACAGCGACCCGGCCGTTCCGGTGGTGCGCGGCGCGGAT
>NZ_JNXJ01000053.1:0-40340 GCF_000716625.1 Streptomyces bikiniensis | reverse complement strand
CCCCGTCGAACGCATGATGCGCGACGCCAAGATCACCCAGATCTACGAAGGCACCAACCAGGTCCAGCGCATCGTCATGGCCCGCAACCTCCCGTAACCCGCGCATCCGCGCATCCGCGCATCCGCGCATCCGCGCATCCGCGCACACGGCTCCCGGCACGAAGGCGCCGGGAGCCGTCGGCGTCGAAGGGCCACGGTCCCGGAGAAGGCCGGCCCGCCAGGGCCTGATCCGCCGGACGGGCCCTAGTCGACCTTCTCGCCGTCCGGCACCCGGTAGCAGCCGGAGACGACGAAGAAGTTCAGCTTCGGCGGCTGGTCCTTGGCCCAGTGGGTGATCTTGACGCTGTGCTTCTCGGCGTCGTTGTCGGCCGTCAGGGTGAGGTTCTTGTTCCGGCTGCTGTCGGGCTCGAACCCGACGACCTTCCAGCCGTGACCGGGCAGTTCCTTCCTCAGCCGCTCCATCACCCCGTCGAGCTCCCCGGGCGACGCCGGGGTGAAGGTCCAGGAGTGGAAAGTGGTGAAGTACTTCTCCGGGTCCTTGCCCGAACACTCCATGACGCCGGGGCCGGGCTGGGTGGCCTTCCCCTTGAGGCCCATCAGGTCGTAGAGCTCGCTCGACACCTTCTGTGTCGTGTCCGTCGCCCGGGACGTGGTGCTGACGCCCGCGAACGGAGGGCTGTCGGAATCCTTGGCATCGCTCATGCTGCATCCAGTGAGGGTCGTGAGGGCGAGGGACAGGAGGAGCGCGGGAGCGCTCACCTTGATCTTCATCTGATCAGCGCATTCCTGGCGTGGGGTTCGGCGGCGGCTTCAGTTCCACGTCGCCCGGTTTGCCCGCGACGACCAGTGCCTGGTTCTTCAGGCTCTTCGAGTTCTCGTTCCAGTAGTCACTGTGGCCCGACCCGTCCGTGGCCATCTGGTGGGCGCCGAAGCGTTCGTCACTCGGAATGGTCCACGGGCCGTCCCAGTCCGTCCCGCCGTGACCGAACCGGCCGATGTCCGGGACGGGGTCCCCGTCCGCCTCCTGGTTCCATACGTGGCCCTCGGGGACGTCCAGGTCCTTGGCCTTGGCCACCTGCACGCCGGGGCTGCCGGCGAGGATCACGTCGTCCGCGTTCAGCTCCCCCTGCCGGGCGGCGGAGCCGATGAGGGTCGTGCCGTACGAGTGGCCGATCGCCGTCCGGTGCGGGTCGGTGTCGACGGAACGGGAAGCGTCCAGACCGTCCATGAAACGGTTGTACGCCGGAGCGCCGTCGTTCGCGTAGTGGCTGAAGGGCGAGTCCTTGACGATGTTCTGCGGGGCGTCGTAGCCGAGCCAGGTGATCGTGGACACCGAGCCGTTGTCGGCGGCGGTGGCCGTGGCCCAGACCCGTTCCATCCGTTTGATGTCACCGTCGACGGCGCTCAGACTGGCCGTGGTGCCCGGCACGTAGACCGCCTGGTGGTCCGCCGTGTCGGGGTTGCCGTTCGCGACGATCGCCCGGCCGTTCTTCTCGGCGTCGAAACCGAGCAGGTACGCCTCGGGCAGACCGTTCCGGCCCGTCCGGTCGAAGCGCGCCTGAATCGCGTCCATCCCCTTCAGGGACCCGGTCAGCTGCTCGTACCGGGCCCCGTACTGCCGGTGCCAGTCCATCCACTCGTCGGTGTGCACCTTGGCCGGGTACATGCCCGCCGTGATCCACGTCCACTCGTTGGCCGGTGGCTTCGGTAGGGAGTTCAGCTCCATCCGGTACTGGCCGTGCTTCTCCGCCAGGACCACCCGGTTCGCCTCGTCCCGCACCGGCGACGGCAGGCCGTCGAGCGCTCCCACGGCCGCGGGCCGGAGGGACAGCCAGGCCTCCTGCTCCTCCGGGGCGAGCCCCTTCCACCAGGCGGCGTTGTCCTTCGGGCTGCCGTTCTCGGGCGGCTGTGGCAACGACGCGAGGTAGCGCGTGCCCGCCTCGTCGACCCCGCCCGCGTCCGACTGCACGTCGGCCCAGTCCCGGTCCGACACCTTCAGGTCGTCGTCGGCCTTCAGTGCCCGCAGCTTCGGCGCCCACTTCGCGTCCGCGTCCGTCGCCTCCTTCAGCGCGTCGGAGATGCGGTTCGCGAACCCCAGCGCCTTGCCGTAGTTCGGGTTCGGGTGGATGCTGACCGCCTGGCGCTCGATGGCGTCCGACGTGTCGGTGCCTCCGGCGCTGCCGGACACCGTGCCGCCCTCGGCGGTCTTCTCCGCGCCGGGCTTCGCGCCCGCCGGGAAGGTGACCGAACCGTCCGGGTTCACCGTGCAGCCGGCGGCGTGGGCGTCGGCGAGCGCCGCGTCGAGCTTCCGCTTGGCCGCCCCGATGTCGAAGGCGAATCCTTTCAGCGCCGTGCTCACCAGACCGCACTCGGTCTGCGCGTAGTGGAAGTTGCCCGACAGGTTTTTCAGCTCGGCCAGGGCGGCGTCCGCCGCCGCGCCCCGCAGCCGGGCACGGATGCCCGTGGAGATCCGGCCGTCCACGGCGTCCTTGGCTGCGCTCGCCATGTCGCCGACGGCCCGGTAGCCGTCCGCGGCCTCCTCGTACTCGGCCTGCTCGAACGCCTTCAGGGTCTTGAGGTCCATGGGCGGGGTCACCTCTCCCCGGCCCGGCCGCCAACGGCCTCGGTGTCCCCGTACCGCACCGCGAGCGCGTCCAGGTCCTGCTTGACCGTCTCGTCGGTCTTCGCCAGGTCGTGCCCGGCCAGTTGGAGGAGCCCGCCCAGCGCGTCGCAGCGGCCGCTCACGTCACCGACGTACTTCTTCCAGGAGTCGTACAGCTCCTTCTGCGCCGCCGCGCTCTGGATCTCGCCGGTGTCACCGAGACCCGCCTGTCCGGAGTCCAGCTTCGTGAGGGAGGTGGTGATGCCCTCCTTCAGGCCGATGACCTCCTCCCCGGCCTTCGCCCACGCCTTCTTGTCCGTCTTCAGGTCCTCGGAGTACCCGCCGCCGCCCGGTTCGGGCGCGACCTGGTTCAACCGCATCGACGTCGGCTCGCGCCCCGCCACCTCGCTCTTGATGTGTTCCCATTCGTCCCACGGCACTGGTGGAACCTCCCCGTTTCCCCATGCATGTCACGCCCCGCGCCCTCGCCCGGGGCAGGCCCTCATCATCTCCGACGCCCGCGGGCCGCCTTCGGCAGGCCCCGCGTCGGCGGGCCCGGCACCGGAAGGCCCGGGTCGTGCGCCCGGCACGCGCCGTCCGCCGGAGAACGCGGACGGCCGGCGCCCGGGGCGGGCGCCGGCCGGGCCGGACGTCAGCGGTTCGACTCGACCGTGACCTTCTCGTCGTTCCTGATCTGCTCGACCAGCTGCTTCACCTTCGGCATGTCCCACTTCAGGGACCCCTGCGGCGCGGCGCCCGCGATCGGCATGTTCATGGACCTGCCGTCGCCGCCGCTGATGCCCTTCATCGCGAAGAACATCTTGCCGAGGTCGTACAGCGACATGTCCTTGTCCACGATCAGCGTGTCCAGACCGGCGCCCAGCGTCGGGTACAGCGCGAACGGGTTGAGGATCGTGCCCGGCGTCGCCGCCTGGTTGGCCAGGGCCGAGAGGAACTTCTGCTGGTTCTTCGTCCGCGCCAGGTCCGACTCGGCGAACGCGTACCGGGTGCGGACGAAGGCCAGGGCCTGCTCGCCGTTGAGGGTCTGCGTGCCGGCCTGGAAGTCGGCGCCGGACTTCTTGTCCTTGAAGCCCTTCTCGATGTTCAGCTCGACGCCGCCGAGCGCGTCCACGATGTTCGCGAAGCCGGCGAAACCGATCTCCGCGTAGTGGTCGATGCGCAGCCCCGTGTTGTACTCCACGGTCCGCACCAGCAGCTCGGGGCCGTCCATCGCGTAGGCCGCGTTCAGCTTGGAGGCGCCCGGCGACTTGCGGGCCTTGCCCGACTCCGAGCCCACGAAGTTCGGGATCGTCACCCAGGAGTCGCGGGGCAGCGAGACCATCGTGTTCCCGCTGGAGCAGGCCGCGAGGATCATCATCGAGTCGGTCCGCTTGCCCTCGGCGGAGCCGGTGTGGAGCTTCTTCTTCTCCTCGGCCGACATGCCCTCGCGGCTGTCGGAGCCGACGATCAGGTACGTGGTGCAGTCGCCCTCGGACGGGCGCTCGATGACCTTGGAGAGGTCCACCTCGTTGCGCATCTGCGAGCTCGCCCAGGCGTACGTGCCGATGCCCCAGGCGAGGACGCCGACGACCAGGACGATCGAGCCGACCTTGATCCGCTTGCGCCAGTCCGGGGCGGGACCGGTGCCGGAGCCGCCGGGGCCCCGGGGCGTGTACTGCGGGGGGATGCCGCCCCGGTTGCCACCGCCGCCCTGGGCGCCTCCGTAGACCTGGCCCGTGTTGTAGCCGGAGTCGTAGCCGGTGCCCTGCGCCTGCGTGAAGCTCGGGTTGTAGCCCTGGTCGTAACGGGGCGGCTGCTGCGGAACCTGCGGGCGCTGCACATGGCTCATCCTGCGGGGACCCTCGGGCTGGGGGTTCGCGGGGCCGCGGCCGTGTCCGCCGTCATCGGGCCAGTCATTCATGCGGACCAGTGTGCCGGGCGGGGGTTTCCGGGCGACAGACCGGGTGGAGGATCGGGGCGGGGCTGTTGCCAAGCTGATGCAAAGCGGACCGAACGGGGGCGTCGCGGAGACCCGGCATAAGGTGGAGGGCATGACAGATCAGGGCGATATCCCGGGCAAGCCCACCTCGGCCTCCCGCACCACCCTCAGCCACATCATGACCAGCCACGACACCAACCTCCTGGGCACGGTGCACGGCGGCGTGATCATGAAGCTGGTGGACGACGCGGCGGGCGCCGTCGCGGGCCGGCACTCGGGCGGTCCCGCCGTGACCGCCTCCATGGACGAGATGGTCTTCCTGGAGCCGGTCAGGGTCGGCGACCTCGTGCACGTGAAGGCCCAGGTCAACTGGACGGGCCGGTCCTCCATGGAGGTCGGCGTGCGGGTCATGGCCGAGCGCTGGAACGAGTCCACGCCCGCCACCCAGGTCGGCTCCGCCTACCTGGTCTTCGCGGCCGTCGACGCGGAGGGCAAGCCCCGCCCGGTCCCGCAGGTCGTTCCGGAGACGGAGAAGGACAAGCGCCGCAACCAGGAGGCCCAGATCCGCCGCACCCACCGCCTGGCCCGCCGCCAGGCGATCAAGGAGCTCCGGGAACGCCGGGCGGCGGAGGGGTACGAGGACTGAGGGGTACGGAGCCGGGGCCCGCCCCCGTACCCGCGGCGCGGCCCGCCCCGGCCCACGAAACCGCGGGGCCGGGGAGCTGCGCGGGGCCGAGGAGCTACGGGCACACCACCTGGTCCCCGGTCACCGCCTCGAACGGCTTCTCCGGCTCCTCCGTCCGTACCGTCCGCACCCCCTCGTAGTCCGCCCCCACGACCACCCGCAGCGTCCCGCCCCTGCCCGCCACCGCCCTCAGCTCCGCGCCCGGAAGGGCCGCCGCCAGGGACTTCGCCGAGCGGTCCCAGCGCGGGTCGTACTCCACGACCGTGCGCTTCCGCTCCGCCCCCTCCGCCGTCCTGGGGGTCCCGGTGGTCGCGAAGCCGGTCGCGCGCAGCGCATTGTCGGCCTTCCGGCCGAGGCCGGCCGTCCGGGTCCCGTTGTAGACCTGCACCCGGACCGTGTCCGGCGCCACGTCCACCACGACGTCCTTCGGCGCCTTCGCCGACACCGCCGCCTTCTGCCGCGCGATCGGCCGGTCCTCCCGCAGCGCCTGGAAGAGCTGCTGGGCCTTCGCCGCGTCCCACTTCACCGTCGAGCCGATGCCCTTCACGGGGAAGCTCATGTCCCCGACCGGTACGGACACGAACTCCGACGACGTGGGCGTGAAGCCCCGCATCGCCTTGGAGAGCGACAGCATCTGGTCCGTGCCGAAGCCCTCGTCGGCCCGTACGGAGCCGAGCATGCTCGTGGCCACCGCCCGGAACCGCACCGGGTTGAACAGCACCCCGCCGCTCGTCACCCGCTCCACCAGCGCCGCCAGGAACTTCTGCTGCCGCTGCATCCGCCCGATGTCGGCGGCCCCGTCGACGTGCCGGGAGCGCACGTACTGGAGGGCCCGCCCGCCGTCCAGCTCATGGGTCCCGGGGGCCAGGTCGAGTCCGGTGTACGCGTCCTTCAGCGGCTTCGTCGTACAGATCCGCACCCCGCCGACCGCGTCCACGGTCCGCATGAAGCTGGTGAAGTCGACCTCCAGATAGTGGTCGATCTTGACGCCGGTCATCGACTCGACGGTCCGCACGGTCAGCGCGGGCCCGCCCTCCGCGTAGGCCGCGTTCAGCTTCACCGGGTGCGCCTGGTGCTGCTCGCCGCTGGTGAGGTCGGTGTGCTCGGGCATCTCGGCGTACGAGTCGCGGGGCAGGCTCACCACGCTCGCCCGGTCCCGGTCCTCCGAGATGTGCACCAGCATCACCGTGTCGGTGCAGTTGCAGGGCGCGCCGCCGAGCCGGTACTTCGCCCGCTCCTCCGGGGTGATCCGGTCCCGGCCGTCCGTGCCGACGACCAGGACGTTCATCCCGTGCCCGGCCCGCGGCCGGTTCTTCATGTCCTTGAAGGGGTCCACCCGGGTGAGCCCGGTGTCCAGGCCGGTCACCAGGGCGTGCCCGATCCCGCCCGCCGCGAGGACCGTCACGGAGAGCGCCGTCGCCATCCGCATCCCCCACCGGGACCGCCGCCGCGGCCGCCGCGCCGGTGCGCGGCGGGCGGCGGGCCGGGGACGGGGCGTGCGGGGCGGTGTGGGCACGGACGGACACCTCCGCGGGTGGGACAAGGGGGCCGTGAGCACCGTAGTCCCATACGATCAGCGCAAGGGAGCGCCACCCGTGCGGCGCGCACCCGTGTCCCCCGTTCGCGGTAACGTGGCGGGCGAAAACACCGTCTCCGTCTCGCGGGGGACGCCCCCCGCACCGCCGAGGAACCATGCTGCCCCCCGTCTCCGTGATCATGCCGGTCCTCAACGAGGAGCGGCACCTGCGCAACTCCGTCCGCCACATCCTGGAGCAGGAGTACGACGGCGAGATGGAGGTGGTGATCGCGCTCGGCCCGTCCACGGACCGCACCGACGAGATCGCCGCCGAACTCGTCCGGGAGGACCCCCGCGTCCACACCGTGCCCAACCCCACGGGCCGTACGCCCGCCGCCCTCAACGCGGCGATCGCGGCCTCCCGCCACCCGATCGTGGTGCGCGTCGACGGCCACGGGATGCTCTCCCCGAACTACATCGCCACCGCCGTGCGGCTCCTGGAGGAGACCGGCGCGCAGAACGTCGGCGGCATCATGCACGCCGAGGGCGAGAACGCCTGGGAGGACGCGGTCGCCGCCGCGATGACCTCGAAGATCGGCGTCGGCAACGCCGCCTTCCACACGGGCGGCGAGGCGGGCCCCGCCGAAACCGTGTACCTGGGCGTCTTCCGCCGCGAGGCCCTGGAACAACAGGGCGGCTACAACGTGGAGTTCATCCGCGCCCAGGACTGGGAGCTGAACTTCCGCATCCGCGAGGCGGGCGGCCTGATCTGGTTCTCGCCGGAGCTGCGCGTCCAGTACCGCCCCCGGCCCTCGGTGAAGGCGCTCGCCAAGCAGTACAAGGACTACGGGCGTTGGCGCCACGTGGTGGCCCGCTACCACCAGGGCTCCATCAACCTCCGCTACCTGGCCCCGCCGACCGCCGTCTGCGCCATCGCCGCCGGAGTGGTCGTGGGCGCCCTCGTCACCCCGCTCGGCTTCGTGGTCCCGGCCGGCTACCTCGCCGCGATCACCGCCGGCTCGGTCCCGGCGGGCAAGGGGCTCCCCCTCAAGACCCGGCTCCGGATCCCGGTCGCCCTCGCCACCATGCACATGTCCTGGGGCTACGGATTCCTCACCAGCCCCCGCTCCCTCGCGAAGAAGGTCATCGCGAGCCGCCGCCCGGCGGTGACGGCGGGGGAGGCGGAGACGGTCTGAGGGCCGTGCCCGCGTACGCGCCCGAACACGGCGACGGCCGGACCCCCTTCCGGGGTCCGGCCGTCGCCGTGTGCGCGGGGAGGGAGCAGGGAGTCAGCTCTTCCCGTCCCACTGGTAGACCGAGTAGACGTCCATGCAGTCCGCCTTGTCGTCGGCGCCCTCGGGCAGGTCGCCCGCGGTGTGCGTCGGCCTCTTGTAGACCGGGCCCTCGCGCCAGTCGGCGCCGACGATGAGCTTGATGCCCTCGGCCTTCGCGTCGATCCGGACGGCGGACTCGGGCAGCCCGAGGGCCACGGCCACCGCCTGGGCGTTCGCCTTGCCCTTGTCGCCGGCGTCCTTGGGGTAGACGATCACGGTGTCCTTGCGGGGGCCGCCCTCCGAGGAGGCCTCGGCCCGGGCGAAGCCCTTGCCCCGGAGCGTCTCGGCCAGCGTGCGGGCACGGCCCTGGACGGCCGCCTCGTTGTCGCCGTCGGTGCCGTTGACGATCGTCACGCCGTAGGAACCGGGGGCGTCGGCGGGCACCTTCGGCTTCGCGGAGGCCGTCGGCTTCGGCTTGCCGCCGTTCTTGTCGTAGGCGACGTCGTCACGGAGCATCGTCCACATCTTCTCGGCGGACGCCGGGACCATCTCCAGCCACGCGTTGGGGTTGGCGGGATAGGGCCTCGTCGGGACCGTAGCCGTCGTCAGACGGTCGATCTTGACGTTCTTGAGCTGCATCGACAGGTCGAAGAGCTTCTTCACGCTCTTGATCTCGTCGGAGACCCGGAGGGCCCGCGTGGCGGTGTCGGCCAGGCCCATCAGCCGGCCGGTGTCGCTCCAGGCGTTCTGGCTCTGGAGCTTCTTCATCATGCCGTTCATGTACATGTGCTGGGCCTTGGCGCGGTTCTGGTCGCTGCCGAACGCGTGCCGGGTGCGCAGCCACTGGAGGGCCTGTTCGCCCTGGACCTCGGTGGTGCCCTGCTTCAGCTTCAGGCCGGAGCCGCCCTTCACGTCCCGGGTCGACTTGTCGTGGACGCCGGTCTTCACGCAGACCGGGACGCCGCCGACCTCGTCGGCCATCGCCACGACACCGGCGAAGTCGACCATCATCCAGTGGTCGATGTAGACCCCGGTGAGGTTCTCCCAGGTGGTGAGGGTGCAGCCGGGGCCGCCGCGCTGCAGGCTCTCGTTGATCGGCCGGTTGGTCGTGGCCGGGTAGGACGTGCCGTTCTCGTCCTTGCACTCGGGGATCGGGACGACCGTGTCGCGGGGGATGGAGACGATCGAGGCGTTCTCCCGGTCCGCCGAGATGTGCAGCAGCATCTGCACGTCGGCCAGTGGCTTGCGGTCCCGGTCGTTCTTGCCGCCGCCCAGGGCGACGTTCTTCTCGTCGCTCCGGTCGTCCGAGCCGATCATCAGGATGTTCAGCGGGGTGTCGCCCAGCGCGTTCGGCGCGGCCTTCTTGACGCCGCTGTTGCCGCCCGCGCGGCTGCCGCCGCGGATGTTGCCGTTCAGGTACTCGTAGTACAGGTATCCGGCGCCGGCCGTCCCGAGTATCAGCACCGCCAGGGTGATCGCCACCCAGCGCAGCGCCCTGCGCTTGCCGGTCTTCTTGCCGGCATCTTTCCTGGGGCGCCGCCGGGAGCCGCCGCGGCGGTGGCCGCTACGCGCGTCACCGCCCGCCGCGCCCCGCCGCCGCTCCGCGCGGGTGGCCCCGTCGGAGGAGCCGCCGGAGGACCCGCCGGAGGCCTCCGGCCCGTCGGAAGGATCGGCCCCGGTCGCCTCGCCGGCCCCGTGCAGGTCGTCGTCCCAGCTCAGTTCACGGGCGCGCGGCACGCTGCCCCGCGTTCCCTCCCCGCGCACGCTGTTCTGTCCCACCCCAGGTCCCCTCGTGAATCAGGCGCGCGCCGAGTCCCGGTGTTTCCGGGTCACTTGGCGCACACCTGCTTGTCGGCTTCTACCTTCTCGACGTCCGGCGCCTTTGCCGGGCCGTTGACGGGCACCCCCGCGCCCTTGAAGTCGGCGCCGAGGACGAGCGTCATGGGCTCGAACTCCCCGGCGTCCTGCGTGCCCGGCTTGAGCGCCGTGGCGGGCAGGCCCATCATGTCCGCGAGCGCGCGGGCCTGATCGGCCTGGTTCGGTGCGTAGGTGAGCGTGGTCTTCGCCGCCTTCTCGGGGGCGTTGCTCTTGTTGGTCGAGCGGAGCACGCCCTGCTCGTTCTGGAGCCAGCTCAGGGTCGACTGGGCCGCTCCCCGGACGCCGCTGCCGTTGTAGACGTCGACGCGCACGTCGGCGGCGGTGGCCCGCGCGCCCTGGAGGAGCTTCGCCTGGGCCTGCGCCTGGGCGTTCTTGGCGTCCTGCTCCTTCTTCTTCACCTCGGTGAAGGAGACGTCGCCCCGGATCATCTCGAACACCTGCGGAGCCTTGGTGGAGTCGAGGACGACGGTCGCCCGCTTGTTGGGCGGCTCGTCCGGGTTGTCGACCACCGGGACGGTCATGAAGCTGATGTTCTTCAGGTCGACCTTCCCGATCTCCTTGGCCAGGGAGGTCAGCTTCAGCGCGCTCCCTATCCCCTTGTCCACCGTGAGCGCCTCGGTCGCCGCGTTCGCGACCGAGAGCAGCTGCGTCGGGCTGCTCAGGGTGTCTTCCTTCAACTGGCGCAGCATCGAGGCGAGGAACTGCTGCTGCATCTTGATGCGGTCCAGGTCGCTCTCGTTGCCGAGGCCGTGGCGGTTGCGCAGGAACGCGAGCGCCTGCTCGCCCTGGATCCGGTGCTCGCCCGCGGGGAGGCTGAGCTTGGAGTAGTTCTTGTCCTGGATGGGCTTGGTCAGACAGACCTCCACACCGCCGACGGCCGTCGACAGCGTCTTGACGGCGTTGAAGTCGACCATCATGAAGTGGTTGATCCCCACCCCGGTCATCTGCGTGACGGTGCGCATCGTGCAGCCCGGGTCGCGGCCGTTCACGCCGAACGACTCGTTGAACTTGGTCTTCCCGACCGAGCCGGGGATGACCTTGGTCGAACCGTCGGGCTGTTTCGTGGGGCAGTCCGGGATCTCGGTCTTGAGGTCCCGGGGGATGCTCAGCGCCGTCGCGTTGGTCCGGTCCTCGGCGATGTGGATGAGGAACGTGGTGTCGGCGTGACCGGTGACGTTGCTCTTGTTCCCGTAGCTCTCGTTGCCCTCACCGGTGCGCACGTCGTTGCCGATGATCAGGATGTTGAGCGGGCCCTCCATGCCGGGCGCGTCGATCGCCGCGTCGCCGACGTCCACCGTGCCGATGTTGCCGTTGAGCTTGTTGTAGATCAGGTACGCCCCGGTGGCGCCGCCCACGAGGACGAAGGCCATCGCGCCGCCGGTCCACATCAGGACCTTCTTCTTGCGCGAGGCGCCCTGTTTGGGCCTGCGGCGGCTCGGGGGCGCCTGCCGGCCGCCCCGGGTCTGCTCGGGGACCCGGCGCCGGCGCTGGCCGGGGACGGGGGCCTCGGTGGCGGTGGCGGTGGCGGTGCCCCCCTCGGACGCCTCGGACGCCTCGGCCGCGGCGGGGGCGGAGGGGCCGTGGGACCGGGACGGGGGTGCCGGCTGCCCAGCGGAGTGGTCCAGTCGCAGTTCGTAGTTGCCCGTTCGCGGGTTGAGTACCCACTGGTCGGCGGGGTCGATCTCGTCCGCCCGTCCACGGCTGTGCGCGTCCACGGTTACTCGAGTCCTCCGTCGGTGCCACGCGAGGCGCCCTCCCCCCGGGCGCCGCTTTCTCGGTCGTTCGATCCCTGGTGAGTGTGACGACCACGTGGTCGGGGTACACCGGATCGGGTCACACTATCCGCCCAGTTCAGCGCGGGGCGACGTCCGTGACAAATTCCACGCGCCTTACAACCGGGCAATCCGCCCAAACCGCATCCCTCTCGCCCCTCCCCTTGGCCCACCTTTTACCCGCCCTCCCCACGGCCCCTCCCCGCAGCCTCCTCCCCACGGCCCCCTGCCGTCCCGCCGCGCGCCCCGGTCAGGAGCACACCCCCTCCGCCGCGTTCCGCCCGGTGAACGTCGGCGTCGGGGCCGGACTCGGCGACGCCTCCGCGTCGGGCCGCCGCTCCCCGTCCTTCTCGCCGGGCGTCACCGCCACGGGCCGGTCCTCCCGCAGCTGTTCGAAGAGTTGACTCGCGGCGGGCTGCACCAGTTCGTCCCGGTTCGCGTTATACGTGTACGGACGCCGGGGGACCGTGAGGAACTGCACCCGCTCGGTCGGGATCGCCCGCATCGAGCGCGCCAGGTCGTACAGGTCCCGCAGCGAGTCGAGCCCCGCGTCGGTCGTGATCGACTTCGTGGCCGCGTCCAGGACCGGATAGAGCTTGGTCGGGTTCAGCAGGACGCCGTTGCTCTGCACCTTGTTGACGAGGGCGCCGAGGAACTGCTGCTGGCGGTCCATGCGTTCGGTGTCGCTGCCGTTGCCGAGCGACTTCCGGGCCCGTACGAAACCGAGGGCCTGCTCCCCGTGGAGCGTCTGGCGCCCCGCCGGCAGCTTCAGGTGCGCGTCGGAGTCGTCCACGGGCTCCTTGAGGCAGACCTCCACCCCGTCCACGGCGTCCACCATCTTCTTGAAGCCCTGGAAGTCGATCACCATGTGGTGGTCGACCCGCGTCCCGGTCAGCTTCTCCACGGTACGGATCGTGCACGCCGTACCGCCGATCTCGAAGGCCCAGTTGAACTGCGCGAACTGCTCCCGGGTGCGGGACCCGTCCGGCTTGCGGCAGCTCGGGACCGTCACCATCAGGTCGCGGGGCAGGGAGACGGCGGTCGCGCTCCGCTTCCCCGCCGCGAGGTGCAGCAGGATCACGGTGTCCGAGCGCTGGGTGCCCCTGTCCCTGCCGTACCGCTCGTTCCCCTCGCCGGACCGCGTGTCCGAACCGATGAGCAGGATGTTCCGGGCGGCCGAGGAGTTGGCGGGCGGCCGCTCCTTCTCGTACCTGCGCAGCTCGTCGGCGGCGGTGGTGTCCGTGGTGATGTTGCCGTCGAGCTTCCGGTAGAACCACCAGCCGGCCCCGGCCGCGCCGAGCAGGGCGACGGAGACGCCGAGGGCCGTCCAGCGCAGCCAGTGGCGGCGCCGCTTCCCGGGGCCGCCGGCCCCCGGCCCCTCCGGGGCGCCGGCCGCGTCCTCCGCCGCCGTTCCCCCGGTGGCCCCGTCCTCGGGCGCCGGGGGGTCCGGTTCGGCGGGCGTGCCTGCGCGGTCCGTCACGTCTGCGTCCGTCCTTCGTGGCGTCGGCGGCGCGCCGGACGGCCGCCGGCCGGGGAAGGGGCCGGCCGGGCCCGACGCGTGGTGGTGCGGAAGGAGACGACTCCCCCCACCGATCATCCACCGGACCGGGCGCGCGAACCCGGGGACCCGGCCCGTCACTGGGCCGAACGGGTGCGGTTCGGCCCGGTGACGGGCAGGGGCGGGCCGGAAGGCGGCCGGGGTGTCACACGGCGGTGTCCGTCACCCGCTCGCTCTCCACCCGCTTCTCGAACGCCTCGGGCGCGAGCCGGTCCAGGTTCCGGCACAGGACCACCGAACCGCCGGCGGCGAGCGGCGCGTACAGACCGGTCGAGACGCCGGTCCAGTCCCCGTAGCCGAGCCCGGAGAGCAGCCGCGAGCCGGGGCCGAGGCCGAGCGCCGCCGCGTCCACGCGGGCCTGCGCGACGAGTTCGACGCCACTGCGTTCCACACCGCCGACGACCAGGGCGGGGGCGTCCGCGTCCACCGGCACGAACGGGGCGAACCGGTCGCCCTGGCTCGGGACCTCGACCGCGTAGTCCGCGTAACCGGCGGGCGCGGTGGGGAAGCGGCGGCCCAGCGGCGCCAGGGAGAGCGCGATCCGCTCCCCGGAGCAGGCGAGGCCCGCCTCCAGGGTCTCCGGGCCCGCGACCACGACGTCCGCGCCGGCCGGGTCGCCGCCGAGCTCGGCGGTCACGCCCACCGAGGAGCAGGCGAGCAGCCAGACGGCGGTCTGCCAGTGCGCGGGCAGCAGCAGCGCGACCCGGTCGCCGGGTCCGGCGGACAGCTCGCCCTGGATCAGGTTCGCCGTCTTGGCCACCCAATTGGCGAAGGTGGCGACGGACAATTCCACCCGTTCACCGGTGGCGTCGTCGTAGAAGGTGACCAAGGGGCGGGCGGCGTCCGCGGCGAGCGCGGATCGCAGCAGGTCGGCGGGGGTGCGGTCGCTGGCGTTCACGCCGGACAGCGTACGCGGGAGGGCCCGCCGGGGTCCGCCGTACCGGTGACGCCGTCCACCGGTCGGACCGACCGGCCGCCGCTTTCCGGGCGGTGTTCCGCCGCGCGGAACGGCCCGGCGGTACGCACGATCGGCCCATGCGTGCCTCACTCGCCTCCTCGATCGCCGTCACCTGCGCGGCGGTACTCGCCCTGCCGGTCTCCTCCGCCGCGCCCGCGGCGGCCGAGGTGCTCGTGCAGCCACCGGCGGCCTCCGCGCTGCCCCCCGCGCCCGACCTGTCGGGCTCCACCCAGTCCCTGCCGCTCGGCCCGCTGGGCCCCTCCTCGCGGGCCGGCGGCCCGGGGGAGCAGGGCCTGACCCGGCGCGACGTCGAACCCTTCTCGCTCGTGGGCGTGGTCTGGGACGACCCACGGGTCCCGCTGCACGGCACCGTGCAGGTCCGCACCCGGGCCACCGGCACGGACACCTGGTCGGAGTGGCAGGACGTGGAGACCCACAACGACGAGCACGGCGCCGACCCGGACAGCGCGGAGGGCACCTCACGGGCGCTCCGCGGCTCCACGGCCCCGCTGTGGGTGGGCGACTCGGACGGCGTCGAGATCCGCGTACGGGCGGAGGCGGGCGGAACGGGCGGCGCGCCGCCGCTCCCGGCCGGCCTGCGCCTGGAACTCGTGGACCCGGGCGAGGGCCCGGAGGCGCCGACGGACACGGAACCGGTCCTGGAGACGGAGCCGGGTACGGGTACGGGTACGGGTACGGAGGTCGAGCAGGTCGCGGCCGGGTCCGCGGAGCCGGCCACGGAGGCCGCCCCGCCGCAGCCCCGCACGGCCGCGGTTCCGGAGGCCCCGCTGCCCCCGGCGCCGGCCCCGGCACCCGCCCAGGTCCCGACCCCGGCACCCACCCAGGTCCCGGCCCCGGCCGTCACCATCCCGGCGGCCGTCGCGCTCCCGACCGCCCTGGCCGCCCCCTCGGCCGTCCCCCCGACCGCTCCCCCGGCCGCCCCGTCCCTCTCCGGGCTCCTCGCGGGCCTGGGCGCGATCAACTCGCAGCTCACCTCGTACGCCGCGCCCTGGCTCCCGGCCGCGTCGAAGGAGGCGGTCGAGGCCGCGGCCGCGTACCTGCCCCCGTTCCTGCCCCGCACACCGGCGTCCGGCGCCGAGGCGCAGGAACCGGCCAAGACCCCGGCCCAGACCGCGGCCGCGCCGTACATCGGCCCCCGTCCCGCGATCGTCACCCGCAAGGGCTGGGGCGCGGACGAGTCGATCCGCGAGAAGACCTTCGTCTACACGAACACGATCAAGGCGGCCTTCGTCCACCACAGCGCCACCGGCAACAACTACACCTGCGCCCAGGCCCCCTCCGTCCTGCGCAGCATCTACCGCTACCACGTCCTGAGCAGCGGATGGCGGGACTTCGGCTACAACTTCGCCATCGACAAGTGCGGCAACATCTACGAGGGCCGGGCGGGCGGCGTGGACAAGCCGGTGCTCGGCGCGCACACCCTCGGGTTCAACACCAGCACCATGGGCATCGCCGTCCTCGGCACCTTCAGCACGACCGCCCCGCCGGCCGCCTCCGTGACCGCCGTGGCCCGCCTGACGGCCTGGAAACTCGGACTCCACGGGATCAACCCCAAGGGGACGGTGACCCTGACCTCGGGCGGCGGGAACCTGTACGCGAAGGGCAAGAAGGTCACGTTCCACGCCATCGCCGGACACCGTGACGGATTCGCCACGGACTGTCCCGGATCGCTTCTGTACGGCAAGCTCGGCACGGCCCGGACGAGCGCGGCGTCGTACCAGGGGAGGTAGAGGGGGACCACCGGGGCAACCCTCTGCATAAACTGACCGGTCATATCGCAGGGACGACCGAAAACGGACGTGCCGACGGCCCCGGACAGGAAGCAGAGACGACAAGGTGACAGAAGCGATCCTCCTGGTCGGTGGCAAGGGGACACGGCTGCGGCCCCTCACGGTCAACACGCCCAAGCCCATGGTCCCCGCGGCGGGCGTCCCCTTCCTGACGCACCAGCTGGCCCGCGCCCGCGCCGCCGGCGTCGAGCACATCGTGCTCGCCACCTCCTACCTGGCCGAGGTCTTCGAGCCGCACTTCGGCGACGGCTCCGAGCTCGGCCTGAGCCTGGAGTACGTCACCGAGGAGGAGCCCCTGGGCACCGGCGGCGCGATACGCAACGTGGCCTCGCGCCTGCGCTCGGGGCCCGACGACCCGGTCCTCATCTTCAACGGGGACATCCTCACGGGCCTCGACATCGGGGCCCTGGTCGACACCCACTCCTCCTCCGGCGCGGACGTCTCGCTCCACCTCACTCGGGTGGACGACCCGCGGGCCTTCGGCCTGGTCCCCACGGACCCCACCGGCCGCGTCACGGCCTTCCTGGAGAAGCCGCAGACGCCCGAGGAGATCGTCACCGACCAGATCAACGCGGGCGCGTACGTCTTCCGCCGCTCGGTCATCGACACCATCCCCACCGGGCGCCCGGTCTCGGTCGAGCGTGAGACCTTCCCGGAACTCCTGGCCTCCGGCGCCCACCTCCAGGGCATGGTCGACTCCACGTACTGGCTGGACCTCGGCACCCCGCAGGCCTTCGTGCGCGGCTCCGCCGACCTGGTCCTCGGCCGCGCGCCGTCCCCGGCCGTCCCGGGCCGCTGCGGCGACCGCCTGGTGCTGCCGTCGGCGCGCGTCGCCCCGGACGCCAAGCTGACCGCCGGCACGGTCGTCGGCGCGGGCGCGGTGGTCGGCGAGGGCGCCCGCATCACGGGCTCCACGCTCCTCGCGGGCGCGGTCGTCGAACCGGGCGCGGTGATCACCGACTCCCTGATCGGCGCGGGTGCCCGCATAGGCGCGCGTACGGTCCTCAGCGGGGCGGTCATCGGCGACGGCGCCCGGATCGGCGCCGACAACGAACTCCGCGACGGCATCCGCGTCTGGTGCGACGCCACCCTCCCGGCGGGCACGGTGCGCTTCTCGTCGGACCAGTAGGACCGGGGGAGGACGGCGGGGAACGGCGGGGGCACCGGAGGTCCCCCGCCCGACTACGCTCGTCCCATGGCCGGCCGCTTCCCCCAGAGACCCACCACCGCACCCGTACGGGTGACCGGCCGCACCCCCGCACCGCTCACCCGCTCCCACCCCCTCCCCCCGGGAACGGACCTCGCCCTCACCCTCGGCCCCCTCCGCCGGGGCCCCGCGGACCCCGCCTACCGGGCGGCCCGGGACGGCTCGTTCTGGCGGGCCAGCCGGACCCCCGAGGGCCCGGGGACCCTCCGCGTCACCGCCCGGGACGGCACCGCGGAGGCCCACGCGTGGGGCGAGGGCGCCGCCTGGCTCCTGGACCGCCTCCCGGCGCTGCTCGGAGCCGAGGACGACCCGGCCGCCTTCACGCCCCGCCACAAGCTGCTCGCCGCGGTCCACCGCCGCCGCCCCGGCCTCCGCCTCCTCCGCACCGGCCTGGTCCTGGAGGCGCTGATCCCGTCGGTCCTGGAGCAGAAGGTCACGACGGACGAGGCGTACCGGGCCTGGCGGCTGCTCGTACGGAAGTACGGGGAGCCGGCGCCGGGTCCGGCCCCCGACGGCATGCACGTCATGCCGGACGCGCGCGCGTGGAGCCTGATTCCGTCCTGGGAGTGGCACCGCGCGGGCGTGGACGACAAGCGGGCCGCGACGATCCTGCGCGCGTGCCGGGTGGCCCGTCGCATGGAGGAGGCCGCGGACATGACCCCGGCCGAGGCCCGGAAACGCCTGGAGCTGATCCCGGGCGTCGGCCCCTGGACGAGCGCCGAGGTGGTCCAGCGCACCCACGGCGCCCCCGACGAGGTCACCACCGGCGACTACCACCTGCCCGGCATCGTCGGCTGGGCCCTCGCGGGCGACCGCACGGCCGACGACGCGGCCATGCTCGACCTCCTGGCCCCCTACGGGGGCCAGCGCCACCGGGCCGCCCGCCTGATCCTCCTCAGCGGCCGCATCCCGCCCCGCAGGGCACCCCGGATGACCCCGGGGAACATCGCGGCCCTCTGACCGCCCTCCGGCCGCGCGGGGCCCGTCCGGCGGGGTCAGCGCACCTCGACGAACTCCGCCGCCGTCCGCGCCGCCCGCTCCCGGGGCGGGGCCGCCGGGTGTCCGATCGCCACCGCGCCGAGCGGGTCCCAGTCGTCGGGCAGGTCGAGGACCTCCCGTACGACGTCCCGGCAGAACATCGTCGAGGACACCCATGCCGAGCCGAGCCGTTCGCCCGCGAGCGCCACCAGGAAGTTCTGCACGCCCGCGCCCGCCGCGACCAGGAACATCTCGCGCTCGGCGGTGTCCCGGCGCGGGTCGCCGTAGTGGTGGGAGCCGTCCATGACCAGGCAGGGGACGGCCAGGTGGGGCGCGTCGCGCAGGACGTCCCCGCGCCGCACCCGCTTCGCGATCGACTCCTCGGACCTGCCGTCCCGGCGCAGGTCCGCGATCCACGCCTCCCGCATCGCGTCGAGCAGCCGCGTCCGTGACTCCGCCGACTCCAGGAGCACGAACCGCCACGGCGTCGTGTGGTGCGGGGCCGGCGCCGTCACGGCCGCGGCGACCGCGCGCCGCACCGCCCCCGGGTCGACCGGATCGGCCGTGAACTCCCGTACGGTCCGCCGCAGCGTCACCGCCTCCCGTACGGCCTCGGAGGTGCCCAGCCGGAACATGTCGTCGGCGGCGCTCCGCACGAGCGCGCGTGCGCCCGGCTCCCCGTCCCCGCCCACCACGTGCGGCAGGCCCCGGACGACGGCCACCGGAAGCCCGGCCGCCTTGCCCTTCACCAGGTCCCCGGCGGCGGCGAGTTCGTCGGCGGTGGCGACCACGGTCGCGCTCAGCGGGTTGCCGTGCGCGTCGGTCCCGCCGCGCAGGTCGTCCAGGACCCGCACCCCGGCCGCCCCGATCGCCACGTCCGTGAGTCCCCCGCGCCAGGGGCGCCCGAAGGTGTCCGTGACGACGACGCCCACGTCCACGCCGAGCGCCTCGCGCAGCCCCCCGCGGATCCGGCGGGCCGAGGCGTCCGGGTCCTCGGGGAGCAGGAGGACCGTCCCGGCGGGGGTGTTGGAGGCGTCGACCCCGGCGGCGGCCATGACGAGCCCCTGCCGGTTCTCGACGATCCGCAGGGTGCCGCGCCGCGCCACCACCCGTACCGTCTCGGCGTCGATGGCCTCCTCGCGGTCGGCGGCGGCGACCACCCGCCCCTCCGCCTTGCTCACGATCTTGGAGGTGACGAGCAGCACGTCCCCGTCGGCCAGTCCCGGGGAGGCGGAGGCGATCAGCTCGGCCAGGTCGTCCCCGGCCGCCACCTCGGGAAGCCCGGGCAGCGCCCACACCCGGTACGAGGGCGCGGAGGGGGCGGCGGTCATCCGCGCACCTCCTCGGCGAGGGCGAGCGCCGCGCGCGCCATCGCGGCCGTCGCGTCCGCGTCCGTCATCATCAGCGGCACCGCCCGGCAGGGGATGCCCGCCGCCTCGACGTCCGCGACCGCGCCCGCGTCCACGGTGTCCACGAGCCAGCCGTCAAGCAGCCCGGTGCCGTAGTGCAGGGCCACCGCCGCCGCCGTGGACTCCACGCCCACCGCCGCGAGGACCTTGTCGGCCATGCCGCGCACGGGCGCGTCCCCGACGATGGGGGAGAGGCCCACGACCGGCGCCCCGGCCGCGGCGACCGCCTCGCGGATGCCGGGCACGGCCAGGATCGTGCCGACGGAGACGACCGGGTTGGACGGCGGGAAGAGGATGACGTCCGCCTCCGCGACGGCCTCCAGGACGCCCGGCGCCGGCTTCGCGGCCTCCGCGCCGACCGGCACGACGGCCTTCGCGTCGACGGAGGCGCGCAGCTTCACCCAGTACTCCTGGAAGTGCACCGCCCGCCGCTCGCCGTCGACCTCGATGGCCACGTGGGTCTCGACGCGGTCGTCGGACATGGGGAGCAGGCGGACGCCCGGCTGCCAGCGGGCGCACAGCGCCTCGGTGACGGCGCTCAGCGGGTAGCCCGCGGCGAGCATCTGGGTGCGGACGATGTGGGTCGCGAAGTCCCGGTCGCCGAGGCCGAACCACTCGGGTCCGACGCCGTACGCCGCGAGCTCCTCCTTGACGGTGAAGGACTCGTCCGTACGTCCCCAGCCCTGCTCCTCGTTGATGCCCCCGCCGAGGGTGTACATCACCGTGTCCAGGTCGGGGCAGACCTTCAGCCCGAAGAGATGGATGTCGTCACCGGTGTTGCCGACGACCGTGATCTCCGCGTCCGGGGCGGCCTGCTTGAGGCCGCGAAGGAACCGGGCACCACCGATGCCGCCTGCCAGAACCACAATGCGCATGTACGGCAGTGTGTCAGGCGACGATCACTCCGGGCGCCTCCGGGGCGGGGGCGCACTGCGCGCGGAGCGACTCGTGCATGGGCATCTCGGTCAGGCCCGGGAAGTAGACGTGCAGGCTGACGGCCGGCTCCAGGGAGTCGTTGACGACCTCGTGGACGTACCCGGGCGCGAACACGCGCTGCGCGCCGCCGGCGAGCGTCCGCACGCCCCGGTCCGTACGCTCCGTCAGCTCGCCCTCCAGGACGGTGAGGACGCCGGAGGAGACGCCGTGGTCGTGGAGCCCGCTGCCCTGTCCGGGCACCCAGGAGAGCAGCCAGACCTCGTAGCCCGGCCCGGTGCGCAGGCGGTGGTACCAGCGGGTGGTGGCGTCGTACTCGACGTGCGGGGCCCACTGGGAGCGGTCCCCGGCGATGGAGCGCGCGAGGCCGGCGAAGTCGGCCACGGTCACGGGGTGGACGCGCTCGGGCTGGAGGAGGTGGGGGACCTCCATGATGTCGCCGGCGATCTGGAGGTCGCTGTCCATGTTCATGGGGTGGGGTGGTTCCTCAGCAGAAACAGAAGCGGTGGGGGGTCACGGGGGGAGCGGTGACACGGGTGGTGCCGGGTCGCACGGGGTGACGCAGGGAGGAAGAAGCTGGAGCTCTGCGGCATCAACAGCTGGGACAGCAACAGCAACAGCGCGCCTGGACAGCGCGGCGGAACCCACGGCTGTGGGTCGCGGAGGGCGCTGCGGTCGCTGGCATGCCACCAAAGGTGGCCGGAGGGGTACCCGACTGTCAACTCAATGCCCGATTTGGCGGTAATGTTTCACCTCATCCGGTTGCCCTCTCTGGAGAAAGGTTTGCTCATGCGCGGACCAGGAGAGATGGCGCTTCGACCGTGCCCGCGAACGCGGTGGTGCGCGCGTGTCGGTCCGGACAGGGGGCGGCTCGTGACCCGACTGTGATCCGGATCGCTTCCGTGGCTGGATCGCAACAAGATCCACGCCTCGGTCGTCCTTCTTCGTGGAGGCCGTGCCGCACGGTCGCATCGGTACCCTGTGTCACGGTTTTTGGTGATTTGAGCACTTACCGCATACGCTTGGTTCCGCAGAGTGAATACGGGGCCCGATAGCAGATCTCAGCTTGACTCGCACAGAGCACGAACTTGTAATTTCACTCGTGTCGTTCGGCCGTGTTCGCACGGCAACTCCACGGGGACGCACAGAACAGACGAGGGGCGCACATGACCGAGTTGTTCCAGGAACTGCTGGTCGAGGACGCGGACGAGGAACTCGGCTGGCAGGAGCGCGCGCTGTGCGCCCAGACCGATCCCGAGTCCTTCTTCCCCGAGAAGGGCGGCTCGACCCGCGAGGCCAAAAAGGTCTGCCTCGCCTGCGAGGTCCGTTCCGAATGCCTCGAATACGCCTTGCAGAACGACGAGCGCTTCGGCATCTGGGGCGGCCTCTCCGAGCGGGAGCGACGCCGCCTGAAGAAGGCCGCCGTCTGAACCGCCGCTGTCCGAAAAACCCCCTGCGTCGCCGCCCCGAGCGCCGGCCCCCGACCGCGTCCGGACCCCGAGCCGGGACGCGTCCACCGGGACCGCGCCGAGACGCGCGCACCAGGACGCCCCGAACGGTCCGCCCCCTGTGCCTCCCCACGGGCGGCGGACCGTTCCGCGTGTCCGGGGAGCCCCGGCCGGCCTCCCGGCCGCCCGCGCCGTCCGAGCCCCCGGCCTCCGCCCCGCGACCGTTCCGTCCCCTCTGTCCACAGGGGCCCGGGAGCTCCGTCCACAGGGCGGCGGACCGCTCCGCGCACAGCCGTTAGTGTGGGCCTCCGTCCGAGACGCTCCCCACGCCCCCCGCGGGCGACCCCCGGCCGGAGGGCCCGTAGCTCGATGTCCTCAACTCCTGAGTTCCCGCGACACGTCGTCACCGCCGTGCTCGTCACCCACGACGGCGCCCGCTGGCTGCCCGACGCCCTGGCCGGCCTGCTCGCCCAGGAACGCCCCGTGCAGAACGTGGTCGCGGCCGACACCGGCAGCGCCGACGACTCCGCACAGCTCGTCGCCGACGCCGTCGGCGCCGACCGCGTCCTGCACCTCGCGCGCCGCACCGGCTTCGGCGCCGCCGTCGAGGAGGCCGCCCGCACCGCGCCCGTGCTCGGACCCGAGGACCTGCCCTACCTGAAGCGCCCCAGCGGCTGGGACCCCGTCAGCCGCACCTGGAACGACGAGGCCTACGACCTCCCCGAACTCCCGCACGGCGAACCGGTCCAGTGGCTCTGGCTCCTGCACGACGACTGCGCGCCCGAGCCCGACGCCCTCGCCGAACTCCTGCGCGTCGCCGACTCCGACGCGTACGCCGCCGTCGTCGGCCCCAAACTGCGCGGCTGGTACGACCGCAAGCAGCTCCTGGAGACCGGCGTCTCCATCGCCCGCAGCGGCCGCCGCTGGACCGGCCTCGACCGGCGCGAACAGGACCAGGGCCAGCACGACCAGGTCCGCTCCGTCCTCTCCGTCTCCACCGCCGGCATGCTGATCCGCCGCGACGTCTTCGAGGAACTGGGCGGCTTCGACCGGCGCCTGCCCCTCATGCGCGACGACGTCGACCTGTGCTGGCGCGCCCACGCCGCCGGCCACCGCGTCCTCATCGCCCCCGACGCCGTCCTGCGGCACGCCGAGGCCGCCGCCCGCGAGCGCCGCACCGTCGACTGCGCCGGCCGAACGGCCGCCAACCCGCACCGCGTCGACAAGGCCGGAGCCGTCTACACGCTCCTCGCCAACACCCGCGGCGCCGCCCTCCCGTACGTCTTCCTGCGGCTCGTCCTCAGCACCCTGCTCCGCACCCTCGCCTACCTCGTCGGCAAGGTCCCCGGACAGGCCGTCGACGAGGTCATGGGCCTCCTCGCCACCCTGCTGCGCCCCGAGAAGATCCTCGCCGCCCGCAAACGGCGCAAGAACCCCGCCGTCGCCGCGGGCGAACTCCGCCCGCTGTTCCCGCCGCCCGGCGCCACCGTCCGCGCCGCCGCCGAACAGCTCACCGCCAACTTCGGCGGCAACGAGGCCGACTCCGGCGGCTCCCGCCACGGCGTCGTGGAATCCGGCCCCGGCGGCGACGACGCCGACTACCTGGAGATCGAGCAGTTCGCCCGGCTCAAGAAGATCGCCCACCGACCCGGCCCGGTCCTCTTCGCCCTCCTCCTCGTCGTCTCCGTCGTCGCCTGCCGCAACCTCCTCTCCGGCGGCTCCCTGGCCGGCGGCGCCCTGCTGCCCGCCCCCGACACCGTCTCCGGACTCTGGTCCCGGTACGCCGACACCTGGCACCCCCTCGGCACCGGCGGCACCCAGTCCGCCCCGCCCTACCTCGCCGTCCTGGCCGCGCTCTCCGCGCTGTTCCTCGGCTCCACCTCCACCGCGCTGACCGTGCTGCTCGTCTGCTCGGTCCCGCTCGCCGGCTTCACCGCGTACTTCGCCTCCCGGGGCATCGTCGAGTCCCGGCTGCTTCGCGCCTGGGGCGCCGTCGCGTACGCCTTCCTGCCCGCCGTCACCGGCGCCCTCGCCACCGGCCGGCTCGGCACCGCCGTCCTCGCGATCCTGCTCCCGCTGATCGGCCGCGCCGCCGTCGCCGCCCACGGCTTCAACCGGCCCGACCGGGGCAGCTGGCGCGCCACCTGGGCGTACGCCCTGCTGCTCACCCTCACGACCGCGTTCACCCCGGTCGTCTGGCCCCTCGCCGTCCTCCTCGGCCTCGGCGTCCTCGCCGTCCGCCGCTCCGACCTCACCGCGTACGGGCTGCGCTTCCTCGCCGCCACCGGCACCCCCCTGCTCGTCCTCGCCCCCTGGTCGCTCACCCTCCTGACCGACCCCTCCGCCTTCCTGCGCGAGGCCGGCGTCGACATCCGCACCGGCACCGCCGGCGCGCTCGACCTGCTCGGCGCCAGTCCCGGCGGCCCCGGCACCACCGGCGGCCTCCTCCTGATCGGCCTCGTCCTCGCCGGCCTCGCCGGGCTGCTCCGCGAGGAGCGCCGGCTCGCCGTCCACGCCGCCTGGGCCGCCGCCCTCGCCGCCCTCCTCCTCGCCGCCCTCACCAACGGCGCGGGCGGCACCGGCTGGGCCGGCCCCGCCACCCTCGTCTACGGCGCCGCCCTCATCGCCGCCGGCATGATCGGCGCCGAGGGCGGACGCACCCGCGTCGCCGCCCACGGCTTCGGCTGGCGCCAGCCCGTCGCCGCCCTGATCGCCCTCGCCTGCGCCGCCGGCCCCGCCGTCGCCGCCGCCGGCTGGATGATCGGCGGCGCCGACGGCCCGCTGACCCGCCGCGACCCGGTCCAGGTCCCGGCCTTCGTGGCCGAGGAGAGCACCACCCGCGACCAGCCCCGCACCCTCGTCCTCGGCGGCTCCGCCCCCGGCCGGGTCGCCTACACCCTCGTCCGCGGCTCCGGCGCCCGCCTCGGCGACGCCGAGCTCACCGCCACCGCCGAGGGAGACCCGCACCTCGACCGGACCGTCGCCCTCCTCGTCGCCGGCTCCGGCGCCGACCAGACCGAGCAGCTCAGCGGCTACGCGATCCGCTACGTCCTCGTACGGGACGGGGCCCCGCGCCAGATGAGCCGCGTCCTCGACGCCACCCCCGGCCTCAGCCGCCTCAGCCAGATCGACGGCAGCGCGCTCTGGCGCGTGGACCGCGGGATCGCCCGCGTCATGATCGTCCCGCCCGCCGCCGAGGACGGGGCCCCGGCCGCCGAAGGGGCCGCCGAGGAGACCGCCGAGGCCGTGGCCGTCGCCGCCGGACCCGTCGAGGTGCACACCGAGATCCCCGAGGGCCCCGCCGGCCGCGTCCTGCGCCTCGCCGACCGCGCCGCGGAGGGCTGGACCGCCACCCTCGACGGCAAGGAGCTGAAGCGGACCACCGTCGACGGCTGGGCCCAGGGCTTCGAACTCCCCGCCCAGGGCGGCCGCCTCGACGTCACGTACGAGGAGCCGCTCGCCCACACCGCGTGGATCTGGACCCAGGTCGCCCTCGGCGTCTTCCTGCTCGTCCTCGCCCTGCCCGGCCGCCGCCGCGAGATCGACGACGACCTGCCCGACGAGGAGCTCGCGATCCCCGCCCGGGCCGCCGAGGGCGACGGCCGCCGCGCCCGCCGCCTGCGCGCCGCCGCCGAGGCGGAGGCCGCGGGACAGGCGCCCGCCGACGCGCCGGAGCGCGAGCCGCTCCCGATCCCGGAGCAGCAGACCCACGGGCCCGGGGACCGGGAGGGGGAATGGGACGGCGCGTACGACCCCGCCCACGCCCACGCCCCGGCCGGGGACCATGCCCAGGACCAGCCCTACGCCGAGCAGGGCTCCTACCAGGAGTACGCGGCCGACCCGTACCAGCAGCAGCCGTACGCGTACCCCCGGCAGGGCTACGAGCAGCAGCCGTACGAGCAGCGGTACGACCCGCAGGGGTACGGGCAGCAGCAGTACGGCGGACAGGGCTACGACCCGCAGCAGCAGGGCTACGACCCGCAGCAGTACGACCCGTACGGCTACGGCTACGGACCCGCCCAGGGCCACGAGAACGAGCAGCGTCCCGACGGGAGCAGCAACCAGTGAAGCGCACGACCCTCTCCCTGATCGCGGGCGCCACGGCCCTCGCCGCCGTCACCGGCTTCGCCGCCCTCACCGCCCCCGAGGGCACCGCGGCCCCCGAGGCGGCGAAGACCACCACCCGGCTGCCGGTCGAGCGCGTCGGCCTGGCCTGCCCGGCCCCGAGCTCCTCCGAGGTGGCCGAGACCGTCTACACCTCGTACACCCCGCCGGGAACGGAGGCCGGCAAGGCCCCGGACACCGGCGGGGACGGGGCCGGGCGGCCCACGGCCCTCCTGCGGCCCGCCGCGGGCGCGACCGCCGACGGCGGCACCGGCAAGGACGGCAAGAAGCCCGCCGCGCCCAAGGCCCCCGCCACCGTCACGGCCCCCGGCAAGCCCGTCACCGCCGAGGCGAACGGCGCGGCCGTGCCCGCCCTCACCGGCTCGGCCACCGGCGCCCTCGCCCCCGGCTGGACCGTCCAGCAGACCACCGTCGTCCCGGCGGGCGGCTCGCGCGGCCTCCTCGGCCTCACCTGCGGCGCCCCCGACACCGACTTCTGGTTCCCGGCGGCCTCCACCGCCCAGGCGCGCCACGACTACGTCCACCTCACCAACCCGGACGACACGGCCGCCGTCGCCGACATCACGCTGTACGGCCCCGAGGGCGTCCTCAAGTCCCAGTTCACCGAGGGCATCCCGGTCCCCGCCCACTCCACGGTCCCGGTCCTGCTCTCCACCCTCACCGCCGAGCCCGCCCAGCGGGACGTCACCGTCCACGTCACCACCCGCAGCGGGCGCGTCGGCGCGGCCGTCGGCGTCGCCGACGACAAGCTCGGCAGCGACTGGCTCTCCGCCTCGGCCGACCCGTCGGGCAGCGTCGTGCTCCCCGGCATCCCGGCCGACGCCTCCTCGGTGCGGCTCGTGGTCTTCGCCCCCGGCGAGGACGACGCCGACCTGAAGGTCCAGCTGTCCACCGCGAACGGCGCGATCGTCCCGGCGGGCGCCGACACCCTGCACGTGAAGTCCGGGATGACGGCCTCCATCGACCTGCCGGACCTCACCCGGGGCTCGGCGGCCTCGCTGTTCCTCGGCCCCGAGGACCCGAAGCGGCCCGTCCCGGTCGTGGCCGCCCTCCAGGTGGTCCGGGGCAAGGGCGACAAGAGCGAGATCGCCTTCATCCCGGCGGCGGGGGCGATCTCCGCCCGCGCGACGGTCGCCGACAACCGCGCCAAGTCCTCGACGCTCACCCTGACCGCCCCCGAGGCCGACGCGCAGGTCAAGGTCACCGCCTCGGCCGGCTCCGGGGCGGGCACGCCGGTCTCGAAGACGGTCACGGTCAAGGCGCGCACGACGACGCCCCTCGCCGACCTCGCCCCCCAGGGCCTCAAGGGCGCCTACGCGCTGACCGTCGAACCGGTCTCCGGCGGCAAGGTGTACGCGGCGCGGACGCTCGCGGTGCCGCAGGACGGCGTCCCGATGTTCACCGTCCAGACCCTCGCCGACGACCGGGGCACGGTCGAGGTCCCGTCGGCCCACCAGGACCTGGGGGTACTGGACTGAGACCAGGGGCCCTCCACGGGTGGGACGCCGCCCCCTACGGGCGAGACCGGAGGGGGCGGAGCCGTACGACCACGGACCCGCCCTGGCCCTGGCCCACCCGACCCCGCCCCACCCGGTCCAGTCCCGTCCGGTCCGGCCAGTCCTGCCCGTACCGAGGGCGGCCGGCTCAGTCCTGCCCGTACCGGGGGTCGACCGACTCGGGGGAGAGTCCGAGGAGCTCGGCGACCTGCTCCACGACCACCTCGTGGACCAGGAGCGCCCGCTCGTCCCGGTTCTTCGAGCGGATCTCGACCGGCCGCCGGTAGACGACCACCCGGGCGGGCTCGCCCTTCTCCGCCGGGAGCGAACCGCCCAGCGGCACCGTCTCGCCCGGCACGGACGGCGGCACCTCCAGGACCATGAACTCGACGTCGGCCAGCTGCGGCCAGTGCCGTTCGAGGCGCTCCACCGAGTCGAGGACCAGATCGCGGAAGGTGTCGGCCCGGCTCGCGGAGAGCGGCACCTGCGGCGGCGCGACGGGACCCCGCATCCCGCGGCCGTGCCGGTCGCGGCGGCGGACCCGCGGCTCCGCCGGGGGCTCCGCGGGACGGTGCTGGGGGCTCGGCGGCACAGGACTGTCCATCACTGACGCAGCGTAACCCTCATCGGCCCTCCGTACCGTGGCGCGTCCTCGCCACCTTCCCCGGCGCGCCGGGCCCGCTCCCGGACCGCTCACGCCCCCTCCCCGCCCCTCCTGTCGAAACCTGAACATTCCGGCCGTTCGAGTGCCCGATTCGGTGGTCCGCCACGATCGGCCATCTGGCCCTGATTGACCGGATTCGTATCCCAGACTGTCCGAATCTCCACCTGCCCCGGCGGCCGTGCGACACCTTCCCCGCAGGTCGGAACGGGCGCCTCGCACAGGGGTATGGCGGAGTTCACACCGCGACACGGTGGAGTGACCTGAGGGAGAGTCGTCGCGGCCCGCTCAAGAGTGCGGTACCGTCCAACGTCGTGAGCCCTGTACGTCGCTGTTCGCGCACCGCGTGCGGCCGCCCTGCCGTCGCGACACTGACGTACGTCTATGCCGACTCGACTGCGGTCCTCGGCCCGCTCGCCACCTACGCCGAGCCCCACTGCTACGACCTGTGCGCCGAGCACAGCGAGCGCCTCACCGCCCCGCGCGGCTGGGAGGTCGTGCGGCTCTCCGACGGATCCGCCCCCTCCCGCCCCAGCGGCGACGACCTCGAAGCCCTGGCCAACGCGGTACGGGAGGCGGCCCGCCCCCAGGAGCGCGCGGCCGGAGCCGGCGGCAAGGGCGGCGGGGGACGTGGCGGCGACCCCATGGAGGTCGGGCGCCGCGGACACCTCCGGGTGCTCCGTTCCCCCGACAACTGAACCGGCGACCGGGCGAGGTCCGGGCCGACAAGCGGACGCAACCGGCCACCGTCCGCATCCCCCCGCCCCACTCCGGGTAGTTTTGGCGTTCCGTACACGCGCCGCACACGCGTGCCCAGAACTCAGGAGGGTGGATCCGTGACTGCCGATCTGTCGCAGATCGTGAAGGCGTACGACATCCGCGGAGTGGTACCCGACCAGTGGGACGAGACGCTCGCCGAGCTCTTCGGCGCCGCCTTCGTCCGGGTGACGGACGCGGACGCGATCGTCGTCGGCCACGACATGCGCCCCTCGTCGCCCGGCCTCGCGGGCGCCTTCGCGCGCGGCGCGGCCCGCCTCGGCGCCGACGTCACCCTCATCGGGCTCTGCTCCACCGACCAGCTGTACTTCGCCTCCGGCAGCCTCGGCCTGCCCGGCGCGATGTTCACCGCCTCGCACAACCCGGCCCAGTACAACGGCATCAAGATGTGCCGGGCCGGAGCCGCCCCCGTCGGCCAGGACACCGGCCTCGCCGACATCCGCGCCCTCGCCGAGGAGTGGTCGGAGAAGGGCGCCCCCGAGGCCGCCGCCACCCCCGGCACCGTCACCGAGCGGGACACCCTCCAGGACTACGCCGCCCACCTCAAGGGCCTCGTCGACCTCACCGGCATCCGCCCGCTCAAGGTCGTCGTGGACGCCGGGAACGGCATGGGCGGGCACACCGTCCCCACCGTCTTCGCGGGCCTCCCGCTCGACACCGTCCCGATGTACTTCGAGCTCGACGGCACCTTCCCGAACCACGAGGCCAACCCGCTCGACCCGAAGAACATCGTGGACCTCCAGGCCCGCGTCCGCGAGGAGGGCGCCGACATCGGCCTCGCCTTCGACGGCGACGCCGACCGCTGCTTCGTCGTGGACGAGCGCGGCGAGCCGGTCTCCCCGTCCGCGATCACGGCCCTCGTCGCCGCCCGCGAGCTCGCCAAGCACCCCGGCGGAACGATCATCCACAACCTGATCACCTCCTGGTCCGTGCCCGAGGTCGTCCGCGAGCAGGGCGGCGAGGCCGTCCGCACCCGCGTCGGCCACTCCTTCATCAAGGAGGAGATGGCGAAGACGGGCGCGATCTTCGGCGGCGAGCACTCGGCCCACTACTACTTCCGGGACTTCTGGAACGCGGACACCGGCATGCTCGCCGCGCTCCACGTCCTCGCGGCCCTCGGCGGCCAGGAGGGCACCCTCTCGGAGCTGGTCGCCGCCTACGACCGCTACGCCTCCTCCGGCGAGATCAACTCCACCGTCACCGACCAGGCCGCCAGCACGGCCCGGGTCAGGGCGGCGTACGAGGGCGGGGACGGGATCACCCTCGACGAGCTCGACGGCCTCACCGTCACCGCCGCCGACTGGTGGTTCAACCTCCGCGCCTCCAACACCGAGCCGCTGCTCCGCCTCAACGTCGAGGCCCGTGACGAGGCCACCGTCGCCCGCGTCCGCGACGAGGTCCTCGCCCTGGTCCGGGCGACGGACTGACCCCGCGCCCACCGCCGGGGAACGGGGCGTCCTCCGTTCCCCGGCGGTAGGCTGACCTGGCCCGAAGGCCGATCCGAAGGCCCGGTCCCGAGGGCAGCACCGTCACCGTTCGCCCGCAGTTCGTCCGAAGGGACCACCCCATGCCGCTCGAAGCCGGCCTCCTGGAGATCCTGGCCTGCCCCGCGTGCCACGCCCCGCTGAACGACCGCACGGCGGACGAGACCCCCGAGCTGGTCTGCACGGGCACCGACT
Source organism: Streptomyces bikiniensis (assembly GCF_000716625.1). Classification (NCBI taxonomy): domain Bacteria; kingdom Bacillati; phylum Actinomycetota; class Actinomycetes; order Kitasatosporales; family Streptomycetaceae; genus Streptomyces; species Streptomyces bikiniensis. The sequence continues at coordinate 9,634 of NZ_JNXJ01000053.1, read as the reverse complement.
GCGGCCTCGCCTACCCGGTCCGCGACGGCATTCCGGTCCTCCTCACGGACGAGGCCCGCCGCCCGGCGTAACCGGCCCCCAGGGGTGTCCGACACGTGCCCGCGGCGTCGCGGCGCCCGGCACGCACGCCCGCCGCGTTGCCGAACCGTCCACGGGGCTCCGCCACGAGGACGATCCGGCGCCCTGCGATCGCACGCACCGGACGCCGTTCCTCCTCCCGCGCCCGTCCGTCGGACACCCCCGAGGACGCCGACCGCCGACACGGCCACCGCACGCAGCCGCGGCCACCACGAGCGGCGGACCCCGACGACGGGTACCACTTACGGGAAGGCCCGCACGCCCCCGCACGCGGCGGTACGGACGGCGCGGGCGGTGCCGAGGGAGACCGAAGGTCCCGGTGGAGACCGGACGCACCCCGGAACCCGGCTCCGTACGGGCCGTCCGACTCCCGTACGGGCTACCCGGCTCCGTACGGGCCGTCCGACTCCCGTACGGGCCACCCGGTTCCGTACGGGCCATCCGACTCCCGTACGGGCTACCCGGTTCCGTACGGGCCATCCGACTCCCGTACGGGCCATCCGACTCCCGTACGGGCCACCCGACTCCCGTACGGGCCCCCGGTCCCGCACGGGCCACCCGCACCGGCACCCACCGCCCCGTCCCGTTCCGCACCCCCGCCCGAAGGGCCCACCGACCCCGCTCACCCCGGGAGGCACCAGATGCTCGACGAGACCCTCCTCGACTCCCCGGACGGCCTCGCCCTGGCCGACCGCCGCGGCCTCCTGCGCGGCGCCGCCGAAGCCGGCGCGCGGGTGCGGACCGCCACCCGCCACGCCGCCGACGCCGGCATCGCGGACCTGCGCCCCGAGGGCCGCCCCCGCACGGTCCTCGTCGCGGGCCCCGGCACCGCCGCCACCGGCGTCGCCGACCTGATCGGCGCCCTGGCCGGAGCCTCCGCCCCCGTCGTACGCCTCCGCCCCACCGGCGTGGCCCCCGCGGCCGGTGCCCTGCGCTGGGCGCTGCCCGGCTGGGCCGGCTCGGTGGACCTGCTGCTGCTCCCCACCACCGACGGCTCCGAACCGGGCCTCGCGCTCCTCGCCGAGCAGGCGTACCGCCGCGGCGTCACGGTCGTCGCCGTCGCCCCCCAGGGCTCCCCGCTCACGGAGGCGGTCAGCGGCTCGCGCGGACTGTTCGTACCGATGGCCGTCGCCCCGAACGAGGCCCCCGACGAGTACGCCGAGAACATCGCGGCCAGTCCCGGCGCCCTCTGGGCCCTGTTCACCCCGCTGCTCGCCCTCCTCGACCGCGTCGGCCTCCTGGAGGCGCCGCCCGAGGCCCTGGAGAAGGTCGCCGATCGCCTGGACCGGACGGCCGAACGCTGCGGCCCGGCCATCGCCACGTACGGCAACCCGGCGAAGACCCTCGCCGCCGAGCTGGCGGACTCGCTCCCGCTGATCTGGACCGAGGGCAGCGCCGCGGGCCCGGCGGGCCGCCGCTTCGCCGCCGTACTGGCGGAGCTCGCCGGACTGCCCGCCCTCGCCGCCGAACTCCCCGAGGCCCTGCCCGCGCACGGCGTCCTGCTCGCCGGCGACTACGCGGCGGGCGCCGACCCCGACGACTTCTTCCGCGACCGGGTCGACGAACCGCAGGCCCTGCGCGCCCGGGTGGTCCTGCTCCGCGACCGGCCGGCCGGCGGCCTCAGCGCGGCCCCCGCCGCCCGGGAACTGGCCCTCGGCCACGAGACCGCCGTCAGCGAGCTGGAACCGGAGGAGGGCGGCGACCTGGAGACCCTCGCGGAACTCCTCGCCGTGACCGACTTCGCGGCCGTCTACCTGGCCCTGGCCACCCGGGGCACCCCGACCCCGTAGAACGCGCGGCGCGTACCGCCCCGAGCCGTGGCCCCGGACCCGGACAACGGCCCCGGACCATGGGTTCCGGCCCCGCCCCGGAGCCCTCGGACCACCGGCCCCGGCCCGCCGCCCCGCCGGCCACGCACCGCCGGCCACGGGCCGCCGGCCAAGGGCCGGGAACCGCACCGCACCCCCCGCGCCCCGCCCGTACCGCAGGCCCCGGCCCCGGCCCCGTACCGTCCACCACCCCGTCACCCACCCGTCACCCACCCCCTGTCATCTGTCTCCCGTGTCCCCCCGACACCCGCACACCCACCACCCACCCGAGGAGCTGGCAGGCACCATGGACCGCCTCGTCAACACCGTCCGCCCCTACGCCTGGGGATCCACGACGGCCATCCCGGAACTCCTGGGCACCGCCCCCACCGGCGAGCCGCAGGCCGAGATGTGGATGGGCGCCCACCCCGGTGCCCCCTCCCGCACCGAGCGCGGCCCGCTGAACGAGCTCATCGACGCCGACCCCGTACGCGAACTGGGCGGGCGGACCGTCGAGAGGTTCGGCCCGCACCTCCCCTTCCTCTTCAAGATCCTCGCCGCCGGCGCCCCGCTCTCCCTCCAGGTCCACCCCGACCTCGACCAGGCGCGCTCCGGATTCGCCGCCGAGGAGGCCGCGGGCATCCCGGTCGACGCCCCGCACCGCACCTACAAGGACGCCAACCACAAGCCCGAGCTGATCTGCGCCCTCACCTCCTTCGAGGGGTTCTGCGGCTTCCGCACCCCCGCCGACGCCGCCGACCTGATCGCCGCGCTCGGCGTCGACTCCCTCAAGCCGTACGTGGACCTGCTGCACGCCCACCCCGAGGACGCCGCGCTCCGCGAGGTCCTGACGGCCCTCCTCACCGCCGACCCGGTGGAGATGGCGCACACCGTCGCCGAGGCCACCGCCGCCGCCGACCGCCTCGGCGGCGCCCACGCCCCGTACGCGCGCCTCGCCCACCACTACCCGAGCGACCCCGGCGTCGTCGCCGCCATGCTCCTGCACCACGTACGGCTTCAGCCCGGCGAGGCCCTCTACCTCGGTGCCGGCGTCCCCCACGCCTACCTCGACGGCCTCGGCGTCGAGATCATGGCCAACTCCGACAACGTGCTGCGCTGCGGCCTCACCCCCAAGCACGTCGACGTCCCCGAACTCCTCCGGATCGTCCGCTTCGACCCCGCCGACCCGGCCGTCCTGCGCCCCGAGGCCTCCCCGTCGGGCGAGGAGGTCTACGAGACCCCGACCGACGAGTTCCGCCTCTCCCGTTTCGTACGGGCCGAGGGCGCCGCCCCCAACGACCTCACCGCACCCACCCCCCAGATCCTGCTGGCCGTCGCCGGCCGCCCGACGGCGGGCGACCTCCCCCTCGTGCCCGGCGAATCCGTCTTCGTACCGGCGGGCGAGCGCATCCAACTGACCGGAGCGGGTACGGTCTTCCGCGCCACCGTGGCGGCCTGATGCGACAATGACCGGCCGAACCGCGGCGATCGAGCCGGAGCACCGACGAAGGGACCCCGTACACCCATGAGCGCGTCAGGCGGAACCAAGGCGATCGTGGCGGCACTCGCCGCGAATCTGGCGATCGCCGCAGCCAAGTTCGTGGCGTTCCTCTTCAGTGGTTCGTCCTCGATGCTCGCGGAGAGCGTCCACTCGCTCGCCGACTCCGGCAACCAGGGCCTGCTGCTCCTCGGCGGCAAGAAGGCCCGGCGCGAGGCCACCCCGCAGCACCCCTTCGGCTACGGCCGCGAGCGCTACATCTACGCCTTCCTCGTCTCCATCGTGCTCTTCTCCGTCGGCGGCATGTTCGCCATCTACGAGGGCTACGAGAAGATCAAGCACCCGCACGCGATCGAGGCCTGGTACTGGCCGGTCGGCGTCCTCGTCTTCGCGATCATCGCCGAGACCTTCTCCTTCCGCACCGCCATCAAGGAGTCGAACACGGTCCGCGGCAACCTCTCCTGGAAGGAGTTCGTCCGCCGCGCCAAGGCCCCCGAGCTCCCCGTCGTCCTCCTGGAGGACCTCGGCGCCCTCGTCGGCCTCATCCTGGCCCTCGGCGGCGTCGGCCTCGCCCTCCTCACCGGCAACGGCGTCTGGGACGGCATCGGCACCCTCTGCATCGGCGTCCTGCTCATCGTGATCGCGATCGTCCTCGCCGCCGAGACCAAGTCGCTGCTCCTGGGCGAGGCCGCCGGAACCGACGAGGTCGCGAAGATCGAGGCCGCCGTCGTCGACGGCACGACGGTCACCCGCCTCATCCACATGCGCACGCTCCACCTCGGCCCCGAGGAACTCCTCGTCGCCGCCAAGATCGCCGTCGCGCACGACGACACCGCCACCGAGGTCGCCGAGGCCATCAACGCCGCCGAGGAGCGCATCCGCGCCGCCGTCCCGATCGCCCGGGTCATCTACCTGGAGCCCGACATCTACAGCGAGAAGGAGGCCGCGGCGGGCCCCGACCCGGCCGCGACCCCGGGCGGCCCGGGCCACCACTGACCCGCCCCCGACCGACCTTCGACCGACGGTCGGCAACGGCTGGATCCAGCCACCGAGGCCACCCCGCCGGGCCCCCGGACCACGTACACCACCCCGTACGTACGGACCGGGGGCCCCGGCACGTCCGGGCCCGGCCCCCGGATCGCCCCGGATCACCCCGGGCCATCCCGGTGGACGCGCCGCAGAGCGACTGGACACGGGCCGGACAAGGGCCGGAAACGGGCCGGAGGCGGGCCGCGGGCGGGTCGGAGGCGGGTCGGAGGCGGGTCGGGGCTCAATGCGGACTGTGGCCCGCCGTGCCGATCGGTGTAGATTCGTGACCAGCCAGACGTCGCTGCTGATGGCGGTCGGGCGGTCCCGAGGACCGGCCGAGGGAGAGAGGGCCTCCGACGACGGCACCATGGAAGTCCGGGCATTCGTGTGCCCAGGACCACCACCGTGGTGCCCTGCGCCCGAACGACCCTCGTACCCGACCCATGAGGAGCAGCCCCGTCATGACGACCGCAGCCCACCAGGACTTCAAGGTCGCCGACCTCTCCCTGGCCGCCTTCGGCCGCAAGGAGATCACCCTCGCCGAGCACGAGATGCCCGGCCTGATGTCGATCCGCCGCGAGTACGCCGAGCAGCAGCCGCTCGCCGGCGCCCGCGTCACCGGCTCCCTGCACATGACCGTGCAGACCGCCGTCCTCATCGAGACCCTGGTCGCCCTCGGCGCCGAGGTCCGCTGGGCCTCCTGCAACATCTTCTCCACCCAGGACCACGCCGCCGCGGCCATCGCCGTCGGCCCGAACGGCACCCCGGAGAACCCCCAGGGCGTCCCGGTCTTCGCCTGGAAGGGCGAGACCCTGGAGGAGTACTGGTGGTGCACCGAGCAGGCCCTCACCTGGCCGGACTCGCCCACCGGCGGCCCGAACATGATCCTGGACGACGGCGGTGACGCCACCCTCCTCGTCCACAAGGGCGTCGAGTTCGAGAAGGCCGGCTCCGCCCCGGACCCGTCCACCGCGGACAGCGAGGAGTACGCACACATCCTGCGCCTCCTCAACCGCACCCTCGGCGAGAACCCGCAGAAGTGGACCCAGCTGGCGTCCGAGATCCGCGGCGTCACCGAGGAGACCACGACCGGCGTCCACCGCCTGTACGAGATGCACCGCGACGGCACGCTGCTGTTCCCGGCGATCAACGTGAACGACGCCGTCACCAAGTCGAAGTTCGACAACAAGTACGGCTGCCGCCACTCCCTGATCGACGGCATCAACCGCGCCACCGACGTCCTGATCGGCGGCAAGACCGCCGTCGTCTGCGGCTACGGCGACGTCGGCAAGGGCTGCGCCGAGTCCCTGCGCGGCCAGGGCGCCCGCGTCATCGTCACCGAGATCGACCCGATCTGCGCGCTCCAGGCGGCGATGGACGGCTACCAGGTCACGACCCTGGACGAGGTCGTCGAGACGGCCGACATCTTCATCACCACGACCGGCAACAAGGACATCATCATGGCCGCCGACATGGCCAAGATGAAGCACCAGGCCATCGTGGGCAACATCGGCCACTTCGACAACGAGATCGACATGGCGGGCCTGGCGCAGATCCCCGGCATCGTCAAGGACGAGGTCAAGCCGCAGGTCCACACCTGGACGTTCCCCGACGGCAAGGTCCTCATCGTCCTGTCCGAGGGTCGTCTGCTGAACCTCGGCAACGCGACCGGCCACCCCTCCTTCGTGATGTCCAACTCCTTCGCGGACCAGACCCTGGCCCAGATCGAGCTGTTCACCAAGCCGGAGCAGTACCCGACCGACGTCTACACGCTGCCCAAGCACCTGGACGAGAAGGTCGCCCGCCTCCACCTCGACGCGCTCGGCGTGAAGCTGACGACCCTCCGCCCGGAGCAGGCCGCCTACATCGGCGTCCAGGTCGAGGGCCCGTACAAGTCGGACCACTACCGCTACTGACGGCGGCCCGCGGAGAAGAGCGGAGAAGATCCGCGGAAGACGTCCGCAGCGGAACCAGGCAGGCCCCCCGCACCCCCGTGTCGGGGGGCCTGCCCCGTCCTGCCCCCCCGCTACAGCTCCTGGAAGCCACCCGAGGACCCATGCCCCGCGGCCGTTATTCGCTCCATGACCCGCACGACCACACTCCCCTCGGCGAAGAACACTTCCACTGCGCGCCGGGCCCCTCCGGCTGGCGCTACGTCGCGCAGACCACCACCCCCTCCGGTGATCACCGGGGCTCCGTCGACCTGGCCATCGACGAACTGGGACGCCCCATCCGCCTCGAACTGCACGCCGCCGGCTGGCAGGTCCGCGGCGCGGCCCTCGACGGCGTCACCTGGGTCCGCACGGACCCCACCGGAGCCGATGCCACCGAAGGCAATGTGCGCGCCCACGCCTTCACCGGCAGCTCCCCGGCGTTCCTCGTCGCCCTCACGCGACTCCTGCGTCTCACCCCCGATTCCCCCGAGACCCGTGTCAGGCTCGTCGCCTTCACGGACCCGGTGCTCGCCCCCCTCACGGTCGACCAGTCCTGGGCCCTGCTGAGAAGTGAAGCGCACCCCACTGACAACGGCCCCCTGACGGTGGACGAGTACCAGGTCAGCGCCCTGGACACGGGCGAGCGCCACACCGTCCACATCGCCGGGGACGTGGTCCTCGCGGCTCCCGGCGTCGAACTCGAAGACCTCGACACCCCGCCCTCGGTCTTCCCCTGACCCGAGGGCCCGCCGTACGTCAGGCGGGAGGGGCGAACCCGGTGGCGGGCGGCCCGTCCTCACGGGAGGCCTCGGAACCCGGAGGAGCGACCGGCGGGGGAGCCACGGGGGAAGCAGCCCCTGGAGAAACGGCCGGAGGGACGGCCGGAGGAACGGCCGAAGAAGCAGCCGGAGTGACGACCGGAGGAAGAGCCGGAGGGAGAGCTGGAGGAAGAACGGCTCCAGCCGGAACGCCGACGATCCCACCGGCTCCGAACCCGCCCCCCGCTCCCGCCCCAGCCCCTGCCCCAGCCCCTGCCCCCGCTCCGGCTCCGGCTCCGGTTCCGGCCTCCGCGAACGCCTGCCGCGCTTCCCGCGCCTGCCGCTCGGCCACCACACCCGCCAGATACGCCTCCGCGGGCACCCCCGCGGGCGGAGGCGTCCCCGTCCGGCCCACCAACTGGCCGGCCAGACGCTCGGCGAGCTGCCGCCCCACGCCCGGATCGAGTTCACGCGCCCGCGTGAGGTACTGGCGTATCTCCAGCCACAACCCCTCCGGCACCGCCGAGAGGTCGAGCCCGGCGAACCGCCCCACCAGCCACGGCGGCGGCGGAGGCACGGGCAGGACCCGCGCCGCGGGCATCCGCTCCCGTACGACCAGCGTCCCCGCGAACACGTCCCCGAGCCGCCGCCCGCGCTCGGACACCAGGGACGCGATACAAGCGACGACGCCGAAGGTCATCAGGATCTCCACGACCCCCATGGCCCCCCGGACCAGCGCGTGCCGGAACCGGATCGGCCCGCCGTCGTCCCGTACGACCCGCAGCCCGCAGGCCATCTTCCCCAGCGACCGCCCGTGGGACAGCGTCTCCACCGCGATCGGAGCCCCCACGAGGACCAACAGGAAGGCCGCGACGGACACGGCCGCCACCGCCGCCTCGTCCAGCGAGGCCGTGGCGAGCACGAGCCCGATCATGACCAGCACGTACGCGGCCCACACCACGACCAGGTCGATGAGCACCGCGAGTGCCCGACTCGGCAGCCGCGCGGGCTGCAGTCCCAGGACGACGGCATCGCCCGTCACCACGCCACTCACGGCACCCACCCACCCTTCTCCGGCCTTCCCGACCCGTCCGAACGCCAGTCTGCCAAGCTGATCCCCAGCGCGCCGCAGTAGTACGGACCCGTCCGAAGCCAGTCCTGGAGCAGCAGCCGATCATGGACCTCGACGTCTACGTCACCGCCCACCGCGCGGAGTGGGAACGCCTCGACCAGCTCCTGGGCCGGGGCGGGAAGCTCACGGGCGCCGAGGCGGACGAACTCGTGGCCCTGTACCAGCGCGCGGCCACCCATCTCTCGATCGTGCAGTCCAGCACCCCGGACCCCATGCTCACGGCCCGGCTCACCCAGCTCGTGGCCCGCGCCCGCGCCACCGTGACCGGCACCCGCCGCTCCTCGTGGCGCGACGCGGCCCGCTTCTTCACGGCAGGTTTCCCGGCGGCGGTCTACCGCTCCCGCCACTGGTGGATCCCCACCGCCGTCCTCTCCACCCTGCTCGCGGCCCTCATCGGCTGGTGGATCGGTACGCACCCCGAGGTCCAGGCCTCGATCGGCGCCCCCGCCGAGCTCCGCGAGATGACCCGCCCCGGCGGCCAGTACGAGACGTACTACTCCAGCCACCCGGCGGCCTCCTTCGCCGCCCAGGTCTGGACGAACAACGCCCAGGCCGCCGCCATGTGCCTGGTCCTGGGCGCCTTCCTGGGGATCCCGGTCCTCTGGATCCTCTTCCTGAACATGCTGAACCTCGGCGTCGGCATCGGCCTGATGTCCTCCGCGGGCCGCCTCGACGTCTTCCTGGGCCTGGTCCTTCCGCACGGCCTGCTCGAACTGACCGCCGTCTTCGTGGCCGCGGGCACCGGCCTCCGCCTCGGCTGGACCGTCATCGAACCGGGCCCCACCACCCGCCGCGCGGCCCTCGCGGAACGGGGCCGCGCAGCCGTGGGCATGGCCATCGGGCTCGCCCTGGTCCTCTTCGTCTCGGGTCTGATCGAAGGCTTCGTCACCCCCTCCGGCCTGCCCACCTGGGCCCGCATCACCATCGGCATCACCGCCGAACTGGCATTCCTCGCGTACGTCTACGTCCTCGGCGGCCGCGCCTCCCGCGCCGGCGACCGGGGCGACCTGGAAGAACCCGACCGCAGCGCCACGCTCCCCACCGCGGCCTGATGTGCGTACGGCCCTGCTGAGCTGCTAGTCTCCTCCGGTGCCCGCAAAAGCTGTTGACACGGCGATTGCGGGGAGGTAGATTTGAACAGTTGCCTGGAGCTGGACAGCTCGGCAGCGACCAAGTAAAGTCTCATCTCGCTCCGGTCGGGAATTTCGATTCCCCGGAGTCATTTCGATTCTTATCCGAATCACGAAAGCCACCGATTAGGCCGGCCGGAATGAATCTGATAAAGTCGGAAACGCCGAAAGGCCCCCGGAGTGAAAGCGAAAGGGACCGGAAAGCACCGAGGAAATCGGGTCGGAAAGATCTGATAGAGTCGGAGACGCAAGACCGAAGGGAAAAGC
>NZ_JNXJ01000052.1:0-76579 GCF_000716625.1 Streptomyces bikiniensis | reverse complement strand
GTCCACCGCCGCCGCGAACGGCGCGATCTTCGCCTCCGCCAGCGCACGCACCGACTCCCGGAGCATGTCGTGCTCCTCCGAAGGACGGTACAGATCGAAATCGCGAGAACCTGCCACGCTCACTCACTCCCACGCTTGCTAACTACCGTTAAGTAACCCAAATGGTAGGGCGTGCCCGAGCCCCCGACCAGGGCACGGCTATGCTCGGGCAGGCATTCCGCCCGACCCCCCTGGAGTACCGCATGGCCCTCAAGATCACCGTGATCGGCACCGGCTACCTCGGCGCCACGCACGCCGCGGCCATGGCGGAGCTGGGCTTCGAGGTGCTGGGGCTCGACGTCGTGCCCGAGAAGATCGAGCTGCTGTCCTCCGGCCGGGTCCCGATGTACGAGCCGGGGCTCGAAGAGCTGCTCGCGAAGCACGTGGCGGGCATCGAGGGGTCGAGCGGCCGGCTGCGGTTCACCACCTCCTGGGAGGAGGTCGGCGCCTTCGGCGACGTGCACTTCGTCTGCGTGAACACCCCGCAGAAGCACGGCGAGTACGCCTGTGACATGAGTTACGTGGACGCCGCCTTCGCCTCCCTCGCCGGGGTCGTACGGGAAGGGGCCCTGGTCGTCGGCAAGTCGACCGTGCCCGTCGGCTCGGCCGAGCGGCTCGCGGCCCTGCTCCCGGCCGGGGTCGAGCTGGCCTGGAACCCCGAGTTCCTGCGGGAGGGCTTCGCCGTGGACGACACCCTGCACCCGGACCGGATCGTGGTCGGCGTGCGCGGCGAGCGGGCCGAGAAGCTGCTGCGCGAGGTGTACGCGGTGCCGGTCGGGGAGGGCTCGCCGTTCGTCGTGACCGACTTCCCGACCGCCGAGCTGGTGAAGACCGCCGCGAACTCCTTCCTCGCCACCAAGATCTCCTTCATCAACGCGATGGCCGAGGTCTGCGAGGCCGCCGACGGCGACGTCGCCAAGCTGGCGGAGGCCATCGGGCACGACGACCGGATCGGCGCCAAGTTCCTGCGGGCCGGGATCGGCTTCGGCGGCGGCTGTCTGCCGAAGGACATCCGGGCGTTCATGGCCCGGGCGGGCGAGCTGGGCGCCGACCAGGCGCTGACCTTCCTCCGCGAGATCGACTCCATCAACATGCGGCGGCGCGGCCAGATGGTCGAGATGGCCCGCGAGGCCCTGGGCGGGAACTCCTTCCTGGGCCGCCGGGTCGCCGTCCTCGGCGCCACCTTCAAGCCGGACTCGGACGACGTCCGCGACTCCCCCGCGCTGAACGTGGCCGGGCAGATACACCTCCAGGGCGGCCAGGTCACCGTCTACGACCCGAAGGGCATGGAGAACGCCCGCCGCCTCTTCCCGACCCTGGGGTACGCGGACTCGGCCCTGGAGGCCGTGCGCGGGGCGGACGTGGTGCTGCACCTGACGGAGTGGCGCGAGTTCCGCGAACTGGACCCGGCGGAGCTGGGCGAGGCCGTCTCCGCCCGGATCGTCCTGGACGGCCGCAACGCGCTGGACGCGGCGCGGTGGCGGGCGGCGGGCTGGACGTACCGGGCGATGGGGCGTCCGCGGGCGTAGCGCCGGAAAACCGGGGGACGACCGGGGGGACAGTACATGCGCACCGCCATGGGCGGATTCGTACGGACGATGGCCGCCGTGGCCGTCGGAGCGGTGCTCGTCACCGGGTGCGGCGGCGGGTCGGAGGGCGGCTCGAAGGGCCCGGCCGTCTTCGGCAGGGAGGCCGCCCAGGCGGACCTGGACGCGGCCGGCGAGGCCGCCGGGCTGCCCGGTGGAGCGAAGCCGGAGTCCCCGGAGCCGGAGGGCCCGTCCGGCGGTCCGGCCACCGAGGAGGCGCGGAAGCGGAAGGACGTGGCGGACCGGATGGCGGCCTGCTCGGCCGTGCGTGCGGCCGGCGACCTGGAGCCCGGCGAGGCGGAGCGGCAGTTCCGGGGCGTCCTCGCGGCCCTCGCGGAGCGCGGCTGGAAGGAGCACAGGCCCGTCGAGCGGACACCGGTCGGCGAGGACGGCTTCGTGCTCACGGCCCAGTACAAGAAGCGGGGGTGGACCCTCTTCGCCCGGCACACCGACGCGGACGTCTTCCGCATGACCGCGATCACGGCCACGGAGGACGCCTGCGCCGCCCGGTTCACGGACGCGGAACTGGAACTCCTGGAGGGCTAGGGCCTGTCCGGGGCCGTGGAGCCTTACCGGGCATCCGAGTGGGTAGGCGGGGTCAGGAGAACACCCCCGCTTCCGCGGAACCCGCGCGGAGCCCCTGCGAAAGAGGAGAGCCATGCCCGTCGCCACGCTGCGGTCCGTCGTCCTGGACTGTCCCGACCCGATGTCCCTCGCCACCTTCTACGCCGGGATCCTCGGCGGTTCGCCCCGTACCTCCTCGGACTCCGAGGAGGGGGACTCCTGGGTGATGCTCTCCGGGCATGACGGCACCCAGCTCGCCTTCCAGGAGGTCTCCGGGTACGTCGCGCCGCGCTGGCCCGAGGAGGAGGGCGGGCAGCAGTTCCACCTGGACCTGACCGTGGACGACCTCGACCGGGGCGAGGAGCAGGTCCTCGCGCTCGGCGCCAAGCTGCTCGACGCGGGCGGGCCCGACCGTGACTTCCGCGTGTACGCGGACCCGGTCGGGCACCCGTTCTGCCTCTGCGTGGACCGGTAGGAGCGGTCAGGCCGTCCGGCCGTCCAGGGACTCGATCGTCGCGTTCGAGGGGGCCGTGCGGTCCCTCAGGTCGCGGGAGACGTCCTCCGCGTCGCGCAGGACGCGGACCGCGTTGGACCAGGTCAGCTTGGCCAGGTCCGGGCGCGACCAGCCGCGGTGCAGCAGCTCCGCGATCAGGTTCGGATAGCCGGCGACGTCGTCCAGGCCCGACGGCGTGAAGGCCGTGCCGTCGTAGTCGCCGCCGATGCCGACGTGGTCGATGCCGGCGACCTCGCGCATGTGGTCGAGGTGGTCGGCGACCGTGGCGGCGGTGGCCACCGGGCGCGGGTTCGCCTCCTCGAAGGCGCGGTGCAGCGCCATCGCCCCGGCGGTGGTGTCGAGGTGGTCGAAGCCGTGCTCCCGCAGGTTCTCGTCCGCCCGGGCGGTCCACTCGACGGCCGCCGGGAGGATGAACTTGGGCACGAAGGTGGCCATCGCGACGCCGCCGTTGGCGGGCAGCCGCTCCAGGACGTCGTCCGGCACGTTGCGCGGGTGGTCGCAGACGGCACGGGCCGAGGAGTGCGAGAAGACCACCGGCGCGGCGGTGGCGTCCAGGGCGTCCCGCATGGTCGTGGCGGCCACGTGCGAGAGGTCGACCAGCATGCCGGAGCGGTTCATCTCGCGGACGACCTGCCGGCCGAAGGCGGAGAGGCCGCCGACGCCGGGGTCGTCGGTCGCCGAGTCCGCCCAGTCGTTGTTGTCGTTGTGGGTGAGCGTCATGTAGCGCACGCCCAGGGCGTGCAGCGCGCGCAGGGTGGCGAGGGAGTTGTTGATCGAGTGGCCGCCCTCGGCCCCCTTGAGGGAGGCGATGCGGCCCTGCTTCCGGGCCGCCTCCATGTCGTCCGCCGTCAGGGCGGGCGCGAGGTCGGCGGCGTACCGCTCCAGGAGCTGGTCGACCACGTCGATCTGCTCCAGGGTGGCGCTGACCGCGTCGTCCCCGGTGAACCGGCAGGGCACGTACACCGACCAGAACTGGGCGCCGACGCCGCCGGCCCGCAGCCGGGCCAGGTCGGTGTGGAGCGCGCCGGTCTGGTCGGCCGCGATGTCCATGCGGTCCAGGTCGTAGCGCACGTGCTCGCGCAGGGCCCACGGCAGGTCGTTGTGGCCGTCCGCCACGGGGTGGTCGGCGAGCAGCTCGCGCGCCTCTGCGAGGCGGTCGGCGGCGGTCACCGGGCGAAGCCGAAGGACTCGGCGCCCTCGACCTTGGCCCGCAGCCGCTTGCCCTTCTCCGTCGCCTGGTCGTTCAGCTCCTGCTGGAAGGCGCGCATCCGGTCGAGCAGCGCCGGGTCGTGCGCGGCGAGGATCCGGGCCGCGAGCAGGCCAGCGTTGCGGGCGCCGCCGACGGAGACCGTGGCGACCGGGACGCCGGCCGGCATCTGCACGATGGAGAGCAGCGAGTCCATGCCGTCGAGGTACTTCAGCGGCACGGGCACGCCGATGACGGGCAGCGGGGTGACGGAGGCGAGCATGCCGGGCAGGTGGGCGGCGCCGCCCGCGCCCGCGACGATCGCCCTGAGCCCGCGCCCGGCGGCCTCCTCGCCGTACGCGATCATCTCGCGCGGCATGCGGTGCGCGGAGACGACGTCGACCTCGTACGGGATCTCGAACTCGTCCAGGGCCTGGGCGGCGGCCTCCATGACGGGCCAGTCGGAGTCCGAACCCATGACGATGCCGACGACGGGGCTGGTGCTCATTCGGTGATCGTCCCTCGCAGGTAGCCGGCGGCGTGGCGGGCGCGCTCCAGCACCTCGTCCAGGTCGTCGCCGTAGGTGTTGACGTGGCCCACCTTGCGTCCGGGCTTCACGTCCTTGCCGTACATGTGGATCTTGAGCTGCGGGTCCCTGGCCATGCAGTGCAGGTACGCGGAGTACATGTCCGGGTAGTCGCCGCCCAGGACGTTGCACATCACGGTCCACGGCGCGCGCGGGCGCGGATCGCCGAGGGGCAGGTCGAGGACCGCCCGGACGTGGTTGGCGAACTGCGAGGTGATCGCGCCGTCCTGGGTCCAGTGGCCGGAGTTGTGCGGGCGCATCGCCAGCTCGTTGACGAGGATGCGGCCGTCCGCGGTCTCGAACAGCTCCACGGCGAGGTGGCCGACGACGCCCAGCTCCCGGGCGATCCGCAGCGCCAGCTCCTGGGCCTGCCCGGACAGCTCCTCGGACAGGCCGGGGGCGGGCGCGATCACGGTGTCGCAGACGCCGTCGACCTGGCGGGACTCCACGACCGGGTAGGCGACGGCCTGGCCGTGCGGGGAGCGGACGATGTTGGCCGCCAGCTCGCGCGTGAAGTCGACCTTCTCCTCCGCGAGGACGGGCACGCCCGCCAGGAAGGGGTCGCGGGCGCCCTCGGGCGAACGCACGAACCAGACGCCCTTGCCGTCGTAGCCGCCGCGCACGGTCTTGAGAATGATCGGGAAGCCCCCGACCTCGGCCGCGAAGGCCTCCGCGTCCGCGGGGTCCGCGACGATGCGGTGGCGCGGGCTCGGCGCGCCGATCGCGTCGAGCCGGGCGCGCATCACCCCCTTGTCCTGCGCGTGCACCAGCGCGTCGGGCCCCGGCCGGACGAGGATGCCGTCCGCCTCCAGGGCGCGCAGGTGCTCGGTGGGGACGTGCTCGTGATCGAAGGTGATCACGTCGCATCCGCGCGCGAAGTCACGCAGCGTGTCCAGGTCGCGGTAGTCGCCGATGACGACCTCGCTCACCACCTGGGCCGCGGAGTCCTGCGGAGTGTCACTGAGGAGCTTGAACTTGATGCCGAGGGGGATGCCCGCCTCGTGGGTCATACGGGCGAGCTGTCCGCCACCGACCATGCCGACTACCGGAAACGTCACCCTCTTAGGGTATCCGCACCATCGGGGAACACTCGTCCACCTGTGTCTTGACACAAGGGGGCCCTTGCGGCGGACGCGGCGGGGGTGAGGTTCGGCCATGGTTCACGCGGTCCATCGGCATGTGCCGGGGGCCCTGGTTAGCATGGACTGGTTGACGTCACCCGGGCGTCACCCGGACGGACGGGACAGAGCCATCACCATGAGTGAACCCGGCGCGCTGCGCGCGCGACTCGACCGGCTCTTCCGCGAGGTCGCGAAGTTCGGCGCCGTGGGGGCCGTGGGGGTCCTGGTGGACCTCGGGGTCTTCAACCTCGTGCGCCACTTCACGGACCTGCCCGTCGTGCGGGCGAGCGTCATCGCCACCGTGGTCGCGATCGCGTTCAACTACGTCGGGTTCCGGTACTTCACCTACCGCGACCGGGACAAGAGCAGGCGCACCAAGGAGATGTCCCTCTTCCTGGTCTTCAGCCTGATCGGCCTGGTGATCCAGAACGGGCTGCTCTACACGGCGACGTACGGCTTCGGCTGGGACGGGCCCCTGGCCAGCAACTTCTTCAAGTTCTTCGGGATCGGGATCGCGACCCTGTTCCGCTTCTGGTCGTACCGCACCTGGGTCTTCCGCGCCCTGCCGGCGAAGGAGGCGGTGCAGACCGCCGAATCGTTCCTGGAGCAGGCGCCGCCGCGGCAGGCGACCCGCCGCCAGCCCGACCGGGTCTGACCGGGCCCGTCCTCACCGTACGGGGCGGTCCGACGGCCGGTCCGAGACGCTTCTGGCCTCGCGGCCCAGGAAGAGCGCGAAGACCGGCGGCTGCTGCTGGAGGAGTTCCAGGCGTCCGCCGTCCGCCTCCGCGAGGTCGCGGGCGACCGCCAGGCCGATGCCGGTGGAGCTGCGGCCGCTGACGGCCCGCTCGAAGATCCGCGCGCCGAGGTCGGCCGGGACGCCCGGCCCCTCGTCGGTGACCTCGATCACGGACTGGTTGCCGGTGACCCGGGTCCGCAGGGCGACCGTGCCGCCACCGTGCATGAGCGAGTTCTCGATCAGGGCGGCGAGGACCTGGGCGACCGCGCCCGGGGTGCCCACGGCCCGCATCCCCTGCTTCCCCGAGTGCACGATGGCCCGTCCCGCGCTGCGGTAGGCCGGCCGCCACTCCTCGATCTGCTGCTTGACGACCTCGTCCAGGTCGAAGGCGACGGCGGAGCCGGTGCGGGGGTCGCGGGAGTTGGTGAGGAGCCGTTCGACGACGTCGGTGAGCCGCTCGACCTGGGTGAGCGCGATCGTCGCCTCCTCCTTGACCGTGTCCAGGTCGTCGGCGAGGGCGACCTCCTCCAGGCGCATGGAGAGCGCGGTGAGGGGCGTGCGGAGCTGGTGGGAGGCGTCGGCGGCGAGCCGGCGCTCGGCGGTGAGCATCCGGGCGATCCGCTCGGCGGAGGCGTCGAGGACGTCCGCGACCCGGTCCAGCTCGGGCACCCCGTACCGCTTGTGCCGGGGGCGCGGGTCGCCGGAGCCGAGGCGTTCGGCGGTCTCCGCGAGGTCGGTGAGCGGGGAGGCGAGCCGGTTGGCCTGCCGTACGGCGAGGAGGACGGCGGCGACGACGGCGAGCAGGGCCACCGCGCCGATGATCAGGAGGGTGCGGCCGACCTCGGCGGTGACGGCCGAGCGGGACTCCTCGACGATCACGGTCTCGCCGCGCTCGCCCTCGGCGGTGCCCCGGATGACGTCGCCCCCGGGCCGTTCCCCGATGGAGATCGGGTCGCGGCCGGGGATGAGGATCTGCGCGTACCGCTTGGCGCCGCTCTGCTCGGCGAGGATGTCCGGGTTGACCGGCTCGCCGCCGATGAGCCGGCTGTCCACGATGGAGACGATCCGCAGCGCCTCCGAGTCCACGCTCTCCTGGGCGCTGCCGGCGATCGTGCGGGTCTCGACGATGACGAGGGAGACGCCGAAGACGGCGATGACGACGAGGACCACGGCGAGCGTGGAGTTGATCAGACGGCGGCGCACGGACGCTCTTTCTCCGGGGGTCAGCTCTTCTCGAAGCGGAAGCCGACTCCGCGTACGGTGGCGATGTAGCGCGGGTTCGCCGCGTCGTCGCCGAGCTTCTTGCGCAGCCACGAGATGTGCATGTCGAGGGTCTTGGTGGAGGACCACCAGGTGGTGTCCCAGACCTCGCGCATCAGCTGGTCGCGGGTGACGACCCGGCCGGCGTCCCGGACGAGGACCCGGAGCAGGTCGAACTCCTTGGCGGTGAGCTGGAGCTCCTCGTCCCCCATCCAGGCGCGGTGGGACTCGACGTCGATCCGCACGCCGTGGGTGGAGGGGGCCGCGACGGGCTCGGTGGCGCCGCGCCGGAGCAGGGCCCGGACCCGGGCGAGGAGTTCGGCGAGCCGGAAGGGCTTGGTGACGTAGTCGTCGGCGCCCGCGTCGAGCCCGACGACGGTGTCGACCTCGTCGGCGCGCGCGGTGAGGACCAGGATGGGGACCGCGTGCCCCTCGGCGCGCAGCCGCCGGGCGACCTCCAGGCCGTCCATGCCGGGCAGGCCCAGGTCGAGCACGACCAGGTCGACGCCGCCCTGGAGGCCGGCGTCGAGGGCGGTGGGGCCGTCCTCGCGGACCTCGACCTCGTACCCCTCTCTCCGCAGGGCGCGGGCCAGCGGTTCCGAGATGGATGCGTCGTCCTCGGCGAGCAGTACACGGGTCATGGGGGTGATGGTAGTCCGCACCGCCCCCGGTCCGGGGTGGGATCCGCAGGGGTGGGGTGGACCCTGTGGATCGTGTGGGCATCCTGTGTGTGACCTTCGAATGAAGCCGTACGGTTGCAGTTCCGCCTGTGATCCATGTCTCAAGTCCTTTCATATCCGGCAGTGTCGTGTCGTATGGTGGCGAGACGTCTGTTGCGGTATTCGGGGACCTTCGGTCGGCTAGGCGGGCCGGGGTCCTCTTTTCTGCGTGAGGCCGGCCCGGCCGTCCTCGACGACGGCGAATGACCTGTGGGCCGGGTCCCGGGACGCGACGACGCGCCCCCGGGGCGTGGATCCCGGCGGAGTCCCCCGATTCCACCGGTGCCGGCCTCCCCCACCGGGCGCACCCCGCTCACAAGGCGAGCGCGTCCCGACAGAGCAAGGATCGACATGGCGTCCAGCCTGACGACGTCCTCGGCCGGGACCCCCGGTTCCGAGAAGACGTTCTTCGGCCACCCCCGTGGTCTGGCCACTCTCTTCATGACCGAGATGTGGGAGCGCTTCTCCTGGTACGGGATGCGCGCCATCCTGGTGCTCTACCTGGTCGCGGCCGTCCTCGACGGTCCCCTCGAAGAGCGTGAGGCGCTGGCCGCCTCCATCTACGGCGTGTACAACGCGGTCGTCTACATGGCCGCGATGCCGGGCGGCTGGGTCGCCGACCGCCTGTGGGGCGCGCGGAAGGCCGTGCTCGTCGGCGGCATCGTCATCGCCCTGGGCCACTTCACCCTGGCCATCCCCTCGGACACGGCGTTCTTCGCGGGCCTCGCCCTCATCGCCGCCGGTACGGGTCTGCTGAAGCCGAACATCTCGGCCATGGTCGGCGGCCTGTACGAGGGGCAGCCGAGCGCCCGCCGCGACGCCGGCTTCACGCTCTTCTACATGTCGATCAACATCGGCGGCATGGTCGCCCCGCTGGTCGTCGGCTACCTCGGCGAGAACGTCAACTGGCACCTCGGCTTCGCCGTCGCCGGCATCGGCATGACGCTCGCCGTCGTCCAGTACGTCCTGGGCTCCCGCCACCTCGGTGACGTCGGCAAGGAGCCGGGCACCCCGGCCACGTCCGAGGAGAAGCGGAACGCGCTGCGCAAGGTCCTGCTGTGGGGCGGCCTGGCCGTCGCCGCGCTCCTCGTGGACCTGGCCCTCGGCACGTACGACATCGAGCACATCGTCAACGTGCTCGCGGTGCTCGGCATCGTGGTGCCGGTCGTGTACTTCGTCGCGATGTACCGCAACCCGGCGCTGACCGCCGAGGACAAGCCGAAGATCAAGGCGTTCGCGTGGTTCTTCACCACCGCCGTCCTCTTCTGGATGATCTACGACCAGTCGGGCTCGCTGCTCACCCTGTTCGCGGACGGCAAGACCGACCGCATGATCGGCGGCTGGGAGTTCCCGGCCTCCTGGTACCAGTCGGTCAACCCGATGATGGTCATCGTCCTGGCACCGGTCTTCGCCGCGCTGTGGGTCAAGCTGGCCAAGCGGAACCGCGAGCCCAGCGCGCCCATGAAGTTCGCCCTGGCGATGCTGCTCATCGGCGGCTCGTTCGCCATCATGGGCCTCGCGGGTGCCGCCGCCGCCAACAGCGAGACCGGCAAGGTCACCGTCTTCTGGCTGCTGAGCGTCTACCTCGTCCAGACCATCGGTGAGATGTGCCTCTCCCCGGTCGGCCTGTCCCTGTCGACGAAGCTGGCCCCGAAGCAGTTCGTCGGCCAGATCATGGGCCTGTGGTTCCTGGCCACCGCGACGGGCAACGCCCTGAACGGCTGGACCACCAAGCTCAACGAGCCGCTGGGCGACGCGCTGTACTACTCGCTGTGGGCCGTCGTGGCGGTCGCCGCGGGCCTGGCCTTCATGACCGCGGGCAAGAAGATCCGTGCGCTGATGGGCGACGTCAGCTGATCCGGGCCGTACGCACGGAGGCCGCCGCACCGATCCGGTGCGGCGGCCTCCGTCGTTCCCGGGGGCTTCCGGCGGCGGTCAGTCGCCGGGGGCCGAGATCTCGGCCCAGACCGTCTTGCCGGGGGCTCCGGGGGTGCGGTCGATGCCCCAGTCGCGGCAGAGGCGCTGGACGATGAACATGCCGTGGCCGCCCGGGCGGCCGGCGCGGTGCGGGGTGCGGGGGGCGGGCTGGCCGGCGCCGCGGTCGGTGACTTCGAGGCGCAGCACCTTGGCCAGCCGCAGGACGCGCAGGCTCTCGGGCCCGTCGGCGTGCAGGCAGGCGTTGGTGACCAGCTCGGAGACGACCAGGAGGACGTCCTCGGCGGCGGCCCTGTGGTCGGCGCCGACGGCGGGCAGCCAGCCCCACTCGTAAAGCGCCGTCCGCGTGAAGTCGCGGGCGAGCGGAACCGTCCCGCTGGTCCCGCCGAGGGCGAGCGTACGGACGTCGGAAGCTTGGTCCATCAGCGCTTCACCTCACCGATCGACGGGGCAGGGGTCAGGACGTACGGGGCGTGCGGGGCCGGGGCGCGGCGGGCCGGGTGCCGGGAGCGGCGGGCCCGCGCGGGCCCGGGCTCAGTCGGGGAGTGCCGTCGCGAGCGTGTCGTGGACGGTGAAGACGGTGTCCGCGCCCGTGATGTGGAACACCCGGGCCACCGCGGGCCGCATCCCCACCAGGTGCACCGCGCCGCCGGCGGCGTCCGCCCGCAGCCGGGCGCCGAGGAGCACGTTGAGCCCGGTCGAGTCGCAGAACTCCAGACCGGTGCAGTCGACGACGAGCCGTGAACGGCCCGCGTCCAGTGCCCCGTCCAGGGGGTCGCGCAGGAGTTCGGCGGTGTGGTGGTCGAGTTCGCCCACCGGGGTGAGGACTTCGCTCTCCCCCACGGTCCGCGTCTCGACCCGCAGCCGCGCGGGCAGTGCGCTGCCGATGTGTTCGCGGTCCATGGCCGTGCCTCTTCTCGCTCTCGCGGATGCCGACTGACGTCCTCGAACACTACAAGCGGGTCGCCCTCTGATGCACACGGGGTCCATCTCATAACGGAACAAACGGTATTAATGGCACTTGCAACCTTCAGGGTCGAGCAGGTAGGGCTAGAGAGAACACCCGAAACGGCCGGCTTGGAGGCGCCGCAAACCGCTGCGAGAAGAACCCGAAGGAGACCCATGTCACCCCGGCTCGACGCCCCGCGTACCCCCGACGCGCCGTCGGCAATCCTGTCCGTCGTCCCCGCCTCACCCACCACCCCCGCCACCCCCCTCCCCGACGAGCTCGCCGACCGGCTGCTCGACCAGCCCCTGGACCGCATCGGTCCGGTCGACGCGCGCGCCCTGTCGAAGGACCTCTTCGCCCGCCTCGCGGAGCTGGAGGAGGGCACCCACGACCACGCGTACGTCCGCAACACCCTCGTCGAACTCAACCTCGCCCTCGTCCGCTTCGCCGCCGCCCGGTTCGGCACCCGGAGCGAGCCGATGGAGGACATCGTCCAGGTCGGCACCATCGGCCTCATCAAGGCGATCGACCGCTTCGAGCTCTCCCGCGGCGTGGAGTTCCCCACGTTCGCGATGCCGACCATCATCGGCGAGATCAAGCGCTTCTTCCGCGACACCTCCTGGTCCGTGCACGTGCCCCGCCGGCTCCAGGAGCTCCGCCTCGACCTCGCCCGGGCCACGGACGTCCTGTCCCAGCGCCTGGACCGCTCCCCCACCGTCGCCGAGCTCGCCGAGGAACTCGGCATAGCGCCGGAGGAGGTCGTCGAGGGCATGACGGCGAGCAACGCGTACACCGCCAGCTCGCTCGACGCCCAGCCCGCCGAGGAGGACGGCGGAGGCGGCGAGGCCGCGCTCGCCGACCGGCTCGGCTACGAGGACCATGCCATCGCCGGCATCGAGTACATCGCCTCCCTCAAGCCGATGATCGCCTCGCTGCCCTCCCGCGAGCGGCAGATCCTCTCCCTGCGCTTCGTCTCCGGCATGACCCAGTCGGAGATCGGCGAGGAGCTGGGCATCTCCCAGATGCACGTCTCCCGGCTGCTCGCCCGCACCCTGACCCGGCTGCGCCAGGGCCTCACCCTGGAGGAGTGACCTCCGGCTCCCGCCCCGAACCGTCAGGACGGCCGCAGCCGCGCAGACGGTCACGGAAGGGCCCGTCCACGGTCTGCCGACCCCGGACGGGCCCTTCCGCGCACCACCGCGCGGGTGACCGGAGGCGCGTTGTTGACGCGCCGTCCGGAATGGGCCACATTGAGCCCGGGTTTCAGGGGGAATCACATGGTTTCTGCGTACGCGGAACTGGAAGAACTCATGCGCGACCGGCTCGGGGGCAGGGAGTGCCTGTACGTGCCGTCGTGCCGCTTCGGCCTCTACCTCGCGCTGCGCCACTGGTGCGAGCCCGGCGGCAGGGTCCTGATGTCGCCGGTCAACGACGACGTCATCTTCTTCGTCGTGCTCGCCGCCGGCCTGCGCCCGGTGCAGGCGCCGCTCGACCCGCGCGACGGCTCCGTCGACGCGGCGGCCGTCCCCGACTCCGTCTGGAGCGGTCTGTCCGCCGTCCTCACCACCAACCTGTACGGGAACCCCGACCCGGCACCGGAGCTGCGGGAGCGCTGCGACCGGCTCGGCATCCCGCTGATCGAGGACGCGGCCCACGCGATCGGCTCCACCACCGGCGGCCGCCCGGTCGGCACGTACGGCGAGGCGTCCGTCTTCAGCCTCTCCAAGCACGTCCACGCCGGGACCGGCGGCTTCCTCTCCCTCGCCGACCCGGCCCTGCGCGACGAACTGGGCGCCGCCCGCGATGTGTTGCTGCACCCGACCCGCGCCGCCGCCGAACTCGCCCATCTGGCGCGGCCGTACGCGGAGGCCGCCGTGCGCGGACTGCGCCTGACCGGGGCCGCCCGCGCCGCGCTGCGGGCGCTCGGCCTGGAGGAGCGGGAGGAGATACGCATGCCGCTCCGTCCCGACACCCTGGAACGGGCCCTGCCGGCCGCGCCCGCCCTCGAACCCTTCCACCCCTGGGTCCGCGTCGACATGCACGCCTACCGGCTCCGGCCGGGCACCGCCAAGCTCCGCCGCACCGGCCGCCGGCTGGCCCGGCTCGACGGCGTCCTCGCCGCCCACCGGGCGGGCACCGCCCGGCTCCTGGCCGGCGAGTACGGCTCCGGCGCCGGGGCCGACGCGGAGGCGCAGCCCCTCTTCCGGGTGCCGCTGCTCGTCGAGGACCGGGACGCGGCCGTCGCCGCCCTCGCCCGGCGCCGGATCACCACCGGCTACGTCTACGACCCGCCCCTCGACGCCTATGCGGGCGAGGCGTTCACCGACCCCTCCCCCACGCCGGAGCCGGCCGCCTGGTTCGCCCGGCACGCCCTGCCGGTGGACCCGCGCCGCGCGGACGAGGTCCTGCCCGCCCTGCGTACCGCCGGCATCCGCCCCGCGCACCTGTCGACCGCGCCCGGCGGCGCCCGGTGAGCGAGACCGTACGGCTGCGGGACACCGGCCGTCCCGCGGCCGGGGAGCCCGCGGGCGCCGCGCCGGAGACCCCCGCCGGCCGGGACGGGCCGGGCGACGGCTCCCTGTTCCGCAACGCGTACGCCCTCATGCTCTCCACCGGCGTCTCCGCCGCCCTCGGCCTCGGCTTCTGGCTGGTCGCCGCCCGCCACTACTCCGAGGAGGCCGTGGGCCAGGGCTCCGCCGCCATCGCCGCCCAGCGGCTCCTCGCCTCCCTCACCGCGACCACGATGATCGGCGCCGTCGTCCGGTACGTGCCCCGGGCGGGCCGCGCCACCGGGCCGCTCGTCCTGCGTCTGTACCTGGTCAGCACCGTCGTCGTCGCCGCGGCCTGCGGGATCTTCCTGCTCACCCTGGACCGGTGGGGCCCCTCGTACGCGCCCCTCGGCACCCTCTCCGCCGGGCTCTTCTTCACCGCCTCCTGCGTCGGCTGGGCGCTGCTCACCCTCCAGGACGGCGTCCTCACCGGCCTCCGGCGGGCGATCTGGGTCCCCGTCGGCAACGCGGTCTTCTCGCTCGGCAAGCTGGTCCTGCTCGTCGTCCTGGCCGCCGCCGTGCCCGTGCTCGGCGTCTTCGTCTCCTGGTCGGCGGCGATCGCCCTGTCCGTCGTCCCGCTCGCCTGGCTCGTCTTCCGGCGGCTCATCCCCCGGCAGGCGCGCGCCGACCGGGACCGCGAGCCGCCGAGCCTGCGCGAGATCGGCCGGTTCATGGCCGGGGACTCGGTCGGCGCGCTCTTCAGCCTCGCCATGATCAACCTGCTGCCGGTGATGGTCGCCGTCCGCTTCGACGCCGCCCACAACGCCTTCTTCTACACGGCGTACACCGTCGGCGGCACGATGGAGTTCATGGCCATCAACATGGCCTCCTCGCTCACCGCGCACGCCTCGCACAGCCCGGACTCCCTCGCCGAGGGGGTACGGGGCGCGCTGCGCCGCATGGCGCTGCTGCTCGTCCCGGTCGTCCTCGTCCTCGTCGTCCTCGCCCCGCTGATCCTCGCGCCCTTCGGCGGCGACTACGCCGAGCACGGCACGACCGTGCTCCGGCTGCTGGCCGTCGCCGCGCTCCCCCGGGTCGCCGTCGAGCTGTACATCGGCGTGCTGCGCGTCCAGGGGCGCACCGGCATGCTGGCCGCCGTGCAGGGCGCCATGTGCGTCCTGGTCCTCGGCAGCGCGGCCGCCCTCCTCGGCCCGTACGGCATCGACGGCGCCGGGATCGCCGTCCTCGCCTCGATGACCGTGACGGCGGCGGTGTGCGTGCCGGGCCTGCGGGCCGTCCTCAAGGGCCGGGCGCCGGAGGCCCGGAAGACTCCCGTCGCCCCCGACGACGACGGGTACGGCACCACCTGGGCGCGCGAGAACGCCTACCTCCGCTCGACGGCCGCCCAGGACACGGTGACGCCCGCGTACGGCGTCCCCGTGTACGTGCCCCGGCCGCGCGCCCCCGAGCCCGCGCCCGGCGAGCGGCCCCCGGCCGTACGGAACCGCTCGTTGCCCGCCGTCCTCTGGGCGCTGCTCGCGGTGACGGTGCTCGCCTTCTGGCTGCCCCTGGCGTTCGCCGCCCCCCTCGGCCCCGGCCACTCCTCCGGCCGGGACCTGCTCGCCGCGCTCCCGGCGCCGACCCTGCTGGCCGGCTCGGTGCTGATCGGCCTCCAGGGCGCGGCGGTCGGCACGCGCACCTTCCACGGCGGATACGCGGGCGTGGTGCTGCTGGTCACCTTCCTCGCCCTGCACACCACGCCGCCGCTCCTGGGCCTGCTTCCGCCGGTCGCGGCCGGTCCGGGTGCCGAGCTGCTGGGCACGGGCCCAGCCGCCCGGTTCGCACCCGTGGTGGTGCAGGGTCTGTGTCTGGCGCTCGCGGCGCTGCTGCTGCGGCTGCTCGGCGCGGGCGGGCGGATCGCGGCCGGGGCGGTGTGGGTGCTGGTGTGGGCCGGCTGGACGGCCCAGCAGTCCCTCGCCGGCGGCCCGCTCCCGCTCCTGCTCGGCCTGGTCGGCCTGACGACGGCGGTGTACGCGATCCGGGGCCCGCGGCCCTGACCGGGCTCAGCGTCGCGGCAGGGGCTGCTTGAAGTACGGGTCCTGCCCGGCCGTTCGGTAGCCGTCGAGCCCCGGTCCGGAGTCGACGGTGAGGTCGCAGCCGGGTCCGGGCACGGGCCGGTTCCAGTGGACGTACGCCTTGGCCCCGGGAAGGGTCGGCGCGACCTGCGGGATCTCGGCGTACCAGTCGCGCTGGCGCTCGGGGCGCTCCGGGTCGGGGGCGGTGGCGAACTCGGCGAGCATGATCGGCTTCCGGTCGGAGACGTTCTCCCGGAGCCAGTCGTAGGCGGGGCGCTGGCTCGCGTCGAAGTCCCGCCAGGTGTCGGTGCCGTGACAGCGGTAGTAGTTGTACTGGTCCATGCCGATCCAGTCGACGTACCGGTCGCCGGGGTAGAGGCGCTTCATCTCGTCGGCCATGCCGAGGTAGCCGGAGACGGTCCACACCCAGACGACGTTGTCGGCGCCGAGCTCCCGGAAGCGGTCGTGGAGGTGCCGATGGGCGGCGACGTACTCGGCGGGGGTGCCGGCGCCCTCCTTGATGCGGGCGTCGACCTCCTGGTCGAAGGAGAGGAAGACCCGCTTGCCGTACTCCTTCACGCGGCGGATCTGCGGGTCGATGATCTCGGCGTCGTACCGGCCGGAGGCGATGTTCTTCCAGCCGAGCTGGGTCTCGGTCCAGCCGGCGTGGTGGGGCTCCTTCCACACGGTGGACTCCCAGGCGAGCATCAGCAGCCGGTCGCGGCCGAGTTCGCGCTCGTCGTCGGTGAGGAGGGTGCCGTCGAGCGCGCTGCCCGACATGTCGTGGTACGTGTACACGAGGTCGAGCTTGCGACCGATCTTCCGCTCGAAGGCGTACACGGGCCGGGTGAGCGAACTGTCCTGGTCGTAGGGGAGATAGGCGCCCCACCAGGCTCCGCAGGGTGCGACGAGCCGGGAGTCGGGGGCGCAGCGGTCGTCACCCTCGGCGACGGTGGCCCACACCCCTATCCCGGCGGTCAGCGCGCCGACGGCGGCGAGGGCGACCGCGAGGCGTCCGGCGGCGGTCCCCCGGGCGTGCCGGCTGCCGGTCACCGGCCCCCACCGGGCCCTCGTTCACGGGACAGGAAGGACTCGGCGTCCGCGGGGGCGACGGCGCCTCTGGTGGCGGCGGGCAGCGGGAGGCCCGGGAGGAAGGTGGCGACCGTGGTGAAGGCGGCAAGCGGGACGAGGAAGGCGGGCACGGAGAAACCTCCGACCAGGAAGAGGAACGTGGCGGTGAGCGCGGCGAGGGCGAGGCTGAGCGGGGCGGCGAGCGCGAACGCCTCCAGGCGGGCGCCCGGGCGCAGTCCGCGCGGCTGCGGGTGGAGCAGGGCGAGACCGGGGCCGAGACAGACGAAGAGCAGGACGGGGACCCAGCGGAGCGGAAAGCCGGCGGGGAGGAGGGTCACGGCGAGGGCGAGCCAGCCGGAGGCGGCGACGGCGGCCCTGGCCCCGTGCCTCCGGGTCCGGGAGGCGGGCGCGGTCGGATCGATGGTCACGGGGCACCGCCCGGGGTGGTGGTCGGCGGGGTGTGGACGAGGACGATCCCGTACGGGTGTTCCTCGACGGTCCTGAACAGCGGGGAGGCCTTGAGCCGGTCACGCAGGACGGTGAAGCCGCCGGCCGGGAGCAGGCCCTCCCCCGAGGTGTAGATGTCCTGGGTGCGGGTGAGGACGACCTGGGCGGTGACGCCGCGCGGGATGCGGTCGGCGAGGTACCGGGCCGGGTCGGCGAGCATCCTCTTGTTCTCGGCGGGGTCCTGCTCGCAGAACCACCAGTGCTCGACGTCGTCGTAGCGGTGCAGGGCCTGCGGAAAGGAGCCGGAGGTGGCGAGGAGCAGCCCGCCCGCCGGCATCCCGTCGATGGCGCGGACGACCAGGTCGGTCTCGGCGGGCGGGGTGTAGTACATGGCGTCCTTGCCGTAGTACGCGGGGAGGAAGCCGGCGGTCAGGGCGAGGAGGGCGGCCGGAAGGGCGACGGCGGTGACCCGGCGGCGGGTGACGGCGGCGCGGCTGCGGCGGGCGCCGCCGGCGGCGGGGACGAGTGCGGCGGCGGCGAAGAACGCCGCGCCGGGCAGCCCGAAGAGGTAGACGCGGAAGAGCATCTCGCCGCCGTAGTCGTTGACGGCGAAGAGCGGCAGGGGGGCGGCCGAGGCGAGCAGCAGCGGCAGGGCGCCGCGGGTGAGGCGGCGGCGGGCGAGGACGGCGATGCCGGCGAAGAGGACGACGGCGAGGGCCATGGCGATGCCGGCCCTGCCGGCGAGTTCGGGACCGGGGCCGGTGAGCTGGCCGGTGTAGCCGGCACGGGAGTTCTGGGTGAGTCGGCCGAGGGAGTCCTTGAGGGTGCCGAGGGTCTCCAGGAAGAGCGGGCGGCCCATGGTGAGGTTCCAGGCCAGCATGATCAGCCCGGTGACGGCGAGGAGGCCGAGGTTGCGGTAGCGCCGGGTGAGGCACAGGGCCGCCAGGACGACGCAGAGCATGACCGGGGTGAGCTGGTGGACCGCGTTGACCGCGAGGATCAGCGGGGACAGGATCAGCACCCCGACGGCCCGTTGCCGGGTGGTCGTGGACGGCGGCACGGCGGCGGCTGCCGGATCGAGCGCGGCGCGGTCGCGGAGCCGTCCGGCGGAGCCCGGCCGGACGAAGTGGCGCAGCACGACGGCGAGTACGGTCAGATGGAGGACGTAGGCGAGGCCCTGCGGGGCGAGGTAGTCCTGTCCGACCCAGTTGGCGAGCTGGAAGATCCAGACGGCGGTCCAGACGAGCCGCCAGTCCTCGGTGAAGGTGCGGTAGAGGAGCACGAGCACCGGCAGGAGGATCAGGCCGAGGACGATGGGCGCCCAGTTGAGGTAGACGGCGGTGGACTCGACGCCGAAGGCGCGGACGAGGGCCGCGTTGAGGGTGAAGAAGCCGGGCCACTGATCGTAGGCGGACATGTTGCCGGACAGGGCCGCGTGCGGGCGGAGTTCACCGGCGCCGAGGATGGTGTCGACGACGGCGTCGTGCTTGGACGCCCACGGGTAGCGCACCGAGTCGTAGAGGACGGCGGGCGCCGCTTTGAGGGCGACGAGGAGCCCGACGCAGTAGACGAGCGGCCAGCCGGGTGAGGTCCCGGCGCGGCGCAGCGCCACCAGGAAGCCCGCGGTGAGGATGACGAGGGAGGCGTAGAAGGTGACGGGCAGCCGGTCGAGGAGTCCGTAGTCGTCCATGGAGCGGAAGTCGGTCAAGGGCAGCGAGAGCCCCCACGACCCGAGGCCGAGCACCAGGAGGGCGGGGAGCAGCCGGGAGAGGGCGGGGACGGGGGCACGGCGCGGGTGCGGCGCGGACGTCTCCGGACGGCCGCCGTCCTTCCGCTCGGGGGCGCCGGGACGCGCGGGCACGGCCTCCTCGCCCACCGGTGCCGGCTCTTGGTGGTGCTGTCGCACGACGTCTTCCCCCCACTGTCCCCCGGGCGAGGCGAGGGAACGCATCTCGATTCTGCCCTGGTATGCAACTCCCGTCTCGTGAACGGGCTTTGTCCGGCCGGGTCCACCCCGCCCCGTCGGCTCCCGCCGCCGGTCAGCCGGCGAACCCGGGCCCCTTCAACAGCGCCCTGCCCCTGCGGTAGAGGCGCCAGCCGACGGTGGGCAGCGAGTCGGGGTAGGGGGCGGAGCGGGCGCCCGTGCCCTCCATCCACGCCTCGACGTCGGCGGTGGTGTGGCCGCGCCGGACGATGAGCCGGGCGAGCCGGAAGAGTTCGTCGGTCCGGGAGCTGAGCGCGTGCCGGACGGCGACGGCGGAGGCGTAGCCGGCGGCCTTCGCGGCCCGCCGGACGGCCGGACTGTTGTAGCCGTGCGGGTAGGCGAGGTGGATCACCTCGTGCCCGAGGACGTCCTCGAGGGCCGTCTTCGCCTCGCGCAGTTCGCGGCGCAGGACGTTCGGCGCGAGGGTGTCGAGCTGCGGGTGGGTGACGGTGTGGGCGCCGACCTCCATCCCGTACTGCTCCAGGCGCGGGACCTGGGAGAGGGTCATCATCGGCGCGGGCGGCAGCAGGCAGGG
Organism: Streptomyces bikiniensis; assembly: GCF_000716625.1. Classification (NCBI taxonomy): domain Bacteria; kingdom Bacillati; phylum Actinomycetota; class Actinomycetes; order Kitasatosporales; family Streptomycetaceae; genus Streptomyces; species Streptomyces bikiniensis. The sequence goes on along the minus strand of NZ_JNXJ01000052.1, from coordinate 56,783 downwards.
CCGGCCGGGGGTGATGGCGCCGGTGGTCAGGTACGCGGTGGCCGGGAGGCCGCGCGAGGCGAGCGCCTCGGCGGTCGGCCCGACCAGGTCGGCGAAGCCGTCGTCGAAGGTGAGGACGACGGGCCGGGGCGGCAGCGGGGTGCCGGCGGTGAGGTGTTCGACGAGGGTGCCGACGGTCAGCGGGGTGCGGCCGCTGCCGGTGATCACGTCGAGGTGGGAGGCGAACTGCCGTGGAGTGACGGTGAATTCCGCGATCCAGGACGGGGGATCGTCCATCACCGGGTGGTAGAGGAGGACCGGTATGCGGGTGTGCGCAGGGGCGCCGTTCATCGGGGGGCTCCCGTGGAGAGACGCGCCTTGAGGTAGCCGACGGGGCCGTAGAGCATGCCGCGGCGTTCGAGGCGGGAGAGGGACGCGGGCCAGGGGTGGTGCCGGGTGCCGTGCTCGCCGGGGACGCCGTCGCCGTGGGCCGTGCCGCGCTCGGCCGTCACGGCCCGGGCGTGAGCGAGGCCGCACGGCACCCGGGCGAGGAGCGCGGGCAGCAGGGCGGGGCGGCGGATCAACGTGGCGGTGAGATAGGCGGTGAGGCCTGCGCCGTAGCCGTACGCCTGGTTCCGCAGGTCCTGCCAGGTCTCGCGGTGGTGGTGCCAGACGAGGGCGTCGGGGGTGTAGCGGAGCCTGTGCCCGGCGGAGAGGACGGCGACGAAGGCGTACAGGTCGTCGCCGCCCTTCGCGGCGGTCCCGGTGCCGGTGGCGGGGTCGAAGCCGCCGGCCCGGCGCAGGGCCTCGGCGCGGAAGGCCATGTTGGCGCCGGAACCGAAGCTGCCGGCGGTGAACGGGAAGAGCGGTTCGTCGGCGGGCGGCCGGGCCGGATCGTACAGGCGCGGGGCGAAGCCCTTGGCGAAGCCGCCGTGCGATTCGAGGAGGACCTGGGCGGGGGTGGCGAGCCGGGCGGGCAGGATCAGGCCGGTGACGCAGCCGAGACCGGGGTCGGCGGCGAAGGGCCCGGCGAGGGCGGTGAGCCAGTGCGGGTCGGCGACGACGTCGTCATCGGTGAAGGCGATCACCTCGCTCCGGACGGCGGCGACCCCGGCGTTGTGGGCGGCGGCGAGACCGGGGACGTCCTCGCGGACGTACCGGACGCGGTCGGCGTACTTCCGGGCGACCAGGTCCCGGGTGTCCGCGGTCCGGGGCGCGTTGTCGACGACGACGACCTCGAAGTCGGGGTGGTCCTGGGCGAGGAGCGAGTCGAGGGCACGGGCGAGCTGCTCGGGACGCTCCCGGGTGGCGACGACGACGGAGGTGCGGGGCGGGGCGGCCGCACCGGTTTTCCCCCGGGCCCGAACATCGGCTTCCCCCGGGGCCCCGGCGTCGTCCTCCCCCCGGGCCCCGGTGTCGGCTTCCCCCCGGGCTTCCGCGAGCCGTTCCGCGTCGGAGAGGGGCGCGGGCCGGGCGAGCCGTTCCCGGGCGAGGGCGGCGAGCACGCCGGCGGGGTCCTCGCCGTCCGGGACGGTCCCGACGACGGTGGCGGCGGGCCGCCCCCGGAGCCGTACGAGCGCGTAGACGTCACCGGCCCCGACCTCCGGGCCGCCGGGTGCGGGCCGGAACGACAGGACGGGCCCGTCGGGCGCGGCGAGGTCGAGCTCGGCGACGGAGAGGGGGCGGGGCGGGCGGCTGTTCAACGGGGCTCCCCAGGGAGATGCGGAGACGGGCGCGGGGACGCGGGGCGACGGGCCGGGACGGAACGGAGGGACCCCACCCGGGCCAGGCCTCACGGTTCGGAAGGGCCGGGCCGGAAGGAGCGGTTCGGGAGGGTCGCGCCGGAAGGAGCGGTTCGGAAGGGCTGGTTCGGGAGGGTCGGGCCGGAAGGAGCGGTTCGGGAGGGTCGGGCCGGAAGGGCTGGTTCGGGAGGGCTGGTTCGGGAGGGCCGGGTCTGAAGGGGCCGTGCGCCGCGGCACACGGGGCTCCTCCATCGGCCCCTCCGGCGGCCCCGTCACCGCCCGCCGCGGCTATCGGTGGCCCCGCAGCCGGGCGACGCCGTTGAGCGCGGCTCGGGCCCGGGCCGCGAGGGCGGGCCGGTCGCGGACGAAGCCGTGGGCGCGGCGGGCGGGTTCGCGCCCCAGCCAGTGCAGGGCGGCCCGGGCACCGGGGACGAAGACGGCCCCCTCGCCGACCGTCAGCTCCCCGGTCTTCAGCGCGTCCTTGTACTCGGCGTCGCCGCGCCCCAGGTCCAGCATCCCGATCCCGGCTCCCACCGCCGCCTCGGCCATCCGCAGGTGCAGCACGAGGCCGGGCGAGTACGTCGCGAACTCGGGGTCGTACGCGGGGAACCAGCAGGACAGCACGGTCGCGGAGCGCAGCCCGAAGTGCGCGGCGATCGGCCGCTCCCCCACGTACAGCACGGACAGCACGCCGGAGCAGCCGGGCGCGCTCCGCTCGTGGAGGCGGCGGACGAGGGTGCTGATCCACTCCTGGGCGAAGCGGTCGCCGCGGCCGGTCCTGCGGTACTGGGCGGACTTCCACTCCATGAGGGTGCGCAGGGCCGCCGGGTCGCGCTCGTCGAAGACGAACCGGACCTCGCCGTCGGCGCGGCGGGCGAGCCGGCGTTCCTTGGCGAGGGTGGTCCTGAGGAACTTGGGGGACCGGACGCGCAGCAGCGCCTCGTAGGCGGCGTACCCCTCGCCGACGTCGATGACGGGGGAGGCGAAGGACTCGGCGGCGGCGCCCGCGAAGACGGGCTGTCCATCCTCCAGGTTGTCGAACTCCCACGTCGCGATCCCGCAGGCGCGGAGCACCGCCCGCGCGTCCGGCCGCAGCCCGGGACGGAGAACGGCGCCCTGGCTGTCGGAGACGCCGAAGCCGATGGCCCGGCCCTGCCCCAGCGGCCCCTTCTCGAAGGGGAAGAAGCCGACCGGCTCGTCCCCCTCCCACCACACGGCGGCCCGCGACCGGGGCCGCACCTCGGCCACGGCGAGGGTGAACTCCGGCTCCATGAAGGGGTTCGCGGGCGCACCGGACTTGACCCGCAAGTCCCGCCACGCCTCGACCTCGCGCTCGCTCAGCTCCCCCGGCCGCACGATCCGCACACGAAAAGCACTCACCCTGCCGACCCCCCGGTCCAACCCCCTGGGCACTGCCAGGACAGGACGGTACCGGTCCGCAACGCTCGGAGACAGGGATACTCGGTCTTTCCGTGACCAACCCGTGAAGGTGGGGACACGGCGAAGTCCCTTGCCACGAGCCGCACTTCCACCCGCCCGCTCCGGAAACCCCGTGGCCGCGGTACGAGCGCTCCCCTACCGTTGGCCACCCCTTTCCCGGAAGAAGGCGACGCCATGACCACCCACCGCCCGACGACCACCCTCTGGCGCCCCACGGGCCCCGTGGAGCTGGACCTCGTCCGGGAGTCGGGGTGGCGCGCCTGGCCGCCGCGGCTTCCGGAGCAGCCGATCTTCTACCCGGTGTTGAACGAGGAGTACGCGATCCGGATCGCCCGCGACTGGAACGTCAAGCACAGCGGTGCCGGATTCGTCACCCGCTTCGAGGTCGACGCGGAGTTCCTGCGCAGGTACCCGGTCCAGCAGGCGGGCGGGCGGACGATCCTCGAACTGTGGGTGCCGGCGGAGGAGCTGGAGGAGTTCAACGCGCATATCGTGGGGGAGATCGAGGTGGTACACGAGTTCCGCTGAACGCCACTGAACGGCGATGAACGTCGCTGAACGCCGTTTCCCGTGCCGAGGAGTGCCCGATGAGCGTGCGCCGCGCGGTCCCCAATCTCCGGACCGAGTCCCCCGAGGAGAACAGGGACTTCTACGGGCTCCTCGGTTTCGAGCAGGTCATGGACCACGGCTGGATCGCGACGCTCGCCTCGCCGGCCGTGCCCGCCGCCCAGATCAGTCTGATGGGCGCGGACGCGACGGCTCCCGTCTCCCCCGACCTGAGCGTGGAGGTGGAGGACGTGGACGCGGTGTACGCGGCGGTGCGGGCGGCGGGCGCGGAGATCGTGCATCCGCTGACGGACGAGGAGTGGGGCGTCCGGCGCTTCTTCGTACGGGACCCGGACGGCCGGGTCGTCAACGTGCTCGGCCACCGGGCCTGAGGGGCCCCGACGCCACCGGCCGGCCCGCGCGGCCCCGTCCTCCTCCCCCCGGGCCTCAGACCACCCGCACGCCCCTCCGCCACACCTCCGACACCAGCGGCACCCCCGGCCGGTAGGCCAGGTGGACGTGGGACGGGGCGTTCAGGAGGGTGAGGTCGGCCCGGGTGCCGGGGGCGAGGCGGCCGATGTCGGTGCGGCGGAGGGCGGCCGCGCCGCCGGCCGTGGCGGACCACACCGCCTCGTCGGGGGTCATGCCCATGTCCCGGACCGCCAGGGCGATGCAGAAGGGGACGGAGGAGGTGAAGGAGGAGCCCGGGTTGCAGTCGGTGGAGAGGGCGACCGTGACGCCCGCGTCCAGGAGGCGGCGGGCGTTCGGCCACTCGGCGCGGGTGGAGAACTCCGCCCCCGGGAGGAGGGTGGCGACCGTGTCGCCCGAGGCCAGGGCGTCCACGTCCGCGTCCGTCAGGTGCGTGCAGTGGTCCGCGCTCGCCGCGTCCAGTTCCACCGCCAGTCGGACGCCGGGGCCGTACGAGAGCTGGTTGGCGTGGACGCGGGGGTGGAGGCCCTTCGCCCTGCCGGCGGTGAGGATCGCGCGGGCCTGGTCGCCGTCGAAGGCGCCCTTCTCGCAGAAGACGTCCACCCAGCGGGCGTACGGGGCGCAGGCGTCCAGCATCGGGCCGGTGACCAGGTCGACGTAGGCCGCCGGGTCGTCGGCGTAGTCCGGGGGGACGATGTGCGCGCCGAGGTACGTGACCTCGTCCGTGTGCTCGGCGGCGATGCGCAGGGCGCGGGCCTCGTCCTCGACCGTCAGGCCGTAGCCGGACTTCGTCTCGAAGGTGGTCGTGCCCTGGGCCAGGGCCTCGCGCAGGTAGCGGGCGACGTTCGCCGACAGGGCCTCGTCGCTCGCCGCGCGGGTCGCCGCGACCGTGGTGCGGATGCCGCCCGCCTCGTACGGCCGCCCGGACATGCGGGCGTTGAACTCGGCCGTGCGGTCGCCCGCGAAGACCAGGTGCGAGTGGGAGTCCACGAAGCCGGGGATCACCGCCCGGCCGCCCGCGTCGACCCGGTTGTCAGTGGCGGGTGCTTTGCTGGATTCACCGACCCAGACGACGCGGTCGCCTTCGACGACGACGGCCGCGTCCCGGATCAGCCCCAGAAGACTTCCTCCCCCGCTCTCGAACTTGCTCGAGCGGGGGGACCCCCATCCGAGGGAGGGATCGTTGGTGACCAGGCTCGCGATGTTGACGATGGCGGTGGCGGGCGTCGCCACGGCGCTGTTCGCGCTCGTGGGGGCGGAGGTCGCCGCCGCGCTGTTCCTCGTCTCGGGGCCGGTGTTCATGGTGAGGGGTGTCTCCTTCAGCCGCGCAGGGCGGCGATCGAGTCGGCGAGGGCCCGGGGCACGTCCGGTACGGACGAGTGGACCCCGTCCCGCACGACGTGGCGGCCGCCCACGACCGTGTGACGCACGTCCGCTGCCGACGCTGCGAATACCGCCGTCTCGGCTGCCAGACGCGGTGCCGGTCCCGCTGTCCTGACGGAGTCCAGGGCGATCGTCGTGAAGTCGGCGAGGGCGCCCGGCGTCAGCTCGCCCGCCTCCTGCCAGCCGAGGGCCGCGTGGCCGTCCGCCGTCGCCGCGCGGAGCAGCGCGGCCGCCGTCCAGTGGCCCCGGATGTGGGTGCGCAGGCGCTCGTCGAGCTCCATGGCCCGCGCCTCTTCGAGGAGGTCCACGACCGCGTGGCTGTCGCTGCCCAGGGAGAGGGGGGAGCCGGCGCGCTGGAGGTCCACCGCCGGGCCGATGCCGTCCGCGAGGTCGCGTTCGGTCGTCGGGCACATGCAGGTGCCGGTGGAGGACGAGCCGATGAGGGCCACGTCGCCGGGGGTGAGGTGGGTGTTGTGGACGCCGGTCGTGCGGGGGCCGAGCACGCCGTGTTCGGAGAGGAGTTGCGTGGGGGTGAGGCCGTGGGCCGCCAGGCAGGCGTCGTTCTCGGCCGTCTGTTCCGAGAGGTGGACGTGGAGGGGTGCCTCCCGTCGCCGGGCCCAGTCGGCCACCGCGGCCAGCTGGTCCGCCGGGACGGCCCGTACGGAGTGGATCGCCGCCCCGATCCGTGCGCCGTCCCGCTCCTTGAGCGCCGACGCCCGTTCGGCCCAGGCGTCGGCCGTGCCGTCGGTGAAGCGCAGCTGGTGGTGCTCGGGCGGGGCGCCGAAGCCGGAGGAGAGGTAGGCGGTGTCGAGGAGGGTGATGCGGATGCCGGCCTCGGCGGCGGCCGCGATCAGGGCCTCGCCCATGGCGTTGGGGTCGGCGTACGGGGCGCCGCCGGGGGCGTGGTGGAGGTAGTGGAACTCGCCGACGGAGGTGATGCCGGCGAGCGCCATCTCCGCGTACACCGCGCGGGCGAGGGCGAAGTAGCTGTCGGGGGTGAGGCGCTGGGCGACCTTGTACATGGTGTCGCGCCAGGTCCAGAAGGTGCCGGAGCCGACCTGGACCGTGCCGCGCAGGGCGCGGTGGAAGGCGTGCGAATGGGCGTTGGCCAGGCCCGGAACCGTCAGGCCGCGCAGGACCTCGGCGCCCGGGGGCGGGGCCTCCACGCCCGTGCGGACGGCCGCGATCCAGCCGTCCGCCACCTCCAGGGCGACGCCCGGCTCGACGACGGGGTCGATCCAGGCGTGCTCCAGCCAGTACGTGGTCGTCAGCGGCACGCCAGCTCCTCCAGTACGTCGGCGAGTGCGCGGACCCCGGCCAGGCAGTCGTCCTCGGCCGCGAACTCGGCCGGGGAGTGCGAGACGCCCGTGGGGTTGCGTACGAACAGCATGGCGGTCGGGATCGATTCGGACAGAATGCCCGCGTCGTGGCCCGCGCCCGTGCCGAGGACCGGGACCTTGCCCGAGGGCCCCGGGGTGCCGGCGGCCGAGTCGCCCAGGATCCGGGACAGCTCGTCGCGCAGGGCGTGCGAGAAGTCCACGACCGGGGTGAAGGACTCGCGGACGACCGTGAGGTCGATGCCGTGGCGGTCGGCGTAGTCGCGGGCCGCCGTCTCGACGCCCGCGACGACCGCGTCCAGGGCGTCCTGGTCGGCGGCGCGCGCGTCGAGCCAGCCGCGCACGAGGGAGGGGATGGCGTTGACGCCGTTGGGCTCGACCGCGATCTTGCCGAAGGTGGCGACGGCGCCCGCGAGTTCGGCCTCGCGGCGGGCGGCGAGGACGGTCTCGGCGTAGGTGAGCATCGGGTCGCGGCGGTCCACGAGCCGGGTGGTGCCGGCGTGGTTGGCCTCGCCCGCGAAGTCGTACCGCCAGCGGCCGTGCGGCCAGATGGAGGAGGCGACGCCGATCGCGTCGCCGGACAGGTCCAGGGCCCGGCCCTGCTCGACGTGCAGTTCCACGAAGGCGCCGATGCGGGCCAGCCGCTCCGGGTCGGGGCCGATGGCCTCGGGGTCGTACCCGGCGGCCTCCATGGCCTGCGGGAGGCCGACCCCGTCGCCGTCGCGCAGCTCGTACGCCTGCTCCTTCGTCAGGCGTCCGGCGGTGAGCCGGGAGCCGACGCAGGCGAGGCCGAAGCGGGCGCCCTCCTCGTCGCCGAAGTTGACGATGGCGAGGGGGCGCTTGAAGGAGACGCCCCGGGCGCGCAGTTCGTCGAGGGCGGCGAAGGAGGAGACGACGCCGAGGGGGCCGTCGAAGGCGCCGCCGTCGGGGACGGAGTCCAGGTGGGAGCCGGTGACGACGGCGTCGCCGGCCGTGGGGTCGCCGAGCCAGGCCCACTGGTTGCCGTTGCGGTCGGTCTCGACGTCCAGGCGGCGGGCCTCGGCCTGCATCCGGAACCAGAGGCGGCAGTCGGCGTCGGCGTCCGTCCAGGCGTAGCGGCGGTAGCCACCGGAGGCGGCGCTGCGGCCGAGGGGCCGCAGCGACCGCCACATGGCGTGGAAGGTCTCGCTCACGCGGAGCCTTCCCCGGAGGCGGAGACGCCGGAGCCGGACGCCTCGTCCTGGGAGTCCTCGCGCATCGGGATGCGGACGCCCTTCTCGTCGGCGACCCGCTCCGCGATGTCGTAACCGGCGTCGACGTGCCGGATGACGCCCATGCCCGGGTCGTTGGTCAGCACGCGGCGGATCTTCTCGCCCGCGAGGGCGGTGCCGTCGGCCACCGAGACCTGGCCCGCGTGGATCGAGCGGCCCATGCCGACGCCGCCGCCGTGGTGGAGGGAGACCCAGGAGGCACCGGAGGCGACGTTGACCATGGCGTTCAGGAGCGGCCAGTCCGCGATGGCGTCGGAGCCGTCGAGCATGGCCTCGGTCTCGCGGTACGGGGAGGCGACCGAGCCGCAGTCCAGGTGGTCGCGGCCGATGGCGAGGGGGGCGGCGAGGGTGCCGTCGGCGACCATGTCGTTGAACATGGCGCCGGCCTTGTCGCGCTCGCCCTGGCCGAGCCAGCAGATGCGGGCGGGCAGGCCCTGGAAGTGGACGCGCTCGCCGGCCATCCTGATCCAGCGCGCGAGGGACTCGTTCTCCGGGAAGAGGTCGAGGATCGCCTTGTCGGTCTTGTGGATGTCCGAGGCCTCGCCGGAGAGGGCGGCCCAGCGGAACGGGCCCTTGCCCTCGCAGAACAGCGGGCGGATGTACGCCGGGACGAAGCCCGGGAAGGCGAAGGCGCGGTCGTATCCGGCGAGCTGGGCCTCGCCGCGGATCGAATTGCCGTAGTCGAAGACCTCGGCGCCCGCGTCCATGAAGCCGACCATGGCCTCGACGTGCCGGGCCATCGACTCGCGGGCCCGGGTGGTGAACCCGGCCGGGTCCTTCGCCGCCGCGTCGGCCATGTCCTCGAAGGCGATGCCGACGGGGAGGTAGGAGAGCGGGTCGTGGGCGGAGGTCTGGTCCGTGACGATGTCGATCGGGGCGCCCTCGGCCAGCATCCGGGGCAGCAGTTCGGCGGCGTTGCCGAGGAGGCCGACGGAGAGCGGGCGGCGGGCGTCGCGGGCCTCGGTCGCGAGCGCGAGGGCGTGCTCCAGGGAGTCGGCCTTGACGTCCAGGTAGCGGTGCTCGATGCGGCGCTCGATGGCGCGCGGGTCGACGTCGATGCAGATCGCGACGCCGTCGTTCATCGTCACGGCGAGCGGCTGGGCGCCGCCCATGCCGCCGAGCCCGGCGGTCAGGGTGATGGTCCCGGCCAGGGTGCCGCCGAACTTCTTCGCGGCGACGGCGGCGAAGGTCTCGTACGTGCCCTGGAGGATGCCCTGGGTGCCGATGTAGATCCAGGAGCCGGCCGTCATCTGGCCGTACATGGTGAGGCCGAGCTGCTCCAGGCGCCGGAACTCCTCCCAGTTCGCCCAGTCGCCGACCAGGTTGGAGTTGGCGATGAGGACGCGCGGGGCCCACTCGTGGGTCTGCATGACGCCGACCGGGCGGCCGGACTGGACGAGCATCGTCTCGTCCTGCTTGAGGGTGCGCAGGGTGCGGACCATCGCGTCGAAGGAACGCCAGTCGCGGGCGGCCCTGCCGGTGCCGCCGTAGACGACGAGCTTGTCGGGGTGCTCGGCGACCTCGGGGTCCAGGTTGTTCTGGAGCATCCGGAGGGCGGCCTCCTGCTGCCATCCCAGGGCGCTCAGTTCCGTACCGCGCGGGGCCCGTACGGGGCGGGGTCCTGACATGGCGGTGCCTCCTCGAATGTCGTTCAGATATTCACATCCTGGCGGCATGAATAGATGTAGTCAACAGGGCCGGGCGGGAGGCGCGGCGCGGGACCCGTCCCCTCCCGCTCCCGCACCCGATGGACGACCATGGGTCCCATGGCCTCCTCCCGTCGCGATCTCGCCGTCCGCGCCTCCGTCGACCAAGGACTCCTCTCCCCCGCCGAACCGGTCGTCGCCCTCCTCGACACCGCCGGCATCCGCGCCTCCGCCGCCGCCCTGACCGGCGCCTTCGCCGCCGTCACCGACGCGCCCGTGCTGCACGCCTTCGCCGTGAAGGCCGCCCCGCTCGTCCCCGTCCTGCGCCTGCTCCACGAGGCCGGGATCGGGGCCGAGGTGGCGAGCCCCGGCGAGCTGGCCCTCGCCCGCGCCGCCGGGGTCCCGCCGGAGCACACCGTGCTCGACTCCCCCGCCAAGACCCCGGACGAGCTGCGCCGGGCCCTCGCGCTCGGGGTCGCGGTCAACGCCGACAACCTCCAGGAGCTGGACCGGCTCGACGCCCTCGTGGCCGCCGCGCCCACCGCCTCGCCCCTCGGCCTCCGGGTGAACCCGCAGGTCGGAGCAGGTTCCATCGACGCGCTCTCCACCGCGACCGCCACCTCCAAGTTCGGCGTGGCGCTCCGCGACGAGGGCGCCCGCAAGACCGTCGTCCAGGCCTACCTGGACCGCCCGTGGCTGACCCGGCTGCACACCCACACCGGCTCCCAGGGCGTGCCGCTCGCCCTGATGGCGCAGGGCGTCGGGGAGGCGTACGCGCTCGCCGAGGAGATCAACCGGGCCGCCGGCCGCCGACAGGTCGACACCCTGGACATCGGCGGCGGCCTGCCGGTGAACTTCGCCTCCGACGAGGAGACGCCGACGTACGCGGAGTACGCCCGGCTGCTCGCCGACGCCGTCCCCGGGCTCTTCGACGGCCGCTACCGCCTCGTCACCGAGTTCGGGCGCTCACTTCTGGCCAAACACGGGACGGTCCTCGCCCGGGTGGAGTACACCAAGACCTCCGGGGGCCGCCCGATCGCCGTCACCCACGCGGGCGTGCAGCTCGCCACCCGTACGGTCTACGCCCCCGGCTCCTGGCCGCTGCGCGTCCTCGCGTACGACTCCGAGGGGCGGCCCCGCACCGGGGAGACCGCCGTCCAGGACGTGGCGGGGCCCGCCTGCTTCGCCGGGGACCTGATCGCCACGGCCCGCGAGCTGCCGCTGCTGCGGCCGGGGGACGTGGTGGCGGTGCCGGACACCGGCGCGTACTACTTCGCCCACCACTACGCGTACAACAGCCTGCCCCGGCCGGCGATCCACGGCTTCGACGCGGCGGAGGACGGGACGGTGGCGTTCACGGCCGTACGGAGGGCCCAGACGCCCGAGGAGATCGTCGCCGAGGCGGGCGGGGACCTGGCGGACGCGCTGGTACGGCCCCCGGGCGGGCCGGTGCGGCCCCGGGGACGGGCGGAAGGTGACCGGTCGTCCGGTAGCGCCGCCCCCTCGCCCCGGCTTCCATGAGGACATGAGCGGAACGAGTGCGGACACCACCTGCGTCGTCGTCGAACGGCGGGTCGCCGCCTCCCCCGGGCCGGTCTGGGAGGCGATCACCGACCTGCCGGACCTGCCCCGCGTCCTGACCGGCGTCCGGAAGGTGGAGGTGCTCACCCCGGGCGGCTTCGACGTGGGCACGCGCTGGCGCGAGACCCGGCGGATGCTGGGCCGGGAGGCGACGGAGGAGATGACCGTGACCGCATGCGAGCCGCCCGACCGGTACGTCACGGTCGCCGACTCCCACGGCATGCACTACGTCTCCGAGCTCACCCTCGCGCCCGACGGGACCGGGTCCACCGTCCTGCGGATGTCCTTCTCCGCCCGGCCCGCGCACGGGCGCGCCCCCGGCCTCCTGGGCCGGGCGTTCGCCCGCCTCGGGGCGAAGGCGGTCGCCAAGGCGCTCGCGAAGGACCTGTCGGACATCGCGCACGCCGTGGAGTACCGGACCTGACGCGGCCCCGTGGCACGTGTCCGCCACGTAGGAGGGATCAATTTCCGTCAGACCCGGGCATGTTCCGATGGAAAATGCCAGAACACCTCCCGCGGAGCGGAACGTTCAGTAGCGTCACCGTCACTGCCGCACGTTCGCACGCCGCATCGGGAGGGGAATCCGCGTGCCCGGAATCGACGAGTGCCTGACGGAGGCCATGACCCTACCGGGTGCTCGGGGCGCCTCCCTGGTCGACTGGACCAGCGGGCTCGCACTGGGAACGGCGGGCGAGTCACCCGTCGGGGACCACGAGACCACGGCCGCCGAGACCGCCGAACTGGCCCGCTCGGCGGCCGAATTCGACACCTTCCTGGCGACGGACGACGACTCCGGAGGGGGCGGGGACGACGGAAGACCCGAGAAGGCCGGCGGACCCCCCGTCGAGGACCTGATCGTCACCACCCGCGCCGGCTACCACGTCCTCCGCTTCGTCGAGACCTCCTTCGACAGCAGCGTCTTCCTCCACCTCTGGCTCGACCGCGACACCGGCAACCTCGCCCTCGCCCGCATGAGGCTCCGCGACATAGCCGAGAAGCTGGTCCTCGGATGAGCGCGGTCGCCACCCCCGTCTCCCCGATGCTGGTCCGGCTCGCCGCCGAGAAGGCCACCGGGGCCCTGCTGCGCGACCACGGCACGCTCTACCTCGTGGACGGCCGGGTCGTGCACGCCGAGAGCCCGGCCGCCCCCGGCGTCGACGTCCTCCTCACCACCGGCGGCCGGCTGCCCCGGGAGAACTGGGACGAGGCCGTCGACCGGGCCGGCGCCCACCGCGCGGTGGGCCGCTTCCTGGTCGACAGCGGCCGGCTCCAGGACGGGGAGCTGGAGATCTGCCACCTCGGCGCCGTCTTCGACGCGGCCTTCTTCGCCCTCTCCCCCACCAGCGGCCCGACCCGCTTCCGGTACGGGGTGGGGCACTGGTTCGGGACGGTGCGGCCGGTCTCGGCCGAGGCAGTCGAGCGCGAGACGGTGCGCCGCCGCGAACTCCTCGACGCCGTCTGGCCGTACCCCGCCGTGGACACCGCCCCGGTCGTCCCCCGCCCCGCCGCCCCCGGCCAGACCGTGGGGGCCCGGCAGCGCGCGCTGCTCGCGGCGGCCGACGGCGAGCGCACCCCGGCCGAGCTGGCCCGGCTGCTCGGCCGCCCCGCCTTCCACACCCTCCTCGACGTACGGAGGCTCGCCGCCGCCGGTCTCGTCGAGACCCCGCTCACGCCCGAACCCGAACCCGACCCCGTGCCACCGGCCCTCTTACCCGTCCCGCCGGTGCCCGATCCCGACATCGCCCTGCTGCGCCGGCTCCGTGACGCCCTGGAGGCACACCTGTGATGAGGCGTGCCCTGCGCATGCGCGCCGAGAGGAGACAGCTCATGACGGCAGAAGCCGAGGTCCTCGGCGAGCTGAGACGGCTGCGGGCGCGGCTGCCCCAGCTCACCGGAGCCCTGGCGGCCAGCGCCGACGGACTCGTCCTGGCCCACGACACCGTGGACGGCGAGGCCGAGAGCGTGGCCGCGCTGACCGCGGCGGCGCTCGGCGTCGGCCAGCGCCTGACCGACTCCACCGGCCAGGGCCGCTTCCGCGAACTGCTCGTACGCGGCGAGAGCGGCTACGTGGCGACGTACGCGGCGGGCGGCTCGGCCGTCCTGACGCTGCTCGCGGAGCCCCGGATCAACGTGGGGCGGCTCCACCTGGAGGCCCGCAGGTCCAGCGCCAGGATAGGCGAGCTGGTCGACGGCGCGCTTGAGCGCAGGGAGCCGAACCGGCTGGGGCAGCTCCCGCCCCCGTACCCGGGCAGGCCCCCGCTCCCGGGGAAGCCGCCGCCCGCCGCGGGCCCCCCGGTCCGGGAGGTCCGCCGGCCCGGGAGCGCGTAGCCGGGGAGCCCGCGCCCCCTGAAACCCGCACCCCGGAAGCCCGCAGTCCCCGAAGCCCGCAACCCCTGAAGTCCGTAACCCCAGAAGGAAGAAGTACGACACCATGGCGAACACCGAGACCTCCCTCAAGGAAGCGGCCTCCATCGACGGCGCGATCGGCGCTGCGCTCGTCGACTACACCAGCGGCATGGCGCTCGGCACGATCGGCGGCGGCAAGGAGCTGGACCTGAACGTGGCCGCGGCCGGCAACACCGACGTCGTCCGGGCCAAGGTCCGGGCGATGGAGATGCTGGGCCTGAACGACGAGATCGAGGACATCCTCATCACCCTCGGCACCCACTACCACCTGATCCGGCTGCTCAAGGGGCGCAACACCAACGGCCTCTTCCTCTACCTGGCCCTGCACAAGGACCGGGCGAACCTGGCGATGGCCCGCCACCAGCTCAAGAAGATCGAGAACGAGCTGGAGGTCTGACGGCCGGAAGGAGTCCGGCCGGCTACTCCACGAACAGGCCCCGCGCCGCCGCCTTCGCGTCGAACTCCTCCAGGCGCGCCTGCGCGTTGGGGAGTTCGTCGGCCATGGCCTCCAGGAGGACCCGGCCGAGCATCATGGGGGCGCAGGCGGTGTCGAAGGCGAGCCCGGTGCCGACGGCGGCCGGGATCAGCAGGTCGCTGTGGGCGGCGACGGGCGCGAACGCCGAGTCGGCGACGGTCACGACCGCGAGTCCGGCCGCCCGCGCGTACTCCAGGGCCTCGACGACCTCGCGCGGGTGCCGGGGCAGCGCGAAGCAGAGCAGAGCCGTGGCCCCGGCCCGTACGGCCGCGTCGACGCGGTCCGTGAGCATCGAGCCGCCCTCGTCGAGGAGCCGCACGTCCGGGTGCACCTTGGCGGCGAAGTAGGCGAAGCCGCGCGCCTGCGAGGAGGCGGCCCGCAGCCCGAGCACGGGCAGCGGGCGGGAGCGGGCGAGCAGCCGGCCGGCCCGCTCGACGGGCCCGGGGTCCGCGAGCAGCCCGGCGAGGTGCCGGAGGTTCTCGATCTCGGCGAGCACGGCCTGCTGGTACTCGTTGTGCTCCTCGCCCCCGCCGGAACCGGCTTCGGCCTCGGGAGGCGCGACCTCGCGCAGGTGGCGGCGGAGCGCCGGGTAGCCGTCGAAGCCGAGGGCGACGGCGAAGCGGGTGACGGAGGGCTGGCTGACCCCGGCGAGCTCGGCCAGCTCCACGCTGGACAGGAACGGCACGTCCGCGGCGCGCCGCACCATGCAGTGCGCGATCCGCCGCTGGGTCGGCGTCAGCCGGTGCCCCTCGAAGAGGGCCTGGAGCCGACCGGCCGGGCTGTCGCTCACGTCGCCCTCCCCTTTCACCTATTCACTCGCACATCGCTCTGCATAAGGATATGCACGATCCGGCACGGGCGGGGGCGGAAGGGGGCACGGGAAGGGGGCACGGAAGGGACACGGGAAAGGGCCCCTCACCACCGGGAGGGGCCCTTCCGCGGAGCTTGGCGCGGGGACCGCCGCACCCCCGTTGCCGGGGGGCGGGACGACGGCGGTCCCCGCGAGGGACACGGACCCGGGTCAGGGCCGGTCCGCGTCCGCGGCGTCTCTGGAGGCCCGGGAGCCGCTCCGGAAGTCCGTGACGCCGACGAGGAACAATCTGCCGGACCCGTGTTAAGCGGGTGCTGCACGGACGTGACGTGCTCGTACCAGTTGCGCGAACACCTCCGCGCGGCCCGCGCCCGGACCCGCCCGGCGCCGCCGCCCGCCCGCGTCCGGGCCTACTTCGCGGTGCCGCCCGCCAGGAAGGCCAGCAGGTCCTGGCGGCTGACGACGCCGGTCGGCTTGCCCTCGACCAGGACGATCGCCGCGTCGGCGGACTCGCCCAGGACGGCCATCAGGTCGGCCACGGGCTCGCCGGAGCCGACCTGCGGCAGCGGCGCGCTCATGTGGCGCTCCAGCGGGTCCTCCAGGGACGCCTTCTTGGTGAAGAGCGCGTCCAGCAGCTCGCGCTCGACGACCGAGCCGACGACCTCGGCGGCCATGACGTCGGGGTGGCCGGCGCCCGGCTTCACGATGGGCATCTGGGAGACGCCGTACTCGCGCAGCACCTCGATGGCCTGGCCGACGGTCTCGTCCGGGTGCATGTGGACGAGGGAGGGCAGGCCGCCCTCCTTGTGGCGCAGGACGTCCGCGACGGTGGCGGAGGAGGTGTCCTCCAGGAAGCCGTAGTCGGCCATCCACTCGTCGCTGAAGATCTTGGACATGTAGCCGCGGCCGGAGTCCGGCAGCAGCACGACCACGACGTCGTCGGGGCCGAGCTCGCGGGCGACCTCCAGGGCCGCGACCACGGCCATGCCGCAGGAGCCGCCGACGAGGAGGCCCTCCTCCTTGGCGAGGCGGCGGGTCATCTGGAAGGAGTCCTTGTCGGACACGGCCACGATCCCGTCGGCGACCTTCCGGTCGTACGCGCTGGGCCAGAAGTCCTCGCCGACGCCCTCGACCAGGTACGGACGGCCCGAGCCGCCCGAGTAGACGGAGCCCTCCGGGTCGGCGCCGATGACCTTGACGGCGCCGCCGCTGGCCTCCTTGAGGTAGTTGCCGGTGCCGGAGATGGTGCCGCCGGTGCCGACGCCCGCGACGAAGTGGGTGATCTTCCCGTCCGTCTGCTCCCACAGCTCGGGACCGGTGGTCTCGTAGTGCGAGCGCGGGTTGTTCGGGTTGGAGTACTGGTCGGGCTTCCACGCGTTCGGCGTCTCGCGGACGAGCCGGTCCGAGACGTTGTAGTACGAGTCCGGGTGCTCCGGGTCGACGGCCGTGGGGCAGACGACGACCTCGGCGCCGTACGCGCGCAGCACGTTGATCTTGTCGAGCGACACCTTGTCGGGGCAGACGAAGATGCACTTGTAGCCCTTCTGCTGGGCCACGATCGCCAGGCCGACGCCGGTGTTGCCCGACGTGGGCTCGACGATGGTGCCACCGGGCTTCAGCTCGCCGCTGCGCTCGGCCGCCTCGATCATCCGCAGGGCGATCCGGTCCTTGACCGAGCCGCCGGGGTTGAAGTACTCGACCTTGGCCAGGACGGTCGCCTGGATGCCCTCTGTGACGTGGTTGAGCTTCACCAGCGGGGTGTTGCCGACGAGGCTGATCATCGAGTCGTGGAATTGCACCGTAATCTCCGGGGTCTCCGTAATGGTGTGGCCAGCGTATGCGTACTCGGAGCGGGTTACGGGGCAGTTACACCCTGAACGGCTTGAAGGAGGTGACGGCCCCATGTCGAGGGCGAGGGTGGCGCGGCGGATCGCGGCGGGTGCGGCGTACGGCGGTGGGGGCATCGGACTCCTCGGGGTCGCGGCGGTGGGGGTCCTGCTCGCCGAGGCGCACATCGCGAAGCGGACCGTGGGGGGCGGGGCGGCCCCGCTGCCGCCCGCGGCGGACGGGCTGTACGGCCGGGCGTTCGGGACGGAGGACCCGCTGCGGCTGGCCCTTCTGGGTGATTCCACGGCGGCGGGCCAGGGGGTGCGCCGCACCGGCCAGACCCCGGGCGCGCTGCTCGCCTCGGGGCTCGCGGCGGTGGCGGAGCGGCCGGTGCTGCTGCGGAACGTGGCCCTGTCGGGGGCGCGCTCGGACGACCTGGAGCGGCAGGTGTCGCTGCTGCTCTCGCAGCCCCTGGGGCCGCCGGACGTGTGCGTGATCATGATCGGGGCGAACGACGTGACGCACCGGATGCCGGCGACGGAGTCGGTACGGCTCCTGGCGGCGGCGGTGCGGCGGCTGCGGACGGCGGGCTCGGAGGTGGTCGTCGGCACCTGCCCGGATCTGGGCACGATCGAGCCGGTCTACCAGCCGCTGCGCTGGCTGGCCCGGCGGGCGTCGCGGCAGCTGGCGGCGGCGCAGACGATCGTGGTGGTGGAGCAGGGCGGGCGGACGGTGTCGCTCGGCGACCTGCTCGGCCCGGAGTTCGCGGCGAACCCGCGCGAGATGTTCGGGGTGGACAGCTTCCACCCGTCGGCCGAGGGGTACGCGACGGCGGCGATGGCCGTCCTGCCGACGGTCTGCGCGGTGCTCGGCGCGTGGCCGGAAGCCGACCGGCTGGAGCCGGCGCGCCGGGAGAACATGCTGCCGGTGGCGAAGGCCGCGGCCGAGGCGGCGCGGGAGGCGGGCACCGAGGTCACGGGCGCCCGGGCGCCGTGGGCCCTGCTCAAGCACCGTCGCAGGCGGCGGCTGCCGGTCGCGCCCGAAGCGGCGGAGACCGCGGGGGCGGCGGGGGCGGCGGAGGCCGCGGGGGTGGCGGAGGCCGCGGGGGCTGCGGAGACCGCAGGGGAACCCGCCCCTTCGCCGGAGGCTTCCGCCAACTGATCGTCCGCCGGGAGCCCGGGGTCCCGGGGCCCGGAAGCCCAGGAGCCCGGCCGCCCAGGAGCCCGGCCGCCCGGTTGCCCGGCCTCCGGGCCCCGGGAACAAAGTCCCGGCGGACGCCGTTCCCGAGGAGAGCCCCTTTACTGAGCGCCCGCTTAGAAAAGAGGTCCGCATCACACGCCCGGCCCGGTGACCCCGTGCAGTACGTACGGGTAACTTCCCTTTCAGTCCGCCCACTCCGCACCCTCATGGAGCCGTGATGCCCGAAGCCGTGATCGTCTCGACCGCCCGTTCCCCCATCGGCCGGGCCTTCAAGGGCTCCCTGAAGGACCTGCGCCCGGACGACCTCACCGCGACCATCGTCCAGGCCGCCCTGGCGAAGGTGCCCGAGCTGGACCCGCGCGACATCGACGACCTGATGCTGGGCTGCGGTCTGCCCGGCGGCGAGCAGGGCAACAACCTGGGCCGGATCGTGGCCGTGCAGATGGGCATGGACCACCTGCCGGGCTGCACGATCACCCGCTACTGTTCCTCCTCGCTCCAGACCTCCCGGATGGCGCTGCACGCGATCAAGGCGGGCGAGGGCGACGTCTTCGTCTCGGCCGGCGTCGAGATGGTCTCCCGCTTCGCCAAGGGCAACTCGGACTCCCTGCCCGACACGCACAACCCGTTCTTCGCCGAGGCCGAGGCCCGCACCGCCGAGGTCGCCGCCTCCGAGGGCTCCACCTGGCACGACCCGCGCGAGGACGGCCTCGTCCCCGACGCGTACATCGCCATGGGCCAGACCGCCGAGAACCTGGCCCGCTGGAAGGGCATCGGCCGCCAGGAGATGGACGAGTTCGGCGTGCGGTCGCAGAACCTCGCCGAGCAGGCCATCAAGAACGGCTTCTGGGAGCGCGAGATCACCCCGGTGACGCTGCCGGACGGCACGGTCGTCTCCGCGGACGACGGCCCGCGCGCGGGCGTCACCCTGGAGGGCGTGCAGGGCCTCAAGCCGGTCTTCCGCCCCGACGGCCTGGTCACCGCCGGCAACTGCTGCCCGCTCAACGACGGCGCCGCCGCCCTGGTGATCATGTCCGACACCAAGGCCCGCGAGCTGGGCCTGACCCCGCTGGCCCGGATCGTCTCCACCGGCGTCTCCGGCCTCTCCCCCGAGATCATGGGCCTCGGCCCGGTCGAGGCGTCGAAGCAGGCCCTCAAGCGCGCCGGCCTCACCATCGACGACATCGACCTGGCCGAGATCAACGAGGCCTTCGCCGCCCAGGTCATCCCCTCCTACCAGGAGCTGGGCCTGGACCTGGACAAGGTGAACGTCAACGGCGGCGCCATCGCCGTCGGCCACCCCTTCGGCATGACCGGCGCCCGCATCACCGGCACCCTGATCAACAGCCTCCAGTTCCACGACAAGCAGTTCGGCCTGGAGACCATGTGCGTCGGCGGCGGCCAGGGCATGGCGATGGTGATCGAGCGGCTGAGCTGAGCCGCAGCGGAGGCGAAGTCCGGCGCGCCCGGAAGAGCGAGCGCCCGAGCCGAGCCCCGATCTCCTCGCGAGCGACGGCTAACCACGTCGCGTCCCAGCCGTGACCGAATCTCCCCCAGGATGTGACCTACGTCCCGGGGGAGTTCGTTTTCCCAGGTCAGCGCGGTTTCGGGACCAAACGCCGGGCAGAAATACCTGTCCAATTCGTGACGTAATGCACTGACAGCGGCCCCCGCCTCACGACAAGCTGAGGTAGGAAGTCGGGGGATCGACTCGGAATCGGGAGTACGTCAGTGAGCGCCATGCCTCTTGCCCTGCTGCTGACCACGGCCGCCGCCACGGCCGTGGGCGCTGCCGCCCTGCACGCCGTCCACGGTCTCCGCAAGCAGGTCAGCGCCCTGCGGCGCGAGCTCGCCGCCGGGCACGGCGCCACGGTCCCCGCGGCCCGCGCCACGCCCGCCGCCGAGATACGGGCCGCGGTCGCGGAGGCCCTGGCCGAGGAGCGCGAGCGCGAGCTGGCCGAGGCACGGGCCTTCTGGGCCGCGCAGGAGGCCCGGGACGCCGCCGACGCCCCGTCCCTGCTGGGCGGTCTCGGCGGCCCCGCCGAGGACAACGCCTTCTTCGTGCCGCGCCAGAGCGACTTCGTGGGCCTGGAGGCGATGGCCCTGGAGGCCATGGAGGCCGAGGCGGCGGCGCTCGACGGCGCGGCGGAGCCGCTGGAGGAGTTCCCCGAGGACTCCCCGGAGCTGGCCGCGGCCCGGCGCCGGCACCCCTCGCACCCGGACTTCGTGCCGGTGCAGACCCCGGTCGTCACCGACCACGAGCGGACGGTGGCGCGCCTGGAGGAGCTGGCCGACACGCGCACGGCCCTGACCGACGTCCGTCCGGGCCCGCTGGGCACCCTGGACGTGTACGTCTTCGCGGACGGCACCACGCTCTGTATGACCCCGGGGCACCGCGAGACCGCGGAGCGCCTCGCGGAGGCCCTGCGCGCGGGCCGCACCCCGGTCCCGGCGCCTTCGCCCTGACCTTCTCGTACGGCGACACGGACGAGGAGAACGTCTACATCCTCGCGGACCGCGTGATCGCCTCCCTGTAGGCCCGGGGACGGGCCCCAGGGCCTGTCCGGCGGATCGGGGTCGGGTGGGCCGCGGCGTCCGGTGCGGTGGCTCGGGACAGGCCCTACAGCCCCGAGCGCTCCGCCGCCTCCCGTACGAGCCCCACGGCCTCGTCCAGCTCCCCCTCGCGGGAGCCGGCCGGGGCCGTTCGCAGTGCCTCGGCCAGGTCGCTCCCGGCCACCACCAGCTGGTCGGCCACCGTGAAGATCCCGGCGTCCGGCATGGTCCTCGGCTCACGGCCGGGCTCCTCGACGCGCTGCGCGCGCACCGCGAGCTCCCGGGCGAGGGCCAGTCCCTCGGCCGCCGCGCCCCGCTGGAGGCGGCTCTGCGGGGCGGCCCGCAGCCGGTCGGCGAACCGCTCCACGGCGGCGGTCAGGTCACTCGTATCAAGCACCCCGCGACCCTACGCGCCGCCCCGGGCCGCCCGCCAACGGGCCGGGGAACGCGGAAGGGCCCGCCCGGCGCGGTGCCGGACGGGCCCTTCCCCCCGAGTCAGGGGGTCGTGCGTCAGTCGTCGCCCTGGAGGATCGACAGCAGACGCAGCATCTCCAGGTAGATCCACACCAGGGTCATGGTGAGGCCGAAGGCGGCCAGCCAGGCCTCCTCGCGCGGCGCGCCGTAGGTCACGCCGTCCTCGACCTGCTTGAAGTCGAGGGCGAGGAAGCAGGCGCCCAGGATGATGCCGATGACGCCGAACAGGATGCCGAGGCCGCCGCTGCGGAAGCCGAGGCCGTCACCGCCGGCGAAGACGGCGAACAGCAGGTTGGTCACCATGAGGAGCATGAAGCCCATCGCGGCGGCCATCACGAAGCCGTAGAAGCGCCGGTTGACCCGGATCCAGCCCATCTTGTAGGCGATGAGCACGCCGGCGAAGACCGCCATGGTGCCCAGGACCGCCTGGATGACGACGCCGTCGGCGATGTACGTCGAGACGGCGGCCGAGATCACTCCGAGGAAGACGCCCTCGAAGGCGGCGTAGGACAGGATCAGCGCGGGCGACGGCTTGCGCTTGAAGGACTGCACGAGCGACAGGACCAGGGCGACCAGGGCGGCGCCGATGGCGATGCCGTAGGACTTGCCCAGGTTGGCCGGGTCGACCGGCAGCAGCAGCCAGGACAGGACGGCGGTGAGCACGACTGTGCCGAGCGTCATGGCCGTGCGGCTCACGACGTCGTCGATCGTCATCACGTTGCCGCGGGCCTGCTGCGGGGCGCCGAGCTGCGTGTCCTGCGGGGCGTACGGGTTGGTCGCGTACGGGTTCGTCGCGTCACCGGCGTACGGGTTGCCGGTGGCGTACGGGTTGGTTCCGACGGCGGGGCCCCCGGCCTGCGGCTGCTGCGCGTTGAAGCCCGCGTAGCCGTTGTCGCGGCTGAACCCCCGTCGCGAGAAGACCGGGTTGCTGCTCCTCATCTCACTCCTCCATGGCGGACCGCACGGCGCGGCCCTGCGTCAAGGGTAATGCGTAGGCAAAAGAAACTCCCTAGTGCTCGGGGAGGATCTTTCCCTCATCTTCCCGCTCTTCCTCTCCGGAGGCGCGGGGTGTACGCACCTCCCGCCGGAACCGGTCGGGCGGCCGGCCCGGTGCCCCGGTCCTCAGGGCCGTCCCGCGGGGCCTCCGGCCCGCTCCAGGAGGGTGATCCCGTTCCGGCGCTCGACGATCCGGTAGCCGGGGACGTGCGGGGCGGACGATTCCAGGGACTTTCCGGTGGCGCATTCCAGGTCGGACGGATCGGCGTTGTCGTAGACCATCCACCGGGGCGGTTCCTTCGGCGCGAAGGAACGGGGGAAGAGACACACTTCGCTGACGGTGGTCCGGTACGCGAGCTGGGCGGCCAGGCGATTGGACGCGGCCACCGTGGCGCCGTCGGGGATCTTCCCGAGGATTTCCTCGGTCACGCGGACGTGCTCGGACGCGACCCACGTCCTCGGCAGTACGAGTTCGTGGAACGGGGCGGAGAAGAAGGTGACGCACGTGGCCACCGCCCCGATCGCTCCGGCGTGCAGGAGCCTACGGGTGATCATCCGCCCCGAGGCGACCGCGTGGACGGCGGCGGCGAAGGCGACCGGCATCAGGACCGCGCTGTAGTGGAAGTCCATTCCCCAGTAGTTGGGGAAATCGGAGGTGAAGCGCCAGCCGAGGGTGGGGAGCATGACGATCAGCAGCGGGGAGCGGACCGCCAGGAATCCGGTGGGGGCGAGGAGCATGAGGACCGTGAGCCATTTGACCGGTGGCCAGAACGTGGCCGCGGCCTTCACGAGAAGGCTCTTCTCCTCGGGTTCCGCGGGCGGCCAGTAGGCGAACTCGCCGAGCGGGTTGACGGACGGCAGGACGACGAACATCGCGAGGAGCGTCGCCACCGCGCCGAAGAGGGCCAGCGCGGTCCCCGTGCGCCGGGGCCCCTTCCACGCCACGTACGCGCCGATCGCCGCCACCGTGAGTCCGAGGTCCTCCTTGACCAGGACCAGGGGGACCGCCCAGAGGACGGCCGCGCGCCACCTCTCGCGTCCCGCGGCGCACACGGAGAACGCGAGCAGCGGCACCGCGAAGGCCACTTCGTGGAAGTCGAACTGGACGAGTTCCGCGATGCCCCACGAGGCCCCGTAGGAGATTCCGATCCAATAGGCGAATTTCGGGCCCCTGGTTTCGAGGGCCCACAGCGTGATCGGAACGACGGAGACCGCGACCAGGGCCGCCTGGCAGACCAGGAGCGTATAGCTCGAAGGAAAGACCTTGTACAGGGGTCCGAGAACGGCGAGGATCGGGTGGAAATGGTCCCCGAGCGCGTTGTATCCGGTCCCCTTGAGGGGTGCGTACGGAGCAGTGAACTCCGAGTAGGACTTCGCTATCTGAGTGAAGATCCCCAGGTCGTATCCGGTCGTGAGGTGTATCGCGTGACGCCGTGCGGATAGGGCCAGATAAACCAGGAAGAAAATCCCGGAAAGGAGGAGGGCGGGCTTCCTCGAATACCGCTCCGCCGGTTTCGGCACATTCCTTCCGGGTGCCGTGCCACCCCCTTCCGGTGCGCGCCGCTGAGAGGGCACTGCCGAAAGGTTCAGGATATTCATGTCGACATAAGAACCTAACAGGAGGCGGAGGGGCCCTTAGGGTAACAGGGGCGGTCGACGCCCCTCGGGGTCGCTGCGGGCGCCCGGACGGACGGGCCGGTGAGCGGGAGGAACGGAGCGATCCGCTCCGTACCTGCGGAGCGTCCGGGGTGCGCACGGGCACGTCCGGGGGGGTGTCCGAGGTGCGCGTGGAGTGCGCCCCGGTCTCCCCGGGGCCCGGCGGGGCCGGCGGGGCCGGCGGAGAACGGACTCCCCCGCCGGTCGGCGGCACTGACATCGGTGGTGCCCGGAACCGGACTCGAACCGGTACGGCCCGAAGGCCAGCGAGGTTTAAGCTCGCCGTGTCTGCATTCCACCATCCGGGCGTCGCGAAGCTCCGCGTTGGCACATGAGCCTATCGGGGCGCTTCCCCCGTTCAGCGGAAGATCGCCTCTGATGTTGTCTTATTTTATTGAGGCCTGAGGGTGCGTCAGTCCAGGTAGGGGCCTTTTCGGCGAACTGTGACCGGGGTCGCAGGCGCAAACCCGCACCCCGTGGAATGACGAAAAGTCGTCGCATTTGTGTCACCTCCGCGCGGAGGCCCCCGGGCGGCGGCTCTCGGGGGTCCGGTCATACCTCAGGAGGAGGGACGGGGTCCCCGGTCCGACTCCAGACTGCCCCGGGAACGGGCACGTGGGCGGACGCTCCGGGGCGGAACGCTCGACACGATGGAGGGGTTCCCGAAACAGCCCAGCAGTGACAGGAGTCCTCCTCGTGACCACCTCCCCCACCGTGTCCCGCGCCACCGCGGTGGCCGCCCGCGCCACGGATCTGACGAAGGTCTACGGACACGGCGAGACCCAGGTGGTCGCGCTCGACCACGTCACCGTGGACTTCCGGCAGGGCGAGTTCACCGCCATCATGGGCCCCTCCGGCTCCGGCAAGTCGACGCTCATGCACTGCGTCGCCGGCCTCGACTCCTTCTCCTCCGGCTCGGTGCGGATCGGCGAGACCGAGCTGTCCACCCTGAAGGACAAGCACCTCACCCAGCTGCGCCGGGACAAGATCGGCTTCATCTTCCAGGCGTTCAACCTGCTGCCGACGCTGACGGCCATGGAGAACATCACGCTGCCGATGGACATCGCGGGCCGCAAGGCCGACAAGCAGTGGGTCCAGCAGGTCATCGACATGCTCGGCCTCTCCGGCCGGCTCACCCACCGCCCCACCGAGCTCTCCGGCGGTCAGCAGCAGCGCGTGGCCGTGGCCCGCGCGCTCGCCTCCCGCCCCGAGATCATCTTCGGCGACGAGCCCACCGGAAACCTGGACTCCCGCTCGGGCGCCGAGGTCCTCGGCTTCCTGCGCAACTCGGTCCGGGAGCTGGGCCAGACCGTCGTCATGGTCACCCACGACCCCGTCGCCGCCTCCTACGCGGACCGCGTGATCTTCCTCGCGGACGGCCGGATCGTCGACGAGATGCTGCACCCGACGGCGGACGGCGTGCTCGACCGCATGAAGGCCTTCGACGCCAAGGGCCGTACGAGCTGACGCCGCCAGGCCCGGCCTCGTAGCGCGGCGCCCCGCGCCCCCGACCTCCGTCCGCCCCACCCCTCCGTTCAGGACACCCCATGTTCCGTACCGCCCTGCGCAACGTGCTCGCGCACAAGGCGAGACTGCTGATGACCGTCCTCGCCGTGATGCTCGGCGTGGCCTTCGTCTCCGGCACCCTCGTCTTCACCGACACCCTCTCCCAGGCCTTCCGCAACCAGTCGGCGAAGAGCTACGACGACGTCGCCGTCGCCGTCGAGATGCACCCGAACCCCGAGGACGCCCGGCAGGCGCCCGGCCTCTCCCAGAAGGACGTCGACGAGGTCGCCGGGCTCGACGGGGTCGCCTCCGTCGCCCCGCGCGTCGGCGGCTTCGCGGGCGTGCCCGACAAGAACGGCAAGCTGATCGGCGTCGGCTGGTCCAACAAGGGCACCAACTTCGCCCCCGGCAAGGACGGCAAGGACCGCGCGTACGACTTCGCCTCGGGCGGCGGGCCGGTCCGCGCCGACCAGATCGCGCTCGACCGGGCGTCCGCCGACAAGGGCGGCTACAAGGTCGGCGACACCGTCCGCGTGGCCACCAACGGCCCGGTGAAGGAGTACGTCCTCTCCGGTGTCTTCACCACCGAGGACGGCGCCGTCAACGCCGGCGGCAGCCTCGTCCTCTTCGAGACCTCCGTGGCCCAGAAGCTGTACCTGAAGCCCGGGTACTTCCAGGAGCTGACCGTCACGGCCGCCTCCGGCGCGCAGCCGGACAAGCTGCTCGACGAGGTCCTGAAGGTGGTCCCGAAGCAGGCCACCGCCCAGACCGGGCAGGCCCTCGCCGACCGGCAGGCCGAGGACATCGAGGCCGGGCTCGGCGCGCTCAACCAGGTGCTCCTGGGCTTCGCGGGCATCGCGCTCTTCGTCGGCGTCTTCCTCATCGCCAACACCTTCACGATGCTGGTCGCCCAGCGCACCAAGGAACTGGCCCTGATGCGCGCGGTCGGCGCCTCGCGCAGGCAGATCACCCGCTCCGTCCTCGCCGAGGCCGGTCTGGTCGGCCTGGTCGCCTCGACCGTCGGCCTCGTCCTGGGCGTCGGCCTGGCGGTCGCGCTCCGGTCGGCCATGAACGCCTTCGACCTGAAGATCCCGGCCGGCGGCCTGGTCGTCGGCCCCGCGCCCGTCGTCTCCGCGTTCGCCGTCGGCGTCCTGATCACCATGCTCGCCGCCTGGCTGCCCGGCCGCCGCGCCGCGAAGATCCCGCCGGTCGCCGCCATGAACAGCGTGCACGCCACCGCGAGCACCAAGTCGCTCGTCCTGCGGAACTCCGTCGGTGCCGCGTTCACCGCGCTCGGCGTCGTCCTGATCGTGCTCGGCGCGGGCCAGGGCGGCGACGAGGGCCGCATGCTCATCGCGGGCGGCGCGTTCCTCACCCTCATCGGCGTGATCGTGCTCATCCCGATGCTGTCGCGGCCCGTGATCGCCCTGATCCGCCCGTTCTTCGTCGGCCTGTTCGGCATCTCCGGCAAGCTCGCCGGACTGAACGCGGTCCGCAACCCGCGCCGCACCGGCGCCACCGCCTCCGCGCTCGCCATCGGCCTGACCCTGGTCACCGGCCTCTCGGTGATCGGCGCGACCGTCGGCACGGCCATCGACAAGATGACCGTCGACCAGATCAAGGCCGACTACATGGTCACCATGGCCAGCGGCGACAGCCTGAGCGAGGAGGCCATCGCCGCCCTGGCGAAGGCCCCCGGCGTCACGGCCGTCTCCCCGCAGCAGGCCGGCGCCCTGGAGATCGAGGGCTCGTACGTCTCGGCCTCCGGCGTCACCCCCGGCGACATCGAGAAGGTCCTCAACCTCCACGTCGTGAACGGCTCGCTGGCCTCGCTCGGACAGGGGCAGATCGCGATCGCCGACAGGACCGCCGAGAAGCGCGGCCTGAAGGTCGGCGACACGGTCCCGGTCGAGTACCTGGACAAGGCCAAGGGCAAGCTGACCGTCGGCGCGATCTACGAGGAGAGCGAGTTCGTCTCCCCCGTCATGATCGACCGCAAGCTGATCAACGCCCACGAGCAGCAGCCCTACACGCGGGAGGTCTACGTCGCGATGGAAGGCGGCGCCTCCGCCGCCAACGCCGAGGCGCTGTCGAAGGCCATGGGCGACAACCCGGGCATCACGGTGATGAACCACAAGGACATCCGCGACGCCTTCGGCGGCCCGATCAACATGCTCCTGAACATCGTGTACGGCCTGCTCGGCATGGCCCTGATCATCGCCGTCCTCGGGGTCGTCAACACCCTCGCGATGTCCGTCTTCGAGCGCCAGCAGGAGATCGGCATGCTCCGCGCGATCGGCCTCGACCGGCGCCGGGTGAAGCGGATGGTCCGTCTGGAGGCCGTGGTCATCTCGGTGTTCGGCGCGGTCGTCGGCATCGGCCTGGGCGCGTTCCTCGGCTGGGCGATCGGCGAGACGTTCAAGAGCAGCCTGCCGGGCTACGCCCTGGTCCTGCCCTGGGAGCGGATCGGCGTCTTCCTGGTCCTGGCCGGTCTGGTCGGCGTCCTCGCCTCGCTGTGGCCGGCCCGCAGCGCGGCCCGCCTGAACATGCTCGCCGCCATCAAGACCGAGTAACGCCTCACCGCGCCACCGGCGAAGGGCCGGCCTCCCCCTCCGGGAGGCCGGCCCTTTCCCGTACGCGCGCCGCGGTCAGGCCTTCTCGTCCCAGACCCGCGTCCGCAGCGGCAGTCCGCTCGTCCCCGACGCCGGGGTCCTCACGGCGAGGAACTGGTTCACGCCGATCCGGTTGCGTTCGAAGGAGACGGCGGAGGCGGCCATGTAGAGCCGCCACACGCGGGCCCGGCCCGGCGAGACGAGCCGGACGGCCCGGTCCCACTCCGCCTCCAGGTTGGCCACCCAGCGGCGCAGGGTCAGGGCGTAGTGCTCGCGGAGGGCCTGCACGTCCCGGACCTCGAAGCCGGCGTCCTCCAGGGTCGTCAGGGTGCGGCCCATGGGGGCGAGTTCGCCGTCGGGGAAGACGTACGCGTCGATGAAGGGGTCGATCGCGTAGGCGGCCTCGTCGGGCTCGGGGCGCCGGGAGATCTGGTGGTTGAGGAGCCGCCCGCCGGGCCGGAGGAGCCCGTACAGGGTGTCGGCGTACTCCCGGTACTTCACGGCGCCGACGTGCTCGGCCATGCCGATGGAGGAGATCGCGTCGTACGGGCCGTCGGCGACGTCCCGGTAGTCCTGGACGCGGATCTCGATCCGGTCCGCCAGGCCCTCCTCGGCGATCCGCTTGCGGGCGTGAGCGGCCTGTTCGCGGGAGAGGGTGACGCCGACGACCCGGGCGCCGTACTCCCGGGCGGCGTGCAGGGCCATGGAGCCCCAGCCGCAGCCCACGTCGAGGAGCCGGTCGCCCTCCTTCAGGGCCAGCTTGCGGGCGACCAGGTCGAGCTTGGCGCGCTGGGCCTCCTCCAGGGTGCCGCCGGTGCCGCCGGCCGGCCAGTAGGCGCACGAGTAGACCATCGAGGGCCCGAGGACCAGGGCGTAGAAGTCGTTGCCCACGTCGTAGTGGTGGCTGATCGCCTGCCGGTCGCGGCGTCTGGTGTGCCGGCCGCCGCTGCGGCCGCGGACCTCCTCGGCCGGCGGCGCGGGCGGCGGCAGCGGCCCGGCGAGCCGGAGCAGGGAGCGGGCGGCGGCGCGCAGCCGGGGGTCGCGGGCGGCGGCGAGCAGGCCCGGGGAGTCGCCGTCGCGCTCCCAGAGGAGTCCGGAGAGCCGGTCCAGGACCTCGTACAGGTCCCCCTCGACGTCGAGTTCGCCGGCCACCCAGGCGCGGACCAGGCCCAGTTCGCCGGGCTTCCAGATCATCCGGCGCAGGGCGCGGCGGTCGCGGAGGATCAGGACGGGGGCGCCGGCGGGGCCGGCCTCGCTGCCGTCCCAGGCCCGCAGCCGGACCGGGAGCGGTCCTCCGAGGAGTTCTTCCGCGAGAGTCGCCAGCCGCGGCGCGGCGTCGGCCATGGTCCCCACCTCCGTGATCAGTGCCCCAGAAATGTCCGTCACCAAGGGAACACCGTCGGTGGTCACCGGCACTCCCGGCCCGGTGCAACGAGTCGGCAAAACGCGCGAAGGGCCGTCCGCACCACGGATGGCGGACGGCCCTTGCGGGGGTACTGCGGGCACTGCGAGTTGCTGCGGTCCTGCTCCTGCGACTCTTACGGTCGGAGCCTCAGGAGGCCTTGGCCTTCTCCTGCGCCGGGGCGGCCGGGGCGGGGGCGGGCTTGGCGGCCTCGTAGAACTCCTCGCGCGGCGACTCGATGGCGCCGAGCGAGACGACCTCGCGCTTGAGGAACATCGCCAGGGTCCAGTCGGCGAAGACGCGGATCTTGCGGTTCCAGGTCGGCATCGCCATGCCGTGGTAGCCGCGGTGCATGTACCAGGCGAGACGGCCCTTGAGCTTGATCTTCACCTTGCCCATGACGATCATGGCGACGCCCTTGTGCAGACCGAGTCCGGCCACCGCGCCCTTGTTGGCGTGGCTGTACTCCTTCTGCGGGAAGCCGCGCATGCCGGCCACCACGTTGTCGCCGAGGACCTTGGCCTGGCGCAGGGCGTGCTGGGCGTTCGGCGGGCACCAGGCGTTCGGGTTGCCCGCGCGGCGGCCGACCATGTCGGGGACCTGGGCGTTGTCGCCCGCGGCCCACGCGTAGTCGAGGCCGTTGATCTGGAGCTTCTCGTTGCAGTCCACGTGGCCGCGGGGGCCGAGCGGCAGACCGAAGCGGGAGAGCGCCGGGTTCGGCTTGACGCCGGCGGTCCACACGATCGTGCTGGAGTCGACCTCCAGGCCGTTCTTCAGCACGACGTGGCCGTCGACGCAGGAGTCCATGGAGGTTTCGAGGTAGATCTCGATCCCGCGGCTCTCCAGGTGCTCCTTGCCGTACTGGCCGAGCTTGGGGCCGACCTCGGGAAGGATCTTGTCGGCCGCGTCGACCAGGACGAAGCGCATGTCCTCGCGCGACACGTTCTGGTAGTACTTCGCGGCGTCCCGGGCCAGGTCCTCGACCTCGCCGATGGTCTCCGCGCCGGCGAAGCCGCCGCCCACGAAGACGAAGGTCAGCGCCTTGCGGCGGACCTCCTCGTCGGTGGTCGAGTCGGCCTTGTCCAGCTGTTCGAGGACGTGGTTGCGCAGGCCGATGGCCTCCTCGATGCCCTTCATGCCGATGCCCTGCTCGGCGAGGCCGGGGATCGGGAAGGTGCGGGAGACGGCGCCCATCGCGATGACCAGGTAGTCGAAGGGCAGCTCGTACGCCTCGCCGACGAGCGGGGCGATCGTGGCGACCTTGCGGTCCTGGTCGATGGTGGTGACCCGGCCGGTGAGCACCTCGGCTCCGCGGACGACGCGTCGCAGCGGGACGACGACGTGGCGCGGCGAGATGCTGCCGGCGGCGGCTTCGGGGAGGAAGGGCTGGTAGGTCATGTACGACCGCGGGTCGACGACCGTGACGGTCGCCTCCGCGTAGCGCATCTTCTTGAGGATGCGCCGAGCTGCGTACAGGCCTACGTACCCGCCGCCTACTACGAGGATCCTGGGACGCTCCGTGGTGCTCATGCCATCGAGTATCCACCCCGTCCGGGGGGTGGGATCGTGCGCCCCTTCACAAGGTTCCCGGACACCTCTGCTACACTCCGCCGCCCACGTGATCCACGTCATGTTCCTGCAAAGGAACCGGGGTGCAGTGGCGAACGTTGTTCACCCCCCGTGAACTGGACCGGAGAGCCTTCCTTAACCCTGAACCGGAGGCCCCGTTCACGCGATGGAAACACCGGGCGGATCGGCCTCCGCGCCTGCGAAAGGGCCCTGAGGCGCCCCTCGGAGGGCCCAACGGCCCCCTTCGGACTCCCTCAGGGCCCTTTTCCTTGTGAAGAACTTCACGAACTTTCCCGGCGGAGGCCCGCGGGAAGGCTCGATAGCACCCCTCTATGCGACGCATAGAGCCTTCCCATCGAGGTCCGCGGGGCGGACTACGCGACGGAGAGGGCGATTCCGTCGAGGATGTCGTGCTCGCTGACGACCACCTCGCGGGCCCCGACGCGCTCGACGATCTCCCGCAGGACGAGCGCCCCGGCGACGATCACGTCGACCCGCCCGGGGTGGATCACGGGGATCGCGGCCCGCTCGTCGTGGGTGGAGGCGAGGAGCCGGTCGGTCACCTCGGCGACCTGCTCGGCGGAGATCCGGGAGTGGTGGACCTTCTCGGAGTCGTACGCGGGGAGGCCGAGGGCGATGGCGGCGACGGTGGTGACGGAGCCGGCCAGGCCGACGAGGACGTCGGCCGTGTCGATCGGCACGGCTTCGGCGGCCAGGTCGAGCGCGGCCCGGACGTCGGCGCGGATCGCCTCGGCCTCCTCGGCGGTCGGCGGGTCGTGGCGGACGTGCCGCTCGGTGAGCCGGACGCAGCCGATGTCGACCGAGCGGGCGGCCCGGACGTGGTCGGTGCCGGTGACGAACTCGGTGGAGCCGCCGCCGATGTCCACGACCAGGTACGTCTCGGTGCCGGGCAGCTCGCCGGTGGCGCCGGCGAAGGAGAACGCGGCCTCCTGGTCGCCGGTGATGACCTCGGGCTCGACGCCGAGGATCTCCACGACCCCGTTCACGAAGTCCTCGCGGTTCTCGGCGTCGCGGGAGGCGGAGGTGGCGACGAAGCGGACGCGCTCGGCGCCCAGCTCCTCGATCACGGCGGCGTACGCGCGGCAGGCGGCGAAGGTGCGCTCCAGTGCCTCGGGGGCGAGCCGGCCGGTCCGGTCGACGCCCTGCCCGAGCCGGACGATCGTCATCCGCCGGTCCAGCTCGACCAGCTCGCCCGTCTCCGGGTGCACGTCGGCGACGAGCAGGCGGATGGAGTTCGTACCGCAGTCGATTCCGGCGACCCGGGTCACTTGCCCTCCCCCTCACCGGAAGCGTCGGCGGCGTCGTCGACCGGCTTGAAGGCGAAGTGGCCGTCCCGGTCGCCCTCGACCGTCCAGCCGTCCTCCTCCTCCGGCGCCGCGCACGGGGTGACGCAGGGGCCCTTGGCCCACCACTCCGGCAGCATCGCCAGCGCCTCGTCGCCGAACGGGTTCACGCCCGGGCCCGCGACCAGCGAGTGGCCGACGAGGACGTGCAGGCACTTGACCCGGTCCGGCATGCCGCCGGCGCTCGGGAAGCCCTCCAGGACCTCGATGGCGTCGCGGCGGGCGAGGTAGTCCTCGTGCGCGGCCCGGTAGGCGTCGGCCAGCTCCGGGTCGGTGGCGAGCCGGGCCTGCATCTCCTTCATGACCCCGTTGGCCTCCAGGGTGCCGATGGCCGAGGCCGCCCGGGGGCAGGTCAGGTAGTACGTGGTGGGGAACGGGGTGCCGTCGGGGAGCCGGGGCGCGGTCTCGACGACGTCCGGCTGCCCGCAGGGGCAGCGGTGCGCGATGGCGCGCAGGCCGCGGGGCGGCCGGCCGAGCTGGAGCTCGAAGGCGGCGACGTCCGCCTCGGTGGGCTCGGTGCGTTCGGTCTGCGGAGGGGGCGTTTGCATGTCTGCCTTGGTTGCCTAGGTCGTCGGTCGTACGGGGGTCAGCGGCGGTCGGCGTTGTCCACGCCGTCCCAGAGGTTGTCGTACCAGGGGCGGTCCGCCGCCCCCTGGTCGGCGCGGGGCCGCTGCTCCGCGCCGGGGTCGTTCACGGTGAAGCCGGTCTCGCCGGGGAGCACGTAGTGCAGGTGCTCGCGGGCGAGGCGGCGGACGTAGGCCGGGTCCTGGAGGCGGGCCTTCTCGTCCCTCAGCTCCTGCACCCGCCGGGCGGCCTCGGCGGCCCGGCGCTCCTGCTCGGCGATCTCGCCCTGCTGGGAGACGTAGCTGCGCATGGGGTAGGCGAGGGCCACGACCAGGGAGCAGACGACGAGGGCGAGGAAGGCCGCGCGGCCGGTGAGCCGGGAGCGGCGGGCCTGGCGGCGGGTCTGGGAGCGGTAGACACGGGCGGCGGTCTGCTCGCCGAGCAGCCTGAGCCGGGTCGCGGTCGAGAACCGGTCCCGGTCCTTCACGGCCATGTCGTGTCGCCTCCCCTGTTCACGCGGACGTCCCCGCACACGGTACGGGACCGAGTACGGGGACGTACGGAAGCCGCCCTGCGGAAGGGCGCAGCGGGTGTCAGCCCTTGAACCGCGGGAAGGCGCTGCGGCCGGCGTACACCGCGGCGTCGTCGAGGATCTCCTCGATGCGCAGCAGCTGGTTGTACTTGGCGACGCGCTCGGAGCGGGCCGGGGCGCCGGTCTTGATCTGGCCGCAGTTGGTGGCGACGGCCAGGTCGGCGATGGTGACGTCCTCGGTCTCGCCGGAGCGGTGGGACATCATGCACTTGAAGCCGTTGCGCTGGGCCAGCTCGACGGCGTCGAGGGTCTCGGTCAGCGAGCCGATCTGGTTGACCTTGACGAGCAGGGCGTTCGCGGACTTCTCCTCGATGCCCCGGGCCAGGCGCTCCGGGTTGGTGACGAACAGGTCGTCGCCGACGAGCTGGACCTTGTCGCCGAGCTTCTCGGTGATGACGTTCCAGCCGGCCCAGTCGTCCTCGAACAGCGGGTCCTCGATGGAGACCAGCGGGTACGCGGCGACGAGCTCCTCGTAGTACTCGGTCATCTCGGCGGCCGAGCGGGCCTTGCCCTCGAACTCGTACGTGCCGTCCTTGTAGAACTCGGAGGCGGCGACGTCGAGCGCGAGCGCGATGTCCTTGCCGGGCACGTAGCCGGCCTGCTTGATCGCTTCGAGGATGAGGTCGAGCGCCTCGCGGTTGGAGCCGAGGTTCGGGGCGAAGCCGCCCTCGTCGCCGAGACCGGTGGAGAGGCCCTTGGCCTTCAGGACGGACTTGAGGGTGTGGTAGACCTCGGTGCCCCAGCGGAGGGCCTCGGAGAAGGACTCCGCGCCGATCGGGGCGATCATGAACTCCTGGATGTCCACGTTGGAGTCGGCGTGCGACCCGCCGTTCAGGATGTTCATCATCGGAACGGGCAGCAGGTGCGCGTTCGGGCCGCCCAGGTAGCGGAAGAGCGGGAGGTCGCTGGCCTCGGAGGCGGCGTGCGCGACGGCGAGGGAGACGCCGAGGATGGCGTTGGCGCCGAGCGAGGACTTGTCCGGGGTGGCGTCCAGGTCGAACATGGCCTGGTCGATCAGGCGCTGCTCGGTGGCGTCGTAGCCGACGAGCTCCGGGCCGATCTGCTCGATGACGGCGAGGACGGCCTTCTCGACGCCCTTGCCCTGGTAGCGGTTGGGGTCACCGTCGCGGAGCTCAAGGGCCTCGAACGCACCGGTGGAGGCGCCGGACGGAACGGCAGCACGGCCGGTGCTGCCGTCGTCGAGGCCGACCTCGACCTCGACCGTGGGGTTGCCTCGGGAGTCCAGGATTTCCCGGGCTACGACGACGTCGATGGACGGCACGAGCATCTCCTTCTGGGATGTGACGCGGGATGTGACGCAAGGTCGGTGCAGGGTCGCTTGGCCTTGCGGCAAGAGCCTAACCGCCCCGGAGGCTCCGACCGGCCGGGCGCCCGCCCCCTGGGACGAAAAAGGACCCAAGGGCACGCATAGGGGGGCGAAGGGCCCCGGATCTACTGGACGGTAGTCATCAGGTGGGCCTCGGGAGGCCCCGGTGAAAGGCGGAACCCCGGTCCGGCGCGCACGGGGGACGGGCGCGCCGGGCCGGGGTGGGTCACCGCGGGAGGGTCTTCGGGGGCGCGTGAGCCGCCGGACTCACGCGACCCGCCGGGCTCACTTCAGGTGGAGCTGCTGGCCCGGGTAGATCAGGTCGGCGTTCTCGACGACGTCCTCGTTGAGCTCGAAGAGCTGGGCCCAGCCGCCCTTGACGCCCTGCGCCTGGGCGATCTTGCTGAGGGTGTCGCCGGCCACGACCTCGTACTCGCCGTCACCCTTCTTGACCGTCTTGCCGGTCGGGGTGGTGACGGTCTTCTGGGTGCCCTTCGGAGCGGCCTGGCGCTCCTGCTTC
Source organism: Streptomyces bikiniensis (assembly GCF_000716625.1). Taxonomy (NCBI): domain Bacteria; kingdom Bacillati; phylum Actinomycetota; class Actinomycetes; order Kitasatosporales; family Streptomycetaceae; genus Streptomyces; species Streptomyces bikiniensis. Next base: position 21,596 of record NZ_JNXJ01000052.1, on the reverse strand, counting down.
GGGGCCTGGCGCTGCTCGCTGCGGGTGGTCGGCTGCTCGGCCGTGCGCTGCTTCTTCTGCTCCGGCTGCCGCTTCGGCTGCTCCTGCTGCGCGCTCTCGGCGGCGCCGCCGTCGTAGGAGGCGCCGGAGAGGCCCACGCCGCAGCTCGGCCAGGCGCCCTTGCCCTGGCCCGCGAGGACCTTCTCGGCGACGGCGATCTGCTGCGACTTGGAGGCCTGGTCGGCGGTGGAGGCGTAGGCGGTGCCGCCGTACGCGGCCCAGGTGGAGGCCGAGAACTGGAGGCCGCCGTAGTAGCCGTTGCCGGTGTTGATCGACCAGTTGCCGCCGGACTCGCACTGGGCGACGCGGTCCCACTCGGAGGCCGTGGCGGCCGAGGCGGTGCCCGCGGTCATCAGCGGGGCGGCGACGGCGACACCGGTGACGCCGACGAGCGCGGCGAGCTGGGTGGCCCTGGAGGGACGGCGGTGTTTGCCCTTGACGGAAAACAGCATGGGAATTCTCCTCACCGACGCCTGCGAGGTGAGCTGTCGGGTTCGGGCCGAAGAGTTGCCCGGCCGCGTGTCCTAGCACGCGGCTTCACCCCAAGCCGGTCGTCGGCCGTCTGTCTCGACGGCCGGGCCCGGCGCTTACCTTGGGTCCCCCGCTCCTGCCTCCGGCGCTTGCGCGACGACTGTTCCCATCGGCCGACGGCAGGATTCGGCGTTTCGGTCGACGGGGCCCGCGGTGGCGAGCGGTGACGACCGTAGACACAGAACCCTCCGAAGTTCAAAGAGGCTCATATGACGAATTTCGCCTCTTCTTGCCCTTCGGAGGGGACTGTTTGCGCAGGTGAGAGACGACGGAAGCGGAGTTTGCGGGCGCGACACGCCAGTTGGGACAAAGAGACCCATGTCTCACTCGTCCGGAACCGGACATACGCCCACGAACTACCCGGCCGTCGAGACCGAACCCGGCGTCAGATCAAGGTTCTGACCAGGGAGGATGAGGTCCGGATCGATGCCCACGGTCCGTTTGTTGGCGTCGTAGAGGGCGGACCAGCCTCCGGGGAGTTCGTTCGCCTGGGCGATACCCGAAAGGCTGTCACCCGGTCGCACGACGTATTCACCCGAAGAGCCCTGACTGTCCGTTACGTCCGAATCATTCGCTTCGTCGGCGACGGGGGTCGATTCGGTTTCTTCGGGCGACTCACCCTTACCTGAGGCATGTCGGCCGGATTCGGCGGAAGTGTCCGGGTTGCCGGTTTCTTCCGGAGCGGCCTCGCCCCGGTGCTTGCCCGTGCCGGGCGCGACCGACGCTCCCTCACCTCCCGGAATACCGGGCGTAACAGGCGTACCGGGCGTAACGGACTCACTGGGGGTGACGGGGACCGTCGGGTCGGCCGGAAGCGTCGGGTCCGCCGGGTTCGTCGCCCCGGTCGATCCGGTCGATCCGGACGGCGGGGTCGGCGCGGACGGCGTCGCGGGGGCGGTCGGCGCGGTCGGGTCCGCCGGGACGGCGGGAGCCGACGGCGAGGACGGTGCGGACGGCGTTGCGGGCGCGGCGGGGGCGGACGGCGTCGCGGAGGACTCCGGCGCCCCGGTGGACGGCGTGGCCGCGGGGGCGCCCGACGCGCCGGAGTTCCAGCCCGACTCGGGGACGGGCGTCACGGAGGTCGTCGGGGCCGTGGCCGGACCCGGGTCCACCCCGGTGGGCTTCCCGTCGTTCGTCAGGCCGGCGATCGGCGCGCAGGTCGCCCAGGCGTCGCTGCCCTTGGCGAGGGCCTTCTCGGCCACCGCGATCTGCTGGGCGCGGCTGGCCAAGTCGGGGCTGGGCGCGTACGCCAGGCCGCCGTGACGCTCCCAGTCCGCCTGGGTGAACTGGAGGCCTCCGTACATCCCGTTCCCGGAGTTGGCGCTCCACTGACCGCCCGACTCGCACTCGGCGACGCGGTCCCAGGTGGCGGCGTCGGCGGCGGACGCGGATCCGGTGGCGAGCAGGGGCAGCGCCATGGCGGATCCGGTCACGCCCGCGGCGACGACGATGGCGGGGGCCTGACGGGGGCGACGGTGTCGTCCGTTCCCGGAGCGCATAGGTACGCCTTTCGCGTGACGGCTGAGACTGCCGGGAAACGTAGCGGCATTCGAACGCTCGTCACAAGTCGATGGCCACTCGATCACATGAAGATCACATTTCTGACGGACCGTCACCGTGCGAGAGGGGTACGGACGGGGAGAACTCCACCGGAAGCGTGCGCAAACCGCGCATGATGAGCCCTCCGCGCCACCGCAGTTCGGCCGGGTCGGCGGCGAGCCGGAGGTCCGGCAGACGGGTCAGCAGGGTGGCGAGCGCGGTCTGCCCTTCGAGGCGGGCGAGGGGCGCGCCGAGGCAGTAGTGGATGCCGTGGCCGTACCCGAGGTGCTGGTTGTCCCGCCGGGCGAGGTCGAGCACGTCGGGCCCGTCGAACCGCTCCGGGTCCCGGTCGGCGGCGGCCAGCACCACGAGCACCGGGTCGCCCGCCGGGATCTCCTGCCCGCCGATGGTCAGCGCCCGCGTCGCGTACCGCCAGGTCGCCATCTCCACGGGCCCGTCGTACCGCAGCAGCTCCTCGATCCCGGTCTCCAGGAGGCCGGTCCCGCCGGCGGCGAGGGAGTCCTGGAGGAGTTCTCTTTGTCCGGGATTGCGGAGAAGTGCGTAAAGGCCGTTCCCGATCAGGTTCACGGTCGTCTCGAACCCCGCGAACAGGAGGATGAAGGCCATGGCGGCGGCCTCGTTCTCGGTGAGGTGCTCGCCGTGGTCGGAGGCCTTGATGAGCCCCGAGATCAGGTCGTCGCCCGGCTCTTCGCGCTTGCGGTGGATCAGCTCCGCGAGATAGCCGCGCATCTTCTTCACCGACCGGGCGACGCCGCCGCGCGGCCCGCCGCCGTGGCGGATCATCATCCCGGCCCAGTCCCGGAAGTCGTCCTGGTCCTCCTCGGGCACGCCGAGCAGGTCGCAGATGGCGTAGATGGGGAGCGGGAAGGCGAACTCGTGGATGAGGTCCGCGCTCCCCTTCTCCACGAACGCGTCGATGAGCCGGTCGGTCAACTCCTGGACGCGCGGGGCGAACCCGGCGACCCGGCGCGGGGTGAACGCCTTCGACACGAGCCGCCGCAGCCGGGTGTGGTCGGGCGGGTCGATGTTGAGCAGGTGGGTCATCAGCTCGGCCTTGCGCTCGCCCGGAATGCCCGTCTTGCCCTTGGCGTGCGGGGACTCGTCGTGGTGCGCCGGGTTCTTGGACAGCCGCTGGTCCGCGAGGGCCTGCCGGGCGTCCGCGTACCGGGTCACGAGCCAGGCCTCGACCCCGCTGGGCAGCGTCGTCCGGTGCACGGGCGCGTGCTCCCGCAGCCAGGCGTAGGCGGGGTACGGGTCGGTGGCGAACTCCCAGGTGAAGAGCTCGGGCGCGGAGCCCCTGCCGGGGGCGGGGGTCGCGTCGGGGGCCGGGGCCGTTCCGGAAGCCGGGGCCGTTCCGGAAGCCGGGGCCGTTCCGGAGGCTGGGTCCGTTCCGGAGGCCGGGCCGGAGGTCGGTGCGGGGTGCGGCTCGGGGTCCGGGGCGGTGCTGTCACTCACCCCCCGACCGTACAGCGCGCCCCCGCGCGCCCCGGCGGCCCGTGCGGGACGGCCCGGGCGCCCCCGCCGGGCCCGGCCCTCCTCTTCGTATGTGTACGGCGCTACCGCCTCACAGCCCCTCCGCCGCCCGGATCGCGTCCCGGTACGTCCGGGCCGCGGCCCGCAGCGCCGTCTCCGGGTCGACGCCCGCCGCCTCCGCGCGGGCCGCGAGGGCGAGCAGCTCGTAGCCGACGCCCCCGTCCGCCGGGAGGTCCACGTCGAGGCCGGCCGCGCGCGCCCGGCCCGCCAGCTTCGCGGCGAGCGCGAGGCCGGGCTGCCCGAGCGGTACGCCGTCGGTGACGGACTCCCGCCGCTTCTCGACGGCCTTGGTCCGCTGCCAGTGCGCGTGGACGTCCTCGGGGGTCTCGGCGGTGGCGTCCCCGAAGACGTGCGGGTGGCGGTGGATCAGCTTCTCGACCAGGGTCCCGGCCACGTCGTCCACCGAGAACGGCTCCTCGGGGTCCTCCTCGGCGATCCGGGCGTGGAAGACGACCTGGAGCAGGACGTCGCCCAGCTCCTCCCGGAGCGCGGTGCGGTCCTCGTCCTCGATCGCCTCGACCAGCTCGTACGCCTCCTCGATGGCGTACTTCACCAGCCCCTCGTGGGTCTGCGCGGAGGTCCAGGGGCACTCGCGCCGGACCCGGTCCATGACCTGGACGAGGTCGAGGAGGCGGGCGCCGGGCAGGTCGTACGAGCCCGGCAGCAGTTCGAGCTCCGGCATGGCGACCCGGCCGGAGCCGGCGAGCCGGGCGAGGCCGTCGGTGAGGCGCCGGTCGCCCTCGCCGGAGGCGAGCAGCAGGACCGTGCGGCCCCCGGCGCAGGCCTCGACCAGCTCCTCGGCGGTGGGCGGGGCGTGCTCGACGGCGACGCCCGCCTCCCGCAGGTACGGCAGCTGGGGGTGGTGCTCGTCGGGGCAGAGCACCCGGTCCGCGGAGTGCAGCGCCTGCCACGCGGGCCAGGACAGGAGTCCGGGGGCCACGCGGTGGCTGGCGGTGAGCAGGACGACGCGGCCGGGGCTTTCGGAAGTCACCCCTCGAACCTACCCGGGCCCGCCCGGCGGCAGGCACCGCCCCCGGGAGCCGGCCTCAGGCACCCGCCCCGGCGGCGTTCGGGTCCTGGCTGATCCGGCGCAGCCACGGCGGGGTCGCGGTGGCCAGCTGGATCTGGGCGTCGTCCCAGGCGCCGTAGCGCGGGTTCACGTCGATGCCGAGGTCCTTGGAGGCGGCGGTGAAGACGCCCGTCAGCTTCTTCTGGCCCTCGGGGCTGTCGTCGGCGCCCACCTTGGCGGCGATCTTGTTGAGGAGGACGTTGCGGCGGACGACGCCGTCGATCTGGCCGGGGGCGACGCCCTGCTCCTGGAGGAGGGCGGCGGCGAGCCGGTCCTCGCCGCCGCTCTGGCGGACGAAGGCGGTGCGGGTCGCCTGGAGCTCGGCGCGGCTGGCGGTGACGCCGTTGTCGCGGGCGACCTTCTCGACGATCCGGTCGAAGATCATGCTGTTGAGCTTGCGGCGGCCGAGGTCGCCGGTGGCCGCGACGAGCTGCGCGGACTCCGGGGAGGCCGCCTGCGCGTCCCGGACGTCCTTCACCTGCGCCTGGAGGCCGGCGACGTCGATGCGCTCGCCGCCGACGACGGCCGCGGCTCCCGGGTGTGCGTCGCTGCCGCAGGCGGTGAGCAGCGGGGCCGCGACGAGGAGTGCGGCGGAGACGGCGAGCGCGGTGCGGCGGGGCGTGCGGGGCTTACGGGGCGTGCGGGGCTGCGTGCGGCGGTGCAAAGGAGCCTCCCGGGCTGGTCGTGCGTCAGTTGGACGACCTTGCGGTGATCGATGGTAGGGAGTCACCGGGGCCGGAGCCACCACTTCGGAGCGACTGTTTCCCCCAACGACTCACCCGTCACCCGGGTGTCGGCCCGCCCCACCCGTTCCCGCCGCCGTCCGGCGCCCGCGGCGGCCGCGGGTGACCTCCGGGCGACCATCGCGTGAACTGCCTTCCCGTCCCGCCGTTTCGCCCGCTTTCGCTGGCATATTCGACCCGTCATGCCGAAGAACAGCCGCGCGTGCCTCCTGGCCGCCCTCCTCTCCGTCGTCGCCGTCTGCGGCGGGGACGCCGTCGCCCGGGTCTTCCCCTTCGGGCCGCGCCACCGGGCCGTGAACGACCTCGCCAACCAGTTCGTGCCGTTCCACGCGCACCTGTGGGACCTGCTGCGGGGGCGGGCGGACGGCGGGCTCCTGTTCGACTGGCGGGCGGGCTGGGGGACGAGCTTCCTGCCCGACTACGGCACCTACCTGTCGAGCCCGTTCGCCCCGCTGGTGGCGCTCTTCCCGCGCGGGGACGTCGAGTACGCGGTGTACGCGGTCACCGTCCTGAAGACGGCGGTCGCGGCGGCCGCGACGACGTTCCTGCTGCGCCGCCTCGGCCCGGGGGCGTGGTGGTGGGCGGCGGTGCTCGGCGCCTCGTACGCGCTGTGCGGCTGGTCGCTCGCGGAGGGCACGTACAACCCGATGTGGCTGGACGGCCTGATCGCCTTCCCGCTGCTCTGCCTGGTGGGCGAGTGGGTGCGGGAGGGGCGCCGGCCGCTGCTCGGCCCGCTGGTGGTGGCGGTCTGCTGGGTCGCGAACTTCTACACGGCGTACATGGCGACCCTGGGCGCCGCCCTGGTCCTCCTGGTCCGTCTGGCGGTGACGGACTCCTTCCGGGTACGGACCCTGGTGCGGGCGGCGGTCACGACGGGCCTCGGGGTGGGCCTCGCGGCCCCCGTGCTCCTCCCCGTCCTCCTCGGCTCCCGGCAGGCCCACCCGGGCCTGGTGCGGGAGTTCGCCCCGGTGACCGGGACGGACTTCCTCGCCCGGCTGCTCCCGGTGACGTACGGCTTCGCGACCCCGGCGGCCTTCGTCTGCACGGCGGTCCCGCTGCTCGCGGGGGCCCTGCTCTTCCGCCGGGACGTGCCGGGCCGGGAGCGGTGGCTGTGGCCGGGGCTGTGCGCGGCGGTGGCGGCGTCGATGCAGTGGGGCCCGACGCATCTGCTCTGGCACGCCTTCGCGACGCCGAACGGCAGCCCGTACCGGCAGACGTTCGTCCTCTCCGGGGTCCTGGTCCTGACGGCGTGGACGACCCTGACCCACGGACGGCCGGACCGCCGGGCGGTGGCCGGCGGCTCGGCGGTCGTCCTGGCCCTGGCCCTCGCGGCGCTGCCGAGCCCGGTCCTCACCCCCTGGGCGCTCCTGCTCGCGGGCGCGGGCCTCGCGGCCGTGGCGGGCGCCCTGCTCCTCCCCCGCCGGGGCCGGTGCGCCGTGCTCGCCGCGCTCCTCGTGACGGGCACGCTGCTCGGCCAGGCGTCGGCGACGACGGCGTACGCGGACCGGGAACGACTCGTACGGCTGGACGACTACCCGCCGTCCGGCCCGGAGCAGGAGCGGCGGGCGGCGGCGCTCGCGGCGGCGGACGGCTGGCCCGCGTACCGCACGGACCCGGGCCTGCCCCGGGTCGCGGGCAACGACCCGCTGCTCCTGGGCGGCCAGGGCGCCGCGTACTACAGCAGCCACACCCCGGCGGTCCTCACCTCCGTCCTGGACGCGCTCGGCGGCGGCTGGACCTCGCGGGGCCGGAACCTGCTCGGCCTCGACAACCCGGTGACGGACGCGCTGTTCGGGGTGGGGGCGCGCTGGCGGGACGGCGGGGTGGTCCGCACGGAGACGTTCCTGCCCCTGGTGACGGTACGGCCGCCGGGCCCGCCCCCGGCCTACGGCCCGTCGCCCTTCCGGAACCAGGAACTCCTGCTCGGCTCCCGGGTGTACGAGGCTCCGCACGCGGGCGCGTGCCGGGTCGGTACGGAGGTCTTCCTCTGGGCCCCGGACGCCACGGGCCCGGCCCGCCTGGGCGACCGCGAGGTCCGGCTCCTGGGCGGGCGGCCGAAGCGGCAGGCGGCGATGGTGTCCCTCGGCCTCCAGCGGACCCCCGGCCTGCGGCCGTCGCTCCCGGGCCCCGGCGAGCTGGGCTGCCTGGACCACGGGCGCCTGCGCGCGGCGGTCGCGGCCCTGCGCGCCCGCGCGGCGACCTCGGTGGAGGTCACCCCGTCCGGGATGCGGGCCGTCCTCCCGCCGGGCGGCGGCACGGCGGTCGTGGCGGCCCCGCGCATAGCGGGCTGGCGCTGCGAGAACGCCGAACCGGCCGCGTACGGCGGCCTCCTGGCGCTCCCCCTCGGCCCCGACCGCACGGAACTCTCCTGCTCCTTCCGGCCGCCGGGGCTGCGGGCGGGCCTGGCGGCGGGGGCGGTGGCGGTGCTGGTCCTGCTGTCCCGCGCCGGGCTCAGGACCTTCCGCCGGCGCGGGACGGCCTCGGCAGGGTGAGCCGCCGCGCCCGCGTCCTCCTGGTCCTGCGCCGGACCAGGAAGGCGCCCAGGGCGGCGCCCGCGGTGTTGAGGAGGACGTCGTCGACGGACGAGACGCGGCCCAGGGAGAGCGCGTACTGCGCCACCTCGACGACGAGGGAGAACGCCGCGCCGGCCAGGGCGGTCTTGAGCACGTGCCGACGGCCCGACCACAGGAACGCGGCGGTCGCGCCGAAGGGGACGAGCAGGAGGGCGTTGCCGACGAGGTTGACGGCCCGCACGTCCGAGAGGTCCACGTCGGCGTGGGCGGACGCGTCCAGGATCTCCCGGAACGGGACGGCCGAGATCCTGCTCTCCGTCCCGTATCCGTGCGAGAGCGTGACGAGCAGGAACGGGACGAGGGCGAGCAGCGCCGCGGCGCCGAAGACGGCTCTTCCGCCCGCCGCCCCCGGCCCCGTACCGGTTCCGGCGAACGGCGCGCGCCACACCGAGTCCCGTGCCTCCCTCGCCTCCCGCGTCTCCTTGCGCGCCTGGCGGACGCCGATCACGGCGGCGCACGCCGTCGCGCAGACGGAGAGGAGGACTCCTCCTTGCATGGCCAACACGACCCTCCCGGACGATCTCCGTCGCCGGGTACCCGGTCGTTCAGACTCCAAGCCCGTACGGGAGCGCGTCCGGCGAGGCCACCCGCAGCTCCCAGCGCACCTCGCCGTCCTCCGTGCGGTCGGTGGGCGCGAGGCCGGCCGCGCGGGCGACGGCGGCGGAGGCCTCGTGGTCGGGGTGGACGTGGGCGACGACGGTCCGTACGCCCCGGGACGCGAGCAGGGCGACCAGGCCCCCGGCCGCTTCGCGCGCGATGCCCCGGCCCTGCCAGGCCGTGCCGACGACCCACGCGACCTCGGCGGTCCGGCCGCCGTCGGTGACGGTCGCCTGGACGGTGCCGGTGAGCCGCTCCTCGGCACGGAGCCGTACCACCCAGTTGTGCCAGGCCACGGACGGGTCCGGCGATCCGGCGGCCAACCGTTCGTACCGCGCCCGCAGTTCGGACGGGGACAGCGGGGCGCCCCCGATGAAGGCGTGCAGGGCGGGGTCGGCCAGGACCTCCGCCATCTCCCCGGCGTGCGCGACGGCGAGGGGGACGAGGTCGAGGCGTCCGGTCCGTACGGTGCCGGGCACGGCGGTCTGTTCGGTCACCGGGGGATCGTCGCACGCGGTCCGTTGATCGACGCCCCCTCCGGAGGTATCTTGCATAACATGGTTCCTGGCGAAGCAAGATCGGAGGCGGCCGGCAGGGTCGCCGCACAGCTGCGCAAGGGCGTCCTGGAGTACTGCGTCCTGGCGCTCCTCCGGGGCGGCCCCCGCTACGGCGTCGAGATCCTCGACGAGCTGGCCGCCGTCAGCGTCATGACCACCAGCCAGGGCACGATCTACCCCCTGCTGTCCCGGCTCCGCCGTGACGGTCTCGTCGACACCGAGCTGCGCGAGTCGGCCTCCGGGCCCGCCCGCCGCTACTACACGCTCACCGCGTCCGGCCGGGCCGCGCTCGCCGAGTTCACCGAGGACTGGCCGCGCTTCCGCGACGGCGTCGACCACTTCCTGACCGCGTCCCCCGGAGGTTCCGCATGACCCGCACCGCACACCCCCTCGTGACCGACTACCTGGCCGCGGTCGGGCGGGAGGCGTCCTCCCTGCCGGCCGAGCGCCGCGAGGAACTCCTCGCGGACCTGCGCGAACACCTCGACGTCGCCGTGGGCGAGGAGCGGGACCCGGAGACCGTCCGCGCCGCCCTCGACCGCCTCGGCAGCCCCGCCGCGATCGTCGCCGCCGCCCGCGCGGAGGAGCCGGAGACGGCCGGGGCGCCCACCGGGCAGCGCCCCGAGGGCGTGTCGAAGGGCCGTACGACCCACACGGCCGTCCTGCTCGGCGTCAGCGGGCTCGCCGTGCTCCTCGGCTCCTACGTCGGCCTGATCGTCCTGATCGCGGGCCTGGTCCTGCTGTGGACGTCCGACGCCTGGGAGCGGGGCACCAAGGTCCTCGCGACCGCCCTCGTGGTGCTCGCCCCCCTCGCGCTCCCCCTGAGCGGCCTCCTCGGCGCGGCGGGCCGCATCGGACCGGCGGAACTGCTCGTCCTCCTCGTGACGGCGGTCGCCCTCCCGGTCGTGGCCGCGGTCCGTCTGATCCGCGCCGCCCGCCGGACCGCCCGCGCCTGAGGCACCCCGCGACGGACGAAGATCAACACGGGTGCAGAATGACCCGTATGCCCATGACGAACGCACCGAAGACGGCCCGGATCGACGACGCCCCGGCGGTCGGCCGCACGCTGGCCTCCGCCTTCGGCGACGACCCGATGATGCGCTGGTTCTTCCCCGACGACGCCACCCGCGAGGCGGGCCTCGGCCGGTACTTCACCACCCTGTTCACCCGGCAGTACGGCCTCCACGGCGTGTGCGAGCGCACCGACGCGGCGGCGGCCTTCTGGGTGTCACCCGAGGGCGCGGACAAGGCCGTCCCGGACGCGGACACGATCCGGGAGCTCCAGGAGATCCTGGGCGACCGGGCCGGGGCCTTCCGTGACGCCGTCACGGCCGCCGCCGAGCACGGCCCGACCGAGCCCCACTGGTACCTCGCCGTCATAGGCGCCGACCCCGCCGCCCGGGGGCGGGGCCACGGCTCCGCCCTCCTCCGCTCGGGCCTCGCCAAGGCCGACGCGGCGGGCCTGCCGGTCCACCTGGAGTCCTCCAAGCCGGACAACCTGCCGGTGTACGAGCACTTCGGCTTCGTCGTGCGCGACGAGTTCAGCCTGCCGGGCGGCGGCCCGGTCCTGTGGGCGATGCGCCGCGAACCGCGGGCCCCGAAGAGCGCCTGAGCCCGCGCGGCACCCGCGCCTTCGTGCCGGCCGCACGGTCCGGCACGAAGGCGCCCGCCTCGAGAACACGCTCAGAAGAGCAGGTTGTAGGTGTTCCATCCCCCGCCGACACGGGTGCGGGTGGCGAAGGGAACGGCGGCGGCGCCCGTGCCCTTGTACAGCCACAGGACCCCCGCCCTGTCGCGGGCGACGGCGTCCGCGCGTCCGTCGTCGGTGAGGTCTCCGGCCACGACGAGCTGGTCGTAGGCCTGCCAGCCTCCGCCCACGCGCACGCGGGTGGCGTAGGGCGCGGCGGCCTTGCCGGTCCCCTTGTACAGCCACAGGATTCCGGCCTTGTCGCGGGCCAGCAGGTCCGCCCGTCCGTCGCCGCTCAGGTCCGCGCCGCCTGCCAGCCGGTCGTAGGCCTGCCAGCCGCCGCCCACGCGCACGCGTGCCTTGAAGCGGTTGCCGTCGGCGAGCCTGCCGGTGCCCCCGTAGAACCACAGGCCGCCGGACCCGTCGCGGGCCACCAGGTCCACGAACCCGTCGCCGTCGAGGTCCCCCGCACCGGCGAGCCGGTCGTAGGCGTTCCAGCCGGGGCCGACGCGGACGCGGGTCGCGTACGGCGTGTCGTGGACGAACTGGCGGTCGTAGTACCAGAGGGTTCCGGACGCGTCGCGGGCGACGAGGTCGCCCGTTCCCCGGGTGACGGCCGACGGCCTGACGGCGCTGCGGTAGTGGAGGGGCTGCCGGAGGGGCGAGAGGGAGGTGAGCGTCTTGTACGTCTGCCAGCCGGGGCCCACCTCGTAGCGTTCGTCGAACGGCCGAGCGGCGTCACCGGTGCCGGACTGCGTCCAGAGCCTGCCGGCGGTGTCGCGGCCCAGCAGGCTGTGGCCGGGCCTGACCGTACGTCCCTGGACGGCGAACGGCGCGCTGGTGTGCTTGACGTCGGACTCGTCCCAGACGCCCTGGTCGTAGATGTCGTAACGGGTGAAGGCCTGGAGCTTCTGCGCGTACTGGCCCTTCTCGGCGGTGAGTTCGTAGTCGATGACGTGATCCCCGGCTTCGAGGGAGCAGACGAGGTGGTTGACGGCGGTGTCCGGCACCGTCGTCCGGCCGATCTCGCAGCCGGCGCCCGGCCCGGTGGCGACCTTGTCGACGCGGATGGGCGGCGCGGAGGCGATGAACTGCCCTTCGGCACGGTCGATGCGGAACAACAGCCTCCCGGCGTCGTTGGCGTGGACGCGGAGCCGCTGGCGGACCGTGCCGCCGTCCGGGACGGCCGGGAGGTCGAAGGCCACCGTGTTCAACAGCGCGTGGGCACGGGACTTGACGGTGACCTTGCCGGTGCCGTGCCGCCCGTCGGCCGGGCGGGAGCCCGCGCTGCGGGCCGCCTTCACCGCCGCGTCGAGGTCACCGGCGGCCGGTATGTAGGCGAAGCCCCAGTAGAGGGTGGCGTCCGTGGCGGTGGCAGGCACGAGGACGTTGGGCGCTTGGTACGGAGCCCCCTCACAGACGAAGACACCGGTGTAGCCGGCGGGCTGCGTGCACTGACCGAGGCCGGGACGGTACCCCGCCGGGAAGCCCGCGCCCGCGCCCTCCGGATCGGTCATCGGCTGCGTGCCGACGGCGACGACGACCTTGCCCGAGATGGTCGTGCCGGACTCGACGATCGGATAGAACCGCGGCATCGCCCCGGGCGCCACCACCGCGTCATACCCCGACAGCCGCAGCTCGCCGGTGGCGGTCGCGGAGTGCGGGGCGAGGAGGGTCGCCCCGGTGAGCAGGCCGGTGGCCGCGCCGAGCACGGCCGCACGGCGGATCATGTGTCTCATACGTCCTTCACAGAAGTGTGTGCTGGTACCGGCGCGCCGGACTGTTCCGGGCGGCCGGACGGCGGATGGGGCGGGAGAGGGGCGCGTCAGCCCCTCTCCACCGTGCGCGACGGGCGGCCCGTCCCGGGGTCGAGGTCGATGAGGTGGACCCGTTCGGTGCCGTCCTCGGCGTACCCCGTGACCAGACGGACGCGGTCGGGGCCCTCCCAGGAGGCCTCGGCGAGGGCGTTCTCGGCGGCGTCGCCGTTGAAGTGGCCCACCTGCCAGCGGCGCGTCAACGGCCCCCGTCCCTCGTCCACGTAGACCCACCACAGCGGGTCGATCATGGCGGATCCCTCCACGATCACGAGGCTGCGGTCGTCGCGGCCGGGGGCCGCCGTGTCCGACGCCTCCCGGGGGAGTTCGAAGAGCGCGAAGAAAAAGAAGGGGAAGGCCATGAGGAGGACGAGCCCGAAGGCCACCCCCGCCAGGACGCGGACGGCCAGGTTGCGCACCGCGCCGATCAGCGCCGCCGTCAGCAGTCCCGCCGCCAGCACGCCGAAGAGCAGCGGGTGGTGGAACAGCCGGGCCACCCAGAGCAGTCCGCCGTCCCGATCGGCCCACCAGCCCACCGCTCCGGCCGGGACGAGGCACCCGGCCGCCAGTGCCCTCGCACGCGGGGACGACCAGGCCTTCCGGCCCCGGACTGCGGTTTCCTCGGTCATGCGGCGGTCGCTCCCTGACGGTCCTCGTGACGCTTCCCACCCATGACCCCCGGGGCGCGCGAAAGGTTGCGGTCAGGGATGGTCCCGGCTCAGGTGCCGGCGCATCAGGACGTTCGCGTCCGTCTCCGCGCTGCGGTCGAACCGCTCCCGCGCCTCCCGCCGTTCCCGTACGAGCAGCGCACACGCCACGCAGTGCGGTACGGGACGGGGCGGCCGGCTCAGGTCCGGTACCGGGCCCGTCGCCTCCGCGCCCGCGCGGGTCCGGTCGTTGGCCGCCCGCACGCCCGCGCTCAGCCGCTCGGCGGGAGTGGCCGGGCGCAGGTCGGCGGGGTCCGCCTGCCACTCCCGGCCACCGCCCACGGGCCGCAGCATCGCGTACGGCCCGGCCCTCCCCCGGAACTCCCCCACCACACAGGCCACCTGGTCGTACACGAGCGCCCCGCGCTCCGGTCCGTGCGACTCCATGCGCCCTCTCCTCTTCCCTTCCACCACCTGCGCGGAGCGCCACGGGTGGACTACGGTGCGTGTTCCGGGTACGAGAAGAGGATGTCCCGGTCCGAGGGAACGAAGAGCGCGGTCGGGCGGTACTTCTGCAGGTGGCGCGGGTAGTTCCACATCTTCCACAAGGGGAGGGCGCGCCATGCCGGCGAGACGGGCGGTCACGGGCCGGAGCCAGGAGCCGAGGAAGCGGTTCGCGGAGGAACTGCGGTCACTGCGGGCCGAACGGGGCCTGACCCTGCGGAAACTGGGCGATGTCGTGGGCTGGGACTGGTCCCTGTTCTCGAAGATGGAGAACGGGGAGACGCTGGGCGGCCCGGAGGTCGTCAAGGCGTTGGACCAGTACTACGGGACGCCGGGGTTGCTGCTGACGCTGTGGGAACTGGCGCTGGCGGACCCGACCCAGTTCAAGGAGCAGTACCGCCGGTACATGACGCTTGAGTCGGAGGCGATCAGCCTGTGGCACTACGCGCCCTATCTGCTGCCCGGCCTGCTCCAGACGAAGGCGTACGCGCACACCGTGCTGGGGTGGGGCAGCTTCGAAGGTGAAGAACTGACCCGGCAGGTCGAGGCCCGATGGGGGCGGCACGCCCTGCTGGAGGGCGAGGACGCTCCTTCGTTCCGCGCGATCATCTCGGAGACGGTGCTCCGCACACGGCTACCGGTCCGGGCCGAATGGCAGGAGCAGTTGGAGCACCTCATCACAATCGGTGAACGCCGGAACGTGACCATTCAAGTGGTGCTCCACTCCGCCGGGTTGTACGCCCTCGGGAACACTCACGTGATGTTCCTGAAGCCCACGGACGGCCGGACGGTGGCCTGGTTGGAGACCTCCCACTCCGGTCAGGTCGTTGAAGAAACAGCCGCCGTCAACCGGCTCCAGCTTCGATACGATTTCGTCCGCGACTTGGCCCTCTCCCCGGCCGATTCGAGAAAGTTCATCATGCGGACGTTGGAGGAAGCATCGTGCGAGCCGTCGACCTGAGCACCGTCACGTGGCGCAAGAGCTCCTACAGCAACGAGGACGGCGGCGAGTGCCTGGAGGTCGCCGACAACCTCCCCCTCGTCCCCGTCCGCGACAGCAAGGTCCCGGACGGGCCCGTTCTCGTCTTCGGGGTCGGCGCCTGGGCGTCCTTCGTGGACGGGGTGAAGCCCGGGGGCTGAGGCTCAGGTCGTGGCGGAGAGCAGGTCCACCACGAAGACGAGGGTCGAGTGGGCCGGGATCAGCGGTGAGGGCGACTGCTTGCCGTAGCCGAGGCGCGGGGGGACGACGATCTCGCGCCGGCCGCCGACCCTCATCCCCCTGATCCCCCGGTCCAGGCCCTTGACGGCCCGGCCGCCGCCCACGGCGAACTTGAAGGGCTCGTCGCGCTCCCAGGAGGAGTCGAACTCCTTCCCGGTGGCGAAGGTGACGCCGACGTAATGGATGCGTACGACCCCGCCCGGCTTCGCCTCGGCCCCGTCCCCGACGACGAGGTCCCGGGTCGTCAGCTCGGCGGGGGCGTCGCCCTCCGGAAGGACGACCTCGGGCTTCGTCGGTCCGCTCGTCGCGGTCTCTTCGTTCTCCACCGGGTCCACGCTACCCGCGCGTTCGCACGAGGGCGGAACGCGAGAAGGGCCGGAACCCGTCACGGGTTCCGGCCCTTTTCGAGGAGTACGCGCGCCTACTTCGCGGCGACCTCTTCCATGCAGAGGACGAACTTGTCCGAGTCGAGCTGCTGCGCGAGCGCCGACAGCTCCTCGCCGCACTTGTTCACGTCGAAGGTGTCGTCGATGACCTTGACGACCTTGAAGAGGTCGGCCTTGCCGGAGGAGCAGTCGACGGTGTCGACCTTCGGGTCGTTGTCCGGACCGGTGACCGTGACGCACTCGCCGGCCTTGGCGTGCACCGGGGCGTCGCCGGTGAGGTGCGGGAGGCCCAGCTTCACGGCTATCGCGACGGCGATCGCGACGACGACACCGCCGATCTTCTTGAGGATCCCGGAACCCTTCTTCGCGGGGGCGGGCTGCTGCTCGGAAGGGAAGGGCGCGGGCGGCGTCGTCATGAAGGATTCCTTGCGGGTATGGACATGATCAGACGCGAACGTTACATGTATCAAAAACGGCAAAAAGGATCACGAAGATCCACTTGCCGATCATTTGCCGAGTCGTGATCCTGTCGTCCCGTCAGGGACGCCGTTCCGTTGCCGGAGGCCCCCGTCAGGGGCGCGGGCCCATCATCCGCTGGTGGTCCAGCGCCCTGCGCAGCTCCGCCGGGAGCGGGTGGTACGGGCCGTACGTGCGCTCCGCGTCGAACAGCAGCCGCTGGAGCTGGTCCCGGCCGGCCGTGTGCTCGCCCGCCGCCAGGAGCAGCAGTCCGATCCGCTGCCGGATGTCGAAGGCCCGGGCGGGCTCCCGCTCGTAGTACGGCAGGACCGACCGGAACTCCGCGAGCGCGGCCGCCGTCTCCCCCAGCTGCTCCAGGCACAGCGCCGCGTCGTAGCGGAACTGGAGGGTCTGGGGGTCCGCCGGGCCCGCCTCCGCCTGGCGGTCCGCCGCGAGGCGGCGCAGCTCCGGCAGGGCGCGCCGGTACTGGCCGTCGTCCATCAGCGTCGACGCGTACTGCTTGCGCAGGATGCGGACGACGGGCGACCGCTCCCCGTGCTCGGCCTCGGCCGCGGGCAGGATTCCGCCGAGGACGTCCACGGCCTGGGTCAGCGAGCCCTCCGCGAGCAGCCGCTTGACCTCGTCCACGGCGGCGGCGACGTCCGGGCGCGCGAACGGCCCCGGCTGCGCGTACACCCGGGGGTCGGCCTGCGGGACCGGGGTCGGGGCGTGCGCGGGTACGGGCGGGACCGGGACGGGCGGCGTGGGCACGGGAGGGACCGGGACCGGGCGCACCGGGCCCGCCGGGGCCTGCGCGCGGTCCGGCCAGGGCGCGTGCGGGCGCAGGAACGGCCGGGTCGGGTCCATCGGGCCCGCCGGGGCGCCGCGCGCGGGCAGCAGCGGCAGCAGGTGCTCGTACACCTCGTGCGCGCCGTCCGGCCGGTCCCGGGGGTCCTTGGCGAGGAGCCGGAGGACCAGCGCCTCCAGCGGCTCGGGGACCTCGGGGCGCAGCTGCCGGAGCGGGGTGGGCGGGTCGTACAGGTGCCGGTGCAGCACGCCGAGCGCGGTCGAGCCGGAGAACGGCACGTTCCCGCTGAGGAGTTCGTGGAGCAGGACGCCGAGCGCGTACAGGTCGGTGGCCGGGCCGACGGCGCCGCCCATGGCCTGCTCCGGCGCCATGTACGCCGGGCTGCCGATGGGCGAGCCGGTGTGCGTGAGCCGGGTGGTGTCGGTGTCCAGGACGGAGGCCACGCCGAGGTCGAGGACGGTCAGCGTCCCGTCCGGGCGGATCATCACGTTCCGCGGCTTGAGGTCGCGGTGCACGATCGGCACCGCGTGCACGGCGGCGAGCACCGCGCAGAGCTGCGCGGCCACGGAGACCGCCCACTCCCACGGGTACGGGTCGTGCTCGGCGAGGTGGTCGGCGAGGTCCGCGCCCTCCACGTACTGCATGACGAGATACAGGTCCTCGCCCTCGCTGCCCGCGTCGTGCACGGTCACCAGGCCGGGGTGGGTCACGCGCGCGGTGACCCGGCACTCGCGCACGAAGCGGCGGCGCAGCTCGTCGGCGGAGGAGGCCTGTCCGTTCATGCCGGCCGGCCGCAGCAGCTTCACCGCGACCCGGCGGTCGAGGCGTCCGTCGTACGCCGTCCAGACCTGGCCCATGCCGCCCTGGCCGACGACGGTGGCGAGCTCGTAACGCCCGCCGACGACCCGTCCGTTCACCGGGCGCCGCCGCCGTCCCGGGACTCGCCCGCGTCCCTGTTGCGCAGCAGGTCGCTCAGCTCGTCCAGCTCGGCGCGGACCTGGTCGATGCGGGGGCCGGGCGGCTGGGGCACGGGGGTGGCGGGGCCGGGCACGACCGGCACGGCGGGCGCCGGGCCGACGGGCGTGTGCGGGGCGGGCGTGTGCGCGGCGGGGCCGATGTACGGGTTCGGGCGCACGTCCGCGCCCGGGACGGTCGCGGCACCGCCGCTGCTCCCGTACGTGTACCCGACCGGGCCGTACGCGCGCGCGGTGCGCTGCCGCTCCGCGTGGCGGATCTCTCCGAACAGGTAGTACGCGATCGAGCCCGCCACCAGGGACACCATCACGCCGACCGCGATGAAGGACTCGGCGGTGCCGGTCTCCTTGTCGCCGGTGGCCGCCGCGTACGAGAACAGTCCGGCCGACACCGCGAACAGCACGCCGCACACCACCCAGTCGCGCGCCCTGCGGGTGACGCACGCGAGCCGGATCAGCGGGGCCCAGGACAGGAAGCCGCAGCTGAGCAGTGCGAGGAGACAGAAGAGGACGAGCAGCGCGATCCGGCCACCGGAGAGGGAACTCCCGGGCGGCCGCGGAACCTGCGGGACCTGCGTGGGGCCGTACATCCTGCTGCTCCTGCTCGGACGGATGGGGTGCGAGGACGAGCGTATACACCCATACGGACAACGGTTCCGGGATACCCGGAACCGTTGTCGAAGAGATGAGGAGCGGAGGCGCCGTCAGGGGGCCACGGAGCCGTCCGCCAGGCCGTCGTACAGGCCCTGGACCAGCTGGTCCCCGAGGCGGGAGGCCTGCCGCAGGGACTCCTCGAAGGCGGCGAGGGCGCGGAACCGCTCGCCGAAGCGGCGCTGTTCGGCCAGGGGCAGGCGCGGCAGCTGGAGGCGGCGGACGTCGAGGCGGGTCGCGGTGGAGGCGTAGCTGCTGGCCTGCCGGGTGTTGGCGGTGGCCCGCAGGAAACCGGCCAGGAACCAGGGGTCGAGGGCCGCCGGGTCGGGGCGCAGGAGCTGGAGGTTGCGGCCGAGGGCGGCGCCCTCGGCGGTGGCGTCCACGACCCGGACGGCCGCCCCGCCGCCGAGGACCGGGACGACGACGTCCCCGGCGGCCAGCAGGACCGGGTCCTCGGGCGGGCCGTCGGGCAGCGTGCCGGAGGGCGGCTGGGCGGCGAACACGTCGTGGTCGGTGAGGACGGCGACGGGGGCGGCGGCGGGGGCGGTGCCCGCGCCGCCCGCGCGCAGCACCAGGGCCCCGGCGCGGGCCAGTTCGCCGACGGTGGTGGTGGGCCGGCCGGCCCCGGCGGCGGGCGGGTCGGTGACCGGGGGCGGGGTCAGCTCGCGGGTGCGGCGCAGGGTCTCCGTCAGGCGCTCGCGCACCCCGGCGAGCTGGGCCGCGCCTCCGGCGGCGGCCGGGGGCGGCAGGTGGCGGGCGGGGGCGAGGTCGACGTCGTCGTCGAGGAGTTCGATGACGGGGACGGAACGGCTCGCGCCCGGCGTCCCGGCGAGGGTCCCGTCCCGGTCGAAGGGCGCCCAGGCGTCCAGTACGGCGGTGTGGACGGCCGGCCAGTCGAGCCGGTCGCGGCCCTCCCGGCCCGGGCCCGCGTGCTCGGACGCGGTGTCCACGAGGAGGAGTTCGGCGGGGGGCCGGCCGCCCGGGACGGGCTTGCGCAGCACCCAGAGGTGGAGCGGGATGCCGTACGGGGGCGCGGCGCCGGCCGGGAGGGCGACGACCGCGCGCAGGGCGCCCCGGCGGAGCAGGTCGGCGCGGATGCGGCGGCCGGAGCGGCGGGAGGCGGCGGCGGGCGGCATGAGGAGGACGGCGGTGCCGCCGGGGCGGAGGCGGGCCAGGGCGTGCTGCACCCAGGCCAGTTCGGACTCCGTGCGGGCCGGGAAGCCGTACTCCCAGCGCGGGTCGTAGGCCAGTTCCTCGTGGCCCCAGTTGCGCTCGTTGAACGGCGGGTGGCACAGGACGGCGTCGGCCGCGAGCGCCGGGAAGGCGTCGGCGCGCAGGCTGTCCCCGGACCTGACCCGGATGTCGGCGTCGGCCGCGAGGGCCAGGCGCAGGGCGGTGAGGGCGGCGAGGTCGGGGTCGGCGTCCTGGCCGCAGACGGCGCCGGGGCGCTCGACCGCGCCGAGCAGCCCGCCGGTGCCGCAGGCCGGGTCGAGGACGGTGAGCGGGGCGGCGCCCTCGCCGGCGGGCGCGGGGGCCGCGAGCGCCGCCATGAGGGCGGCGGGCCCGGGCGGGGTGAGCGTGTACTGGCGCGGGTTGGCGTCGAGGTGGCGGCCGAGCAGGAACTCGAAGGCCTGGCGCGCGCCGGTGTCGGCCGCGAGCTCGGCGGCCCCGCGCAGGAGCGGCAGGGAGACGGCGAGCGCGCCCGAGGTGGGGGTGAGGACGGCCCGCCCGGGGCCGAGGCGCTCGGTCAGCGTCTCCTCCAGGGCGACCGGCAGCACCTCCGTCAGCCGCTCGTCGGGGAGGGCGGCGAGCGAGGGCCAGGCCGCCGACCGGTCCCGTACGAGGAGGAGGGCGCAGCCGGCGTGGACGAGGGCGGTGACGGCGCCGGCCGGGTGACCCGCGACCTGCTGCCAGACGCGCTCCCTGAGCGGGACCTCGGCCAGTTTGCCCTGGGCGCGGAGCCATTCCTCGACCTCGGCGAGGGCGAAGGAGGGGCTGCTCTCCGTGCCGCCGACGGGTTTGGGGAAGTCGGCGTGACGGCGGCGCCAGTTGCTGACGGCGGCCCGGCCGACCCCGGCGAGCCGGGCGATCCCGGCGGCGGTGACCTCGGCGGGGGCGGCCTCGGCGGGGGCGGCCTCGGCGGCGGTGGTCTCCGTGGCGGGGGCGGTCTCCGTGGCGGGGGTGTCCGCGTTCTTCTCCGCCGCACCGGCGTCCGCTGCGTTCTCCGGCATCTGACCCGTCTCCCCTGGCTGGCCCGCTGGCGACTCTCGTGTGTCACCCATCCTACCGACGGGACTGCGCGACACCACTTCACAGCGTGACCCGATCTCTTTTTTGTGAACCGTGTTGACTCGGTTCACAAGCTCTGTTGTGATTGATCCATCGCACCAGACATCTTCAATGTCCGGGAGGACACACCCATGTCATACGGCACCCAGGTCCCGCCTGCCGCCCCGCACCGGGCCATGCGCAACGGTCTCGGCACCGCGGCCCTGATCCTCGGCATCATCGGCACGCTCTCCGGCATCGTGCCGCTCCTCTTCTGGCTGGCGGGCATCCTGGGCCTGATCGCCCTGGTCCTCGGGCTCGTCGGCAAGGGGCGCGTGAAGCGCGGCGAGGCGGACAACAAGGGAATGGCGCTCACCGGCGCGCTCCTCGGCCTCGCGGCCCTGGTCCTCTCGGTCGTCGGCGCGGTCATCACGTTCACGGCCGTCAGCGACGCGGTCGACGAGATCGACAAGGCCATCAAGGAGACCGCGCCCAAGGACCCGGCGGCCAAGAACCTGGCGGACGGCGACACCTCGGTCTACGACGACGACCTCAAGGTCACGGTCTCGGACCCGAAGGCGTACAAGCCCAGCGAGTTCGCGGCCGGACACACCGAGGGCAACAAGGCGTACCAGGTCACCGTCGTCGTCGAGAACGGCGGCAAGAAGAAGTTCGACGCCACCCTCGTCACGCTGACCGGGCGCGCCGGGACGAACGGCGTCGCGGCCGAGCAGATCTTCGACGAGAAGGTCGGCGCGGGCTTCCAGGGCACCGTCCTGCCCGGCAAGAAGGCCACCCTCACCGTCGCCTTCGACGTCCCCAAGGACGCCAAGAACCTGACGGTCGAGGTGAACCCCGGCTTCGACTACAACGCCTCGCAGTGGGAGCTGAAGCTCGGCTGACCCGGCCGGTCCCCGCGGGGACCGGGCCCCTCGGGGCCCCGCCGTCCCCGCGCCCACCCCTCCCCCGTACGCTCGCCC